>NZ_MTEG01000018.1:0-138633 GCF_002108615.1 Klebsiella sp. YJ
GCTCAGTCGAAAGACTGGGCCTTTTGTTTTATCTGTTGTTTGTCGGGAAACGCTCACCGGGAGCAGGACAACATCGCCGGCAACGCTGTTGAACCGCCGGAGGCCGGCCCAGGAGGGGGGGAGCATCAGGATGATACGACGACTCATGCACCGCGGCCAGCCATCAGTTCAGTAAAAAGCCCGTCCTCACCGACGGGCTTTTTGCGTTTTGGCGGTTGTCGGTACATATCGCTTTTCATATCTCGCGGTGCTGAATATATCCCGCTTCTTTTTATGACACTTTATTTATTAATAGAAAATATTATTTTCTGCGCTTATTAATGACGTAAAAACACAGAATAAAAAATCCAGATTTATATTTAAAAATATTTATTTGACTGATATTTTTTATTTTAATCATTATTTATCAGTATGTTAAAATAGTTTGTTTATATTTAACGACACGTGCTGTTGTAACTGGACTTTCGCAGGGAAATGTTTTAGTGTCATTAACAGTTTGTTAACTCGATCGAGTTCGTGTCACTGTAATATCGATATAATGTAGCGCGTACGATCTGTATTAATGCTATCCCGATGTCGCTGAGATACCCCTCCCCCCACGCAGTCTAATGGGTGTGGCATCAATGTTATCGAGCGGCACGATGAGAATATAAATGAAGATCCTTTTAAAATGGTCGCCTTTGCGCCGGTTCATCCGTTACCTGCAGGAACGCTTCACCTTTTTGGTTCTGCTGTGCTGGCCGGCGATTATCTGGGTTGCTTGCCGGGTGTGCGTCTGGGCCGTTGACAGCGTCATGCTGCTGATGGGGAAACCGGTAAGCGAATCCTTTACCGTCTACCTGCAGCCGCTGATGACGTTCAGCGCGTTAGTGCGTATTTCGCTGAGCTGGGTGGTTCTGCTGTTTATTCTGTTCAGCATGGCGATGGGCTTTACCTGGCTGCTACGTCGCGTGATCAACCGCAAGCACTAACTGGGTCCTTATCGCCGGTGGCCGCCACCTGACGGACGGCCACCGCGCGCCACTCACGCCATCGTACCAATCGTTTTACGAAAACGTAGCAGTGCGATAGTGAAGAACACGCCGCCGATGGCCATCAGGGTTAAAAACTGCGGCCAGACGATGGCAAAGTCAGCCCCCCGATACAGAATCGCCTGCGCCAGGCTGACAAAATGCGTGGTCGGCATGGTTAACATAATATCCTGCACCGCCTGCGGCATGCTTTCCCGCGGGGTCGAGCCGCCAGACAGCATCTGCAGCGGCAGCAGCACCAGAATCATCAGCAGCCCCAGCTGCGGCATCGAGCGAGCTATTGTTCCCATAAAGATACCGATGGACGTGGTGGCAAACAGGCTCAGGGCCACGCCCAGCATAAACAGCGGGATGGAACCTTCAATCGGCACCTGCAGCACTCCCTGGACCATGAGCAGCAGCGACAGCCCGGAAACCACCAGCACCACCAGCCCCATCGACCAGATTTTTGCCAGCATAATTTCGAACGGCGTTACCGGCATGACCAGCAGGTGTTCGATCGTACCGTGCTCGCGCTCGCGGATCAGCGCTGAGCCGGTCAACACGATGGCCAGCAGGGTGATGTTATTGATGATGGCCATGACCGCGCCAAAACGCTCCTGTTCGAGATTGGGGTTAAAGCGCATGCGCACCGCCAGCTCGACCGGTAGGGTATCGTTACCCCGATAGCGAGCTACGAAGCTGTTCACCTCCCCGCTAATAATATTCTGGATATAGCCATTGCCGGTAAACGCCTGGCTCATACGCGTGGCGTCGACGTTCACCTGAATTTCCGGCTGCCGTCCGGCGAGCACATCACGCTGAAAGTTGGGCGGGATATTAATGGCAAAGGTATAGTTCCCGGCATCCAGCCCGGCATCCATCTCATCTTCATTAATCAGCTCAGGCGGTAAAAACCACGGCCGATAAAAGCCGTTGATAATTCGCGAAGAGAGCTGCGATTTATCCATATCGGCAATCGCGACAGGCGCCAAATGCAGCGACCCCGGCATCACGGTCGCTGAGGAATAGACCGATACGGTAAAGGCGAACAGGATTAAGGTCAGCATCGCCTTATCGCCGAGCAGACTGCGCAGCTCCTTGATGCCGAGATGATAGATATTGCGTAATCCGCGCATCATCCCTCCTGTTTTTTCAGTAGCCACACGCTGAGGCCGAGCACCAGCGGGATGGCTATCAGCAGCGGTATAAAGGACGCCCACAGATCGGTCAGATTCAGGGCTTTTGAAAATGTGCCGCGGGCAATGGTCAGGAAGTGGCTGGTCGGGTAAATCTGCCCAATCCAGCGACCTGGCCCCTCCAGCGAAGCGACCGGGTCAATCATCCCGGAAAACTGCGTGGCCGGTATCAGCGTAATAATGGCGGTGCCAAAGATGGCCGCAATCTGGCTTTTCATAAAGGTCGAGATCAGCAGCCCCAACCCGGTAGCGATGGTGACATACAGCAGCGCCGCCAGCGTCAGGGTCAGAAAACTCCCCTTATGCGCCACGCCAAACACCAGGACCGACAGCGCGCACAGCAGGAAGAAGTTAAACATGCCCAGCGCGATATACGGCAGCTGCTTGCCCAGAAGAAACTCGCTGCGGGTCGTCGGCGTGACGTACAGATTGATGATTGAACCCAGCTCTTTTTCACGTACCACGCTCAGCGCGCTGAGCATCGCCGGGATCATCATCAACAGCAGCGGGATCACCGCCGGAACAATGGCCGGTAGGCTTTTCACGTCCGGGTTATAGCGATAGCGCGTCTCGATGGATATCAGCGAGGTATCGCGACCGGGCGTAGCCTGCCGTCCGGCCATCTCCTGCAGCCAGGCCAGATGCATCGCCTGGACGTAGCCGCGCACCGTCTCGGCCCGGTTAGGCATAGCGCCGTCCACCCAGACGCCAATTTTTACCGGCGTGCCGCGGGCAATATCACGGCCGAAATCAGGCGGAATTTCAATGGCGACGGCCAGCTCGCCGTTGCGCATCCGTCTGTCCAGTTGGTCATAGCTCTGCAGCGGCGGTTGCTCAATGAAGTAGCGCGAACCGGCGATATTCTGCGACCAGCCCTGACTGCTGAGGGTCTGGTCGCGATCGAGGACCGCGAAGCGCAGATCTTCCACGTCCATGCTAATGCCGTATCCCATGATGAACATCAGAATCACGGTACCCAGCAGCGCCAGGGTCGAACGTACCGGATCGCGCCGCAGCTCCAGCGCTTCACGTCGGCTGTAGCTAAACAGTCGCCGCAGGCTGAACGCCTGGCGTGGGGCCGTCGTTCCGGCGGGAGCGCTAACCGGCGGGGCGGGCGGTATTTGTTCGACGGGCCGCTGGGCATCCTGCAGCCAGGCGATAAACGCCTCTTCAAGGTTTGCCGCTCCGCGCTGCGCAACCAGCGCCTGCGGCGTATCGCTGGCCAGTACCTTCCCGGCGTGCATCAGCGAAATGCGATCGCAGCGCTCGGCTTCATTCATAAAGTGGGTCGAGATAAAAATCGTCACCCGATCCTGGCGGGCGAGATCGACCATCAGCTGCCAGAACATATCCCTGGCGACCGGATCGACGCCGGAAGTTGGTTCATCCAGGATCAGCATTTCCGGACGATGGATCACCGCCACGGCCAGCGAAAGGCGCTGGCGAATACCTAACGGCAGAGAGGCGGGCAGCGCATCTTCAACCTCCGTTAACATAAAACGCTGGCTCATTTCCGCCACCCGAGCGGGGATGTCGGCATCCGGAATGTGAAATAAACGGGCGTGCAGTTCGAGGTTCTGCCTGACGGTCAGTTCGCTGTAGAGGGAGAAAGCCTGCGACATATAGCCGACGCGGCGCCGGGTTTCGATATCCCTGGGATTGACCGGCTGACCAAATAGCCAGGCTTCGCCTTCGCTGGCGGGCAGCAGGCCGGTCAGCATTTTCATGGTGGTTGATTTACCGCAACCGTTCGAACCGAGGAAACCAAAAATCTCGCCGCGCGCGATGCGGAAGTTCACATGGTCGACCGCCACGAAGTTACCGAAGCGCATGGTCAGGCCACGGGCTTCAATCGCGATGTCATTTTCCTGAGCGTTACGCGGCGCAATGATCACCTCTTTATGCGCTTTGCGCTGGGCTTCCGGCAGCAGGGCGATAAACGCCTGCTCCAGGGTCTGACTGCAGGTTTGCGCTTTAAGTTCTGCGGCACTACCGGTCGCCAGTACTTCCCCCGCGTTCATCGCTACCAGCCAGTCGAAGCGTTCCGCCTCTTCCATATAGGCCGTGGCGACCAGTACGCTCATCTCCGGCTGGCGTTGGCGGATGCTGTCAATCAGCGCCCAGAACTGGGCGCGAGAAAGTGGGTCAACGCCGGTCGTGGGTTCATCAAGGATCAACAGCTGCGGGTCATGGATCAGCGCGCAGCACAGGCCGAGCTTCTGCTTCATCCCGCCGGATAATTTCCCGGCAGGGCGATCGCGGAAAGGATCCAGTCCGGTGCTGCGCAGGAGTTCATCGATGCGGTTCTCGCGTTCGGCTTTGTCATGACCAAACAGGCGGGCAAAGAAATCAACGTTTTCATACACCGACAGGGTGTGATAGAGGTTTTTACCCAGACCCTGCGGCATCCAGGCGATTTTGGGGCAAACATCCCGGCGGTGACGCGCATCGCGCATATCGCCGCCGAGCACCATCACGTTACCTTGCTCAATGACCCGCGCGCCGGAAATCAGCGACAGTAAGCTGGATTTGCCGACGCCGTCAGGGCCGATCAGGCCGACCATCTGACGAGCGGGGATGCTTAGCGTGATATCCCGCAGCGCGACGGTGGTGCCAAAGCGCTGGCCGACGTGTTCCAGCAGGGCGACCGGTGGGTGAGTATCCTGCTCAACGCCTCTCATTGCGGTAACCTCACCGTGAGCGTATCGGGCCACGCCCGCTGGCTATCCAGGCGGACATACGCCATGCCGGGCAGACCGGTTTTCACATACTCAAGATGCTGCTCCAGCAGCTCCGGCGGGATGCGGGCCTTCACGCGGAACATCAGCTTCAGGCGTTCATCGCTGGTTTCTACCGTCTTTGGCGTAAACTGCGCGACGCTGGCGACAAAGCTGATATGGGCAGGCACCACCAGGCCCGGCGCCGCGTCCAGCACGATGCGCGCTTCGCTGCCCAGCGCCAGCTGGCCTGCCTGCTCGGTAGGCAGGAAGAAGGTCATATAGACATCGGAGAGATCGACCATATTCAGCACCCGGCCGCCGGCGGCCAGGACCTCGCCCGGTTCGGCGACGCGATACTGAATGCGGCCGTCGCGCGGCGCTTTGAGTTCGCTATCGTCAATATCGGCGAGGATGCGCCGTTCGGTTGCCTGAGCGGCATCAACGCGGGTCTGGGCCTGAATAATGCTGGTACGGGCGGCTTCAATTGCCGCTTTTGCCGCTGAGACCTGGGCTCTGGCGGATTCGAGCGCTGCCCGGGCGCTTTCCGCTGCCGCCTGATCATCGTCAAGCTGCTGGGCTGACACCGCGCCGCGCTGTGACAGCGCGCTGGAGCGCACGTGGCGTTTGGCGGTGGAGTTTAGCTCCGCCTGCCGCTGTTTCACCACCGCTTCCGTGGCGCGCATTTCGCTTTGGCGCTGATCCAGCAGCGCTTTGGCGGCGGCGACCGCGCTTTCCGCCTCTTTAATCTGGGCGGCCGCTTCGAGGCGCTGTTCGTTCAGCACCCGAATATCCATCCGCGCCAGCACCTCGCCCTTGCGCACAAACTGCCCCTCTTTGACCAGAATGGCGTCGATGCGTCCGGCGGTTTTGGTGGCGATATCCACCTCGGTGGCTTCTATTCTGCCGTTGCTGCCGGCAAAGCCCTGCGGAAGTCCCGGCGGACGCAATGCCCACCATATCAGGGCGGCGATAACCGCCAGCAGGCCGATAAGGCACCAGGCCCAGTGCTGTTTGATTTTGTCCATACGCTACTCGCTCTGTTCCATATTGCTGAGTGATGCGCGTTTCTTCTCTCCGTCGCACGGAGCGTTATCCCTTTGAAAGACAGAGGTGGGGAGGGGCAAGGCCGACCGGCGCGCACGTCCAGCTGCGCGACTACCCGGTGAAATAGATGTGCTATGAATGTGGTCATCATCAGCAATCCTGGCCTTAAATGAAACACGCATAAATATAGCTACTGTCTATGGGATACTAGCATTTACCGCGAGTATGTCCATACGATTAACATGGGTTATTGCTGTCGCAGCGCCAATCGCCGCAAACGGTTGGACAGGCGAGCGGGAAGCCCGGTTGCTGAATTTTTAATCTGGTTGACCAGGGCGAACTGTTGTATGATTTGCGGCCTTGAAAATAGACTTATGTCGGCGAGTGCTTTATTTAATGAGCGATGAAAGCAAGAAATATATCTCAGTTATTTTTAAGGAGTGGTTGCCGTTGTATGACGGCCTGAAGCCGGAAGTGAAGGCGATTCTTAAAAATATTGCCGCTGAGCAGTCTGAGGCGCTGGCCGCTCGTTTTTATGACTTCATTTTTCAGGATCCCGATATCGCCCGCCACCTGACTTACGATCTGGTTCAGGAACGTCTTAGCCGTTCGCTGGCCGTGTGGGTCAACGACATTTTGACCAGCGAGAAAGATCAGCTGCAGGCGCTGGCAGAAAGGCAATACCATATTGGCAGTATTCATGCGCGCATCGGCATCCCCGCCGAGGCCGTACTGCGCGGCGCGCGCCAGCTCAAGGCCGGGCTGATTGAATATGTGCGGGATAACGATAAGATTGATCACCAGACCGGTCTTGCGACCATCCACTACGCGGTAATGGCGATTAATATGGCGATCGAGATGATGTGTCATGCCTACACCTTATCGCACTATCGGGCGACGAAAAATGAAGAAGCCTTTCGTCTGTATAGCCTGATGGATAATGTGCCAATGGAATATGGCAAACAGCAGGTTTCGCTCTCCGGCTGGGAAAATAGCGCGATTTTTAATATTGTCAGTGAAAATAAGAGCGATATTAACGGGACGTTATTATCTGAATCTGAGTTTGGCCTGTGGTTCCGTCATAAATGCGTGCGCTATTTTAACAAGAACGCGCAGATGGAAGAGATCGCCGACTTGATTACGCAGGTAGACAATTTAATCGCCGGCTGGAAATCCTCAGACAGCAGCGCAGAATATAAAAATACGCAAACTTTGCTCCAGAGCATCCACATCCATTGCCAGAAAATCAGCAGCCAGCTCGGGGTTATCTTCAGCAGTCTGTCGCAGATGCAGAACGGCAAAGACACCCTGACCAGCCTGCTAAACCGCCGTTATCTGCCGGTCGTCCTCAAGCATGAGGTCACGCTCGCTATGGAACATGAACTGCCGATGACGGTGGCGATTGTGGATATTGATCATTTTAAAGAGATTAATGATAACTGGGGCCATATGGTGGGCGACCGGGCAATCAAGCACGTTGCCGACCTGCTCAGCAATAACATCCGCTCCAGCGATTATATCTTTCGCTACGGCGGCGAAGAGTTTCTGCTGGTGCTGGTGGAAACCGGCGCGGCCGAGGCTTTTGCGCTCCTTGAGCGCTTACGTAAAAGCATTAGCCAGCTCCCGTTTAATGTCGGCGGCGAGACCAATATCGCGATTACCACCAGTGCGGGCTTTGCCGTGCATACCGGCCATCCGGATTATAACCGGCTGCTGCGCAACGCTGACAGCGCGCTGTACGTGGCCAAGCGCAGCGGGCGCGACTGCGTGAAGATGCATCAGGGTGAGCAGGACCCGCAGCATTAAGGCGTCGCGCCCGGCGCTCAGAACAGAACCGGCAATCCTAATCCGCGCATCACCTCATGCAACGTTTGCTGCGTGAGACGATGCGCACGTTTGCTACCCTGGCGCAGCACCTCCAGCAACATTCCTTTATCCGCAATATACGTTGCCCGGCGTTGGCGAATGGGCGCCAGCAGCGTCTGCAGACACTCCTCCAGCGCGTTTTTGCACTGTCGGTCACCCAGTCCGCCGCGTTGATAATGCGCCTTCATCTCGGCGACGAAGGCAGGGTCGGGATGGAAAGCATCGAGGTACGTAAAGACAACATTGCCTTCGATTTGGCCAGTATCGCTGACCCGCAGATGGGTCGGGTCGGTATACATTGCGCCGACCGCACGATGAATCTGCTCTTCGCTGGCCGAGAGCGTGAGCGTATTGCCCAGCGACTTTGACATCTTGGCGCCGCCGTCAATGCCGGGCAGACGGCTGACATCGCTGAGCAGCGCCCGGCAGTGCTGCAGTACCGGCGTCGTGGTCAGGCTATTCATTTTATGGACGATCTCATTGGTCTGTTCGATCATCGGCAGCTGATCGTCGCCGACCGGCACCAGACCCGCCTTAAACGCGGTGATATCGGCCGCCTGGCTGATGGGGTAGGCCAGAAAACCGACCGGTAGTGAACGGGAGAATCCCTTCTGGGCGATTTCACTTTTGACCGTCGGGTTACGCTCGACGCGGGCGACGGTGACGATATTCATATACAGCGCGCTCAGCTCCGCCAGGGCGGGAAGCGCCGATTGCAGGCAAATCGTGGTCTTGTGCGGGTCGATACCTACCGCCAGATAATCGGCCATCACCTCAAAGATATTGCTGCTGATTTTCTGTGGGTCGCTGCCGTTATCGGTTAATCCCTGCAGATCGGCGATGAGGATAAACTGTTGATGATCGTGCTGAAGCTGCACGCGCTGGCGTAGCGATCCCACGTAGTGGCCGAGATGCAGCTGGCCGGTGGGGCGATCGCCGGTAAGAATGGTCGGGTTGGTGTTCATCAGAGACTCCTTACGATGCTATTAAGCCGAAAGACGTCGCTGAGAAACGATAAAGCCGCCTTCCGGCGGCTTTAAAAATGGAAAAGTGAATCGTGCCGCCTGTTATGCAGGCAGCCACCAACGATATGGGCGGGCAATGACGACGATTCTGTTCATCAGACTATCCTGCCACGAAACGCGGCGGCAGTGAAAGCGGTTTTTTTTATTGCGGCAATAACGGTTTACAGAGTGCGGTTTTGCGCCCTCATGGAACTCAATGAAGGCGCAGGCGGGACTTACATGCTGGAGAAGACGTTCATGATGATGCCGCCGGAAATAATCAGCACCATGGCGAGGATCGCCGGCAGATCCGGTTTTTGTTTGTAGAGGATCATCGAGCAGATGGTGACGCCGACGATACCAAAGCCGCACCATAGCGAGTAGGCGACGCCCACCGGAATCGTGCTCATCGCGCGAGTGAGGGCGAAGTAGCACAGGCCGTAGGCGCAGACCACCAGTACCGATGGCGCCAGTTTGCTAAAGCCGTTGGTCTTTTTGATCATCGAGGTACCGGTGATTTCGGAGCCGATAGACAGCGCCAACCATAAAAATCCGAGATTAAACATATACGATTCCTTTTGCGTTAGTTGGCGACTTTTTTGTCCAGAGATGAGGGTGAAGCAACCGGTTTAGCTGGCGTATCTTCGCTCTCTTCGCTACCCATTTTGGAAAACAGATTCATGATAACGATGCCGCTGGCGATAACGGCCATGCCGATAATCGCCGCGGTGTCCGGATGCTGACCGTAAAATGCCATCCCCAGCGTCGACACCACCAGAATTCCGGTACCGGACCAGGTGGCGTATGCCAGACCAACGGGAATATCTTTCACCGCGCGGGAAAGGGAGTAGTAGCAGGTGCAGTACAGCAGCACCAGCAGCCCGAGCAGCAGCATTTTGGTGCTCCCTTCGCTGCTACCGAACATTTTCAGGGTGGAAGTGGCCGAGGTTTCCGAAAGGATAACCAACAGCATCCATAGCCAACATTTTGTTTTTGAAGACATAATAAACTCCGGATCTATTTATTAAGGTAGGGTTCTTTTTTTCTGTTTTTCAAAAAATCGATAGCGGCATCGGTTAACTGCGCTTCGGGGGCGCAGGCCAGCGCCGGATTATTCACGATGTCTGTGACAGTGAGATAACGCCGCGTGCCGGCGGTGGGTACCTGAGCGAGCGCCTCCGTTCCTGCCGCCAGCTTCGCCAGTAGCTCATTCATGGTGCACAGCGTGACACCGCATGCCGTCAGCCTCGTCAACGTGGACTGCATATGTTCGGCGTAGGGCGTAGCGCTGTCTGCTCCGCGCAGCTGGTTTAACTCGCTGGCCGGATCGCAGTGATAGCGCAGCGCCAGTACCGGCAGGCCGGCAAGCAGAGCTGCATGCAACCGCCTGGCTTGTGGGTTTTGCAAGGTGCCGTTCACCAGATCGGCCGCCAGCGGATAGTCGAGAAACGGCACCACCACGGCCCGCCAGCTTGCCGACGGCAGCGCTTCCTGCCAGGTATCGCCCGGCAGCGTTTCACCGACCGCCTGCCATTGCGCGGCATCCGGCACTCCTTCGTCCAGCGCCAGCTGCAGACGCTGTCCGCATCCCGCCAGACGGCTGCGGATGGCCTGGCGATAGCCCGCGGCCGGGCCAACCATCACCAGTACCGGCGGCCGCAGGCGCTGAATAATGCGTTCCACCAGGTATTCCATCTGTTCGTCGGTCATGGCTGGCCTCCGTTAAGCGATGAGCGTGACCTGCGCGCCGTTTTTCAGTCCGGCGGCATTGGCTTCTTCGGTATCAATATGAAATTCCAGCGCGAAGTCCTCGCGCACCCGCACCACCACTTCGTCGAAGGTCAACTGGCGTTCGCCGTTGCTGCGGACGCTCACCTTCTGGCCATTGGCGACGTTCAACTGCCGCGCATCCTGCGGCGACATATGGATATGCCGCCAGGCGCAGATCACCTGAGAACGCAATTCGACGTGGCCTGCCGGGCCGATCAGCAGCGCGTTACCCGCGTTCTCCAGCTGGCCAGATTCGCGAACCGGCGCTTTGATGCCGAGGGTAAAGCAGTCGGCGCGGGAGATTTCCAGCTGAGTCACCGGGCGGGTTGGCCCGAGGACGCGAACCTGAGCGAGCGAGCCCTTCGGGCCGACGACGGTAACGCACTCCTGGGCGGCAAACTGCCCCGGCTGGCGCAGGGGTTTAAACGGCGTCAGCGCATAACCCTGGCCAAACAGCGTCTCGACATCCTGCTGAGACAGATGAACATGGCGGTTAGAGATACCGACCGGGATATCGGGCGCGGAGCGCGTCAGCCGGGCGGTGATTTTTTCATGTAGCAGGGTGTCGATCATGCCTTCTTCCCTTTCTTCATCGCGGCATTTTTATCTTCAGGCTCCCCCGGTGCTGGCGGGGAAGGCGGCGTCTGCGGCGCGACTTTTTCCATCGGTAGCGGTACTGCGTTTTTCTCGTCCACGTTTTTCATGTCAGCGTGGTTCGCGGGCGTTTTTGCCTCCGGGCGACCTTTCAGATGACTCAGCGCCGCCACCACGCTGGGTTCCGGACGGGCGATGACCAGCGACTTGACGTGCTGCGCAGCGCCCGCCACCTCAACGCCGCGCTCAATAGCGGTGTGGATGGCGCTGATCTCGCCTTCGAAGCAGACGCTGACCAGCCCCGATCCGATTTTGCGATAGCCAATGCAGGTCACGCCTGCGGCTTTACAAGCGGCGTCTACGGCCTGAATGGCGGTGACCAGCCCTCGCGTTTCAATTACGCCTAAACTTTTCATTGTCGGCTCCTGTTAATGGCGGACTAAGCGAATATCAAAATCAAACTGCGTGAAGAACGTCTCCAGCTGGTTCAGCTCTTCGGACGAATAAGACGGGTCCTGGGTAATGGGGTAGGGCATATCCAGGCGCTCGTATTTTTTGCGGCCCAGCTGGTGGTACGGCAGCATGTCGATACGGCGGATATTTCCGCGCTTCGCCAGTTTCTGCACGTAATCAATAGCCCCGGTAATGGCATCGAATGAGTCGTTATATCCGCGAACCAACGGCATGCGAATAATCACGTTAGCGCCGGAGTCCACCAGCCATTCCAGATTGCGGCGAATACCTTCATTGCCGATGCCAAATAACGCTTTATGGTGTTCGCTGTTGATTTGCTTAATATCGAATAAGAAGGTGTCGGTTACCGGCGCCAGCTTTTGATAATTGGCCAGCGGGGTCGTACCCTGGGTTTCGATGGCGGTATTGAGCATCATCTTTTTGCATTCGCTGAACAGCGCCACGGCAAAATCGGTTTGCAGGCTCATTTCGCCGCCGCCGATGGTCACGCCGCCGCCGGAAGCGATGTAGAAGTCATAATCTTGCATGATGATATCCATCAGCTCGCTGACGGTGACGTCTTTACCCATAATATCCAGCGCGTTCTGGGTGCAAATCTCTTCGCATTTGCGGCAGCCAATACAGTCTTTATTACGGTCGACAAAATGCTTCATCTCGCCGTTTTCTTCTGCCCGGTAGTGAATGCCGGCCGGGCAGACATTGACGCAGTCGCCGCAGTTAATGCATTTGTCGTGCGAGAACATGACCTGGAACTGGCTATTCAGCCCCTCCGGGTTAGCGCACCATGGGCAGCGTATATTGCAGCCTTTGAAAAAAACCAGTGTGCGAATTCCATCGCCGTCGTAGATCGAATATTTCTGAATATTGAATATTCGCCCGGTTAATTCTTGTTTTGCGCTCACAGCTACCTCCAGTAAAACGATCGGGACATCCGTGTCCAAAAACGTCCGTGTCCTTATCAGAACTTCTCAATCACCGTACGGCTGATAATTTCGTCCTGTACCTCTTTGCACAGCTCAACGAAGTAGGCGCTGTAGCCGGCGACGCGGACGATCAGGTCGCGATATTTTTCGGGTTCCTGCTGGGCTTTTTTCAGCACTTCGTTATCGACATAGCTGAACTGCATCTGGCCGTTGCCGAGAATCGACGCCGTGCGTAGCAGGGTAATCAGGCCGTGACGACCTTCCGGAGTATCCAGCAGTCCCTGGAGGAACTTGAAGTTATGCACCATGCCGATGTTCATGGTCTCCACGTTCATCTTGCTGACTGACTTGATGATGGCGGTTGGCCCCTGCTTATCCGCCCCCTGCGTCGGGCTGATGCCGTCGGAAAGCGGCATCCATGCCAGACGGCCGTTCGGCGTGGCGTTGGTCAGCTCGCCAATCGGCGTGTTGTTGGAGATAGAGAGGGTGCCGTGGCTCAGCGTGGAGTAGAGCATTTTGTACTTGCGGCACTCGCGCTCGGTCCACTCGGTAATATCCAGTGCGTACTGGTCAACGTAGTTATCGTCGTTACCGTATTTCGGCGCGTTCAGGCAGTCGCGGCGCAGGGCTTCAAAGCCTTCGAAGTTCGCCAGCATCGCATCGCGCATCTGCTCGAGGGTGTATTTCTTATCTTCGAATACCAGCTTACGAATCGCCGCCATCGAATCGACGTAGGTCGCCAGACCGGAGAAGATCAGCCCCGGGCCGTGGTTGATCATCGCGCCGCCGGCGGCGACGTCTTTGCCGCTCTCCATGCAGCCTTCCACCAGCAGCGACATCAGCGGTTTCGGCGCCACGTCGCGGTGCACGCGCTGGCTGATCACTGTGCCAATGGCCGACAGACGGACGATATGGGCAATCTGCTGTTTCACCGCCGCGTCAAACGCTTCGAAGGTGCGCAGTTCGCGCAGGTCGCCGGTATCCAGCCCCTGATAACTATCAAACAGCACCATCCGGCCGCGGTTTAAGACGAACTCGATAGCGATAGGCCATTGGGTGTAACCGGTAGAGGTCCACTGATAGATACGGCCGGATTTCTGCGGTTCGACGCAGCCCATCAGGCAGTAGTCGCGCGCGTCTTCGAAATCGAAGCCTTTACGCAGCATCATTTTGATATGGGAGTCATCGAAGTGGCAGGCCGGGAAACCCATCCCCGCCTTGACGACGTCGACGATTTTTTCCATATATTTCTGCGGTGACTGGTTGTGGATACGGCAGGCCAGCGACGGCTGGTAAACCTTCACAAAGCGCACGGCGTCCATAATCAGGTAAGTCAGGTCGTTACAGGCATCGCCGCCGGAGCGCTTCTGTCCGCCAACGGTCAGGTTGATAAACGGCTGATAACCGGCGAAGTATTTCGCCCCCAGCTCGCTCGACATCCACATCAGCTCGGCGCATTTGATGATAAACGCCTGCAGCAGCTCCAGCGCAGCTTCGTGAGTCAGGCGGCCTTCGCGGATATCGGCTTCAAACATCGGGTAGCAGTACTGGTCTACGCGGCCCAGCGACAGCCCGGTCTGGTTCTCTTCAATTTCAAACAGCGACTCCACGGTCCAGATACTTTGCAGCGCTTCCTGCAGGGTCTTCGGCGGGTTTGCCGGGACGTTCTGGTTCACTTCGGCAATGGTCAGCAGCTCGGCGCGACGCTGGGCGTTTTGCTCAATAGCGGCCAGCTCGCGGGCGCGCGCGGCGATGCGGTGAGCGTAGTTGATCACCCCTTCGCAGGTTTCAATCGCCGCCTTGTAGTAGTAGATGCGGTCGATATCTTCCGGGTTTTCCATGCTCAGGCTGGCAAGATGCGCCTCAGCGTCGGCTTTAATGCCGTTCATCCCTTTGGTGAACAGCAGCACGTCATAGCCCGGGCAGGTATCGCCGCCGCCGTTGATCTGATGGTAGGAGAGGTCGCTGACGAAGGTTTCGCCGCTGAACGCCCACACGCCCGCTTCGCGGTACTGGGCTTCACAGATCTCATCCAGCGAGCGACCTTCCCAGAACGGTACGATCTCTTCGCGGATGGTTTTCTTATCTGCTTCGCTGATCTCAAACGGATCCTGCGGACGGGTGCTCATGGTATCGAGCTCGTCGCGCACCCAGCGCCAGGCGATATCCGGCGAGAAGGCCCCCGCGCGCGGCTTGCCGCACGGATGGCCGACGATCAGCTCATCGTCCTGAATCAGAATCGGCGCGGTTTCGCAGGCGTGACGGAAAGCTTTGGCGCGCAGCAGAATGGTCGGCATACCCGGATTCGCTTTCACCACCTCGGTAAAGGCCAGCGCGCGGTAAATAGAGACGCTCGGGCGCACCGTCAGGTAGTGGTTACGCAGGCGCTGCATGCGCGGGGTCAGCCCTTCTGCTGTTGTGGTTTCGCTACAGGCGGCAAATGGCGCGGCGGAGACCTTTTGTGCGCCGTGGAACAGACGTACCGGCAGATTGAGCGCGCTCAGATTGCGTTGTGCGCAGAGGAACAGCGCGGACAGTTCGTTGATGATCGTACTGGGGTCATCGAGGCTGGCGCCGTGGCGCAGGGCGTCGAACATCGGGTAGCCGTCGATGGCGCAGGCGGCGCGGACTTCGCTCAGCTGTGCCAGCTTGAACCACAGGCACTCAACGATTTCATAGGCCCGTTGCGGCGTCAGGGTGCCGTTGGCGATGTCGCGCTGATACCACGGCAGCAGCGCCTTATCGGCACCTTCCGGGTTCACCGCATAGCTGCCGTTGTCCAGCTGCAGCGCCAGCTGAAACAGATAAAATGCCTGGCAGGCCTCTTTGAAGTTACGTGCCGGGTGGGCCGGAACGTGATGCAGAATCGCCGCGCTCTCCAGCAGTTCGGCCTGGCGGTACGGGTTGCTTTCCGCCGCCGCGAGCGTTTCGGCGCTGGTGGCCAGATTCTGCGCCAGGGCGAGGAGGGCGTCGCAGGCATAAATGGCGGCGCGGCAGCCGTTGACTTCATCCATACCGCTGCGGCTGACGGCGCTACCCAGGCTGCGGGTTTTCTCTTCCAGCTGGTGTTTAATCGCCAGCACGCCTTTTTCAATAATCAGCCGGTAATCCGGGGAGTCCAGGTCGCTGCTGAGATTCAGGAAACGGAATGCCGACGGACGCTGCGCGGCGCTTTCATCGTGAAAAATTGCCCCGTGCGGTTTGCGGGTCTGGTCGCCGACAATGAGCTCATCGGGGCTGATGCACAGCGGCAGCTGGCGCATCAACTCATAGAAACGACGCGCCGGCTTGACGGCGGCAGGAATGCCCGCGATATCGCCATCAAGGGCGTTCAACGTGGCGGCATGTTCGGTGCACAGGGTGCTTTTTTGTGAGAGTAAACGTTCAGCCAGCACGTGGACGCGCGGCGTTAAGCTGTAGTGTGCCATGTAGTATTCTCCAGATGTTCTGTTCCGCGGCTGATAGCAACCCTGCGGTGAGTACTGTGTCTGTGTTTCTGCCGGGGGGCGGCTGACGCCTGACCCGGCCTGACATTCGGCCCCTTGTCGGCCCGCGCAAGCGCAGCGCCGCCGGGCAATTACCGGCTGCCGCTCCAGGCCCGGCGATAAAGCTCGATCAACGCGTTGGCGTCCGGCGTGCGTGGATTGGTCGGTGTACAGCTGTCGCGTAGCGCCTGGCCAACCATCTCCGTCAGGCGTTGCTCAAACTCAGCACTGGCAATGCCGGTGTCACTAATGCCGGTCGGCATCGTCATCTCATCTTTTAATGTCTGAATAGCGACCAGTAAGCTGGCGACGCCCTGGCGGGTATTGGCCGCAGGCAGATCCAGCAGATGGGCTAAGCGCGCATATTTGCGCGCGGCGTCGGTCGCGCACTGCCCGTGATAATCGGCGTTCCAGGCCACTACCTCAGCCATTAACAGCGCGTTCGCACGGCCGTGGGGGACGCGAAAAACGCCGCCCAGCGCATGGGCCAGACTGTGGGTAATGCCCAGCGAGGCGTTGGTAAACGCCATGCCCGCCATGCAGGAGGCGTTGTGCATCTTTTCGCGAGCCAGCAGGTTGTCGCCGCTGCGCCAGCAGGTGGGCAGATAGCGGAAAACCTGCTGCACCACTTTTTCAGCCAGCGCATCGGAAAAGTCGCTGGCGGCGCGGGAGACGTAGGCCTCCAGCGCGTGGCACAGAACGTCCATTCCGGTATCGGCGGTGATCGCCGGCGGGACCGAAGCCACCAGCGCCGGGTCGAGAATGGCGATATCCGGCAGCAGCGTCGGATCCACCAGCACCAGTTTTTCGGCATCGGCCTTGACGACCGAAAAGGCGGTCACTTCGGAACCGGTACCGCTGGTGGTCGGGATCGCCACGAAGCAGGGACGCTGGCGTCCGGCCTGCGGACGGGTCTGCGCCAGGGCGAAAATAACCGCTTTGGCCGCGTCAATGACCGACCCGCCGCCCAACGCCACCACCAGATCCGGATAGCTGGCATCCATCAACTTCATCCCGCGGACGATAGTGGCGATATCCGGATCCGCTACCACGTCATCCCAGACCTGGAAGGTGATGCCGCGCTGGCGCCAGGGGCCCGTCACGCGTTCGGCGAGACCAAATTTGACCATCGCCTTGTCGGTCACCAGCAGGACGTTGCGGGCGGGGAGCTCGTCCAGAACCGCGAGCGCGTCCTGGCCAAAGCGGATCCGGGGTTTCAGCAAAAATTCACTCATTGGGTTATTCACTCCTTAAGCGTCCCGAAACACGTTCTCGACAATGGCAACCACCGACATGGCTTTGTAATGCTCGGCGTTGAGCGCGAAATACTCTTCAGCCAGAACGATGTCGTGCATGCCGGCGCCGACGCTATCGACGGCGACCCAGGTCTGGTCCTTCATGGGCTGCTGGTCATCGTCCAGTTTGACGATCAGCAGCAGGTTACTGCCGCGTAGCTCAGCGCATTTCTGCGTGGCGACGACATGTCCGACTACCTTTGCGAGAATCATTGTTTTTATCGCCTTATTTCAATGCGTTACTGGCCTAAGCGCTCAAGCACCTGGCGGATGATGCGTTCCACGTTCTGCTCGTTGATCTCGCCTTCCGCTTCGACGGCGGCGACAGCAAAACGGTTATCTGCCCCTGCGCTGCCGGGGGTCGCGACGGGGGTCGCGGCGCCAGGAGAGGTGAAGCGCACGTCGTCGAGAATGCTGCGTTGCGGGTTAGCTGCCGGCGTGACGATGGTCGGCTGCGGTTCAGGGCGGCTGCCCGGCGCGCGCAGTTCATCGATGGAACGTACGCCGTAGCCGACCCGGCGGATGTTGAGCAGGTTCATCGGGCCGACGTTATCGGAGCTGGAACCGCCGCCAACGGCGCCGCAGCCGAGCGTCAGCGCCGGCGTGATATTGGTGGTTGCACCGATGCCCCCTAACGCCGCCGGGGTGTTAATCAAAATGCGGTTAACCGGTTTTTCGAGGCAGAACTGACGAATCACATCCTGATTGCGGGTATGGATTACCAGCGTATGGCCGAGGCCTTCGTTGGTCAGCAGTTCCATCACCCGGTGGCAGGCCGCTTTCCAGTCCTCTTCCACATACAGGCCGAGAACTGGACACAGTTTTTCGCGAGAGTAAGGGTTCTGGTGAGAGACGGTGGTCTGCTCGGCGATCAGCACTTTAGTGCTGGCCGGAACGCTGAAGCCAGCAAGCTGGCTGAGATACAGCGCAGTTTTACCCACCACTTTCGGGTTGATGGTGCCGTTCGGGCGCAGAAGCAGAGCCGCCATTTTGGCCGCTTCACCTTCATTCATGAAGTAGGCGCCCTGGGCTTCCAGCTCGCGGTGTACTTCGTCGTAAATGCAGCGTTCAACGATGATCGACTGCTCGGAGGCGCAGATCACGCCATTATCGAAGGTTTTGCTGGTGATAATATCTTTCACCGCGTGGTGAATATCGGCGCTGCGCTCGATAAAGGCCGGTCCGTTTCCCGGGCCGCCGCTGATGGTCGGGGTGCCAGAAGCATAGGCCGCGCGCACCATGCCTTCGCCGCCGGTGGCCAGAATCAGCGAGACGTCTTTACTGTGCATCAGTTCTGAAGTGGCTTCGAGGGTCAGCTGGCTAATGGCATCAACGCTGCCTGCCGGCGCGCCTGCGGCTTCGGCGGCGCGCTTGACGATCTCAATCGCTTTCCAGCTGCACTGACGCGCGCCTGGATGCGGCGAGAAGATAATCGCGTTGCCGGCTTTCAGGGCAATCAGCGTCTTATAGATAACCGTAGAGGTGGGGTTCGTTGACGGGACCAGCGCACAAATCACGCCCAGCGGCACGCCCACGTCCATCACTTTTTTTAGCGGATCGTCATGAATGATGCCGACGGTCTTCATATCTTTGATGGCGTCGTAGACGCGCAGCGAGGCGAAACGGTTTTTCAGCACTTTATCCTGCCAGTTGCCAAATCCGGTCTCTTCCGCGGCCATTTTCGCCAGCGCTTCGGCGTGGTGCGCTGCTTCCTGGGCCACGTTTTTCACGATGGCGTCGATTTGTTGCTGCGAAAAGGTGGCCAGAATCGCCTGAGCCTTTTTGGCGCTGCGCACCAGTTCCCGCGCGTTCTGGCGGGACAGCAAATCGTTATCCAGTTCAATCATGAGTCTATCCTTCATCAGACTAAAAGAGTGGAGACGGGGCGCGCCCTGTCAGGTCATGCCTTGTGCTGCGACGCGATTTTTTCGATATCGTTATGGGGGCGGGCAATGACGCGAGAGGTCACCACTTCGCCAATGCGTTTTGCCGCTTCGACGCCGGAATCTACGGCGGCATTGACGGCGCCGACATCGCCTTTCACCATCGCGGTGACCAGCCCGGAGCCGACGTTTTCATAGCCAATCAGCTCGACGTTGGCGGCTTTACACATCGCGTCCGCGGCTTCAATACAGGCCACCAGACCTTTGGTTTCGATCAGACCAAGCGCTTCTTTCATCATGTTGTCTCCCGTTATTCCGCGACTTTGTAATGCGCGACGATTTTGTTGATGTCGTTATGCGGGCGGGCGATAACCAGCGAGGTCACCACTTCCCCGATGCGCTGCGCCGATTCCACGCCGGAGTCCACCGCCGCTTTGACGGCGCCGACGTCGCCTTTCACCATCGCGGTGACCAGCCCGGAGCCGACGTTTTCATAGCCAATCAGCTCGACGTTGGCGGCTTTGCACATCGCGTCCGCCGCCTCAATGCAGGCCACCAGACCTTTGGTTTCAATCAGACCTAATGCATCACCCATTTGCGTTCTCCTGGCCTTAAGCCTTGTGTTTAATGACGATTTTGTTGATGTCGTTATGCGGGCGGGCGATAACCAGCGAGGTCACCACTTCCCCGATGCGCTGCGCCGATTCCACGCCGGAGTCCACCGCCGCTTTGACGGCGCCGACGTCGCCTTTCACCATCGCGGTGACCAGCCCGGAGCCGACGTTTTCATAGCCAATCAGCTCGACGTTGGCGGCTTTGCACATTGCATCCGCCGCTTCAATGCAGGCCACCAGACCTTTGGTTTCAATAAGCCCCAATGCATCACCCATTGTGATCTCCTCCAGAACAGGTTTTGTGATTCGGGAAAACCGTCCGCGTTACGGCGTCAACACGCGGTAGCGGCGTTCGACGTCCACTATAGGGAAATGAAGACTGAGTGAAATTTAAATCCGTGAAATGTTTATTTTTAGATTTTTACTCGGTTATTTAGCCTTTTATAGCCTCTGATTTATCTGTTTGTGCTGATGTATCGTGCGGGAATTTGGCGTTGCCACGGGGGGGTTTTAGCGCGTTGAGACGCGCCGCGGGGAATGTTAATGGGGTGCTAATTTATTGCGGACGCGGGGTAATATATCCCTCAATTAAATGTGGGTATGGTCATGTTTTTTTCCGCCAGATAAATGCAAAAAGTGCGCTTTCGCGGTGAGGGCGATACCGGGAAAGCAGGGGAGTGGGATTAATCGAACTGACTGCCGGATTTCAGGGTGCAGACATACAGCGGAGAGTTGATGGAGCTCAGCAGAATTGCCTTCTCGTTGAGCTTCTGGGCGTTAAGAAACAGGCCATCGTGGCTGTCGGACATCTCACGCATAAAATAGGCAAAGATCACGTCCGGGGACTCGTCGATGGACGAGGCGCTGGATTCCCATTTGCTGATGCGGTAGTGGCGCTCGGTGGCAGAGATGCGCTGGCTGGTCCAGTTAAATTTGACGTAGCGTTGCAGATAGAGCCAGCCGGCCGCAGAGTCGGTATAGCCTTCGACCACCATCGAGCCTTTGCCGTTGGCGGCAAAATTAAAATGGATATTGCCGTTCACGTTCTCTTTATCCATGTTCTCAAAACGCATGATGGCTTTGCTGGAACAGCTCATCACGCCGTCTTTTTCAACCGGCAGCAGTTTCCAGGCGCTGATCCCCGCGGCGGTGATAAACACCAGGGCCGAGAGAGCGAAGAAGGGACGGGGGGCGAGTCTCATTGCGGCTTCCAGGAGTAGTAGAAATAGTTATCGCAATAGCTGAACGGGTTGTCTTCATGCATGGCGCAGTGGGCGAGAAACACCCGGCCCAGGCCGTTAGTTTCCAGCCTGTCGCCATAGAAGAAGACGAAGCGTTCGCCGGGTTTACACTCCAGCTTCAGCCGCTGGCGCACCTCATCAAAATTTTTGCCGTAGGCGCTGGCGGAGACCGATCGCAGCATCTCGTCGCTGGCCAGCAGCTCGCACTGGCTGTGGGTCATCTGCGTCAGGGTGATGGGACGGGATTCACTGCCGCCGACGAAAGCAAACGTCAGCAACAGTAGCGCGATGGCCAGCAGACTGGCGCCGGCCATATACCAGCAGGTGCCCCGGGCATGCCGTGAGAGGGCGGGCGCTTCCTCGGCGCAGGCGAGGGGGGGCTCGGACTCCTGCACCGGCGCGACTTCTGCCGCGGGCGCGGGCGGTGCCTCCGGTATGTCGTCAATGATGGCGATGGTTAATTCGGGGTTGAGCTGCAGCATACCGCGCGACACCGTGACGATGATGTTCTCGATGTCGTAATGACGGAAGGTTTTGCGCAGCATGCTCAGATACTGGTTGAGGTTGCTATTGGATGATGTTAATCCGTTGTCATCCCAGACTTTTTTCAGTACCTCATCGCGGCTGATAACATCGGTATGGCGCAGGAAATAGTAGAGCAGCGCGCTGGCAGTGATAGACAGCTGGCTGTCCGGTTCGGTGCTTCCCGGTAGGGTGAGTGTGCCGTCCGTTGCATCATAAATGAGACGGGCATTGATGTTGTAGCGCATCGCGGCCTCAATCTAAGAGCCTACATGAGGCTATTTTATTTGTCAGTCTGGTCCAGGGAGCGTCTACATATTTCACGTATGCCCGGGTGCCCAGACGGCCTGCAACCATCCATGACGCCTGACGGGGCAGGCTTTTCCGGCATCACGCCGGAAGCGTCATCCGCGTCAGATCGCGCACCAGCGATCGGCGGTGGTCGGCGCCCATGGTGCGTCCTTCCGTCAGTTCCGACAGCCAGATACCGTCCGCCGCATAGCGCACCAGGGTGCCGGTATGGCTATTATCCAGCGCATCGCCCTGCGCCAGATGCCCCAGCATCCAGTCTCGCCAGCATTTTCTCAGCACCGGCTCATCCGGCATCGCCAGGGACAACACCATCAGCTGCCGGCTTTCGTCGGTATCCGTCAGGTCAGAGAGATAGTGCAGGTAGGCGCGGGTAAAACGGCCATAAGAGACATTATCGGCCGCCATCAGCCCCGAGATGGCCTCTTCCATAATGGCCAGCAGACGGGCGAACAGCGCAAAAATGAGCGCCTGCTTGTTGGGGAAATGATGCAGCAACCCGCCTTTACTGACGCCTGCTTCACGGGCGACGGCATTCAGCGAGAGCGACGCGATGCCATCCCGGCCGGCAATCATTGCCGCCGACTCCAGCAGCTGCTGATGCCGGCGGGCAGGATCTTTTTTTCGGTGCTGGGCTTCCATATTCATGGCCCGAATCATACCGACCAGACGGTATGATTATTTTTGATAGCGATCAAGATGCGGGGCGGTGTCGCGCCGTGGATTGTCGTTATTGCGCGGGGGGTCACAATTCGTCATATGAATTCCGGTGATATCTGCGGTATCTCAGCAATCACCGGGAAGACATGACTTTGTCGTCTGATGCAGCGCAAATCCGCATTCGCCAGGCGCCAGCTCCGGGCGCAGCGTCAGGGAGGGGATCAGATAGTCGCCGTGGTTTTGCCGGCGGAACGGGATGGGGGGCGTTTCCGCCAGCGTATCCAGCCGCTGCCCCAGCTCGCGGCACTGCCGGGCAAAGCGCTGCTCGTCCGTTTTCTCCGTGCGATAGAACACCAGCGGCGGCAACACCGAAAAACCGGGGTAGAACAGCATTCCGTGCTGGATGGGGAACAGGATGTCGTCGATGGGGCCGTTGATACCGCGCGGGGCGTAATGCTCCGCCCAGCCGCCGGTGGTGACGATCAGCATTGCCCGTTTGCCCGCCAGCGTCCCTTCACCATAGCGGTCGCCCCAGTGGCGGTCGCTGTGCTCGCCGACGCCATAGGCAAAACCATAGGCGTAAACCCGGTCGATCCAGCCTTTCATAATGGCGGGCATCGAGAACCACCACAGCGGAAACTGAAAAATCACCGTATCCGCCCACAGCAGTTTCTCTTGCTCCGCAACGATATCTGCGCTTTGGGTTCCTTGTTCAAAAGCCTGCTTTGAATCGAGCGTCGAGCGCCAGAACTCGCCAACCGGCGGGGCACTGCTGTCGTCAGCATCAAAGCCCGCTTTCCAGCGCATGGCGTAGAGATCGGAGACCTGCACCTCGTGCCCGGCCTGCTGCAGATGTTGCACGGCAAAATCTTTTAAACCGCCATTCAGCGAGCGCGGTTCCGGATGGGCGTAAATCAGCAGTACTTTCATGGTAATCACCTCTGAGCGATGGAGAGCTGCAGAGTAAGCAAGCTGACGCTATAGTAGAAATTAATTGCTTAAATCTCAGGTATAGCCATGATTAATTTACATCGTTTGGATCTCAACCTGCTGCGCACCCTCGACGTGTTGCTGAGTGAGAATAACGTCACGCGGGCGGCGCAGCGGCTCAACCTGTCGCAGCCGTCGGTGAGCATTCAGCTGGCGCGCCTGCGGGAAATTTTTGCCGACCCGCTGCTGCTGCCCGGGCCGCGCGGGATGCTGCCGACCGCCCGCGCTGATGAACTGCGCGGACCGTTGCGCGATGCGCTCGCCGCACTCGAGCTGGCGGTGGCGCCTGCCAGCCATTTTGATCCGGCGACGGCGGCGCAAACCTGGCGCGTCGCGGCGACAGATTATATGGCCTCGGCGATTTTACTTCCGGCGCTGCACACGCTGCGTCGGGCCTCCCCAGGCAGCCGCCTGGCGGTCTTTGAGCTGCAGCCCTCGCGGCTGGTGTCGCAGGCAGAGCGTGACGAAGTGGATCTGTTTTTCCATACCCGTGACGGCGCGCCGGCGGAGCTGCATCAGCGAGTCTTGTTCAGTGAACGCTATGTGCTGGCGGGCAGAGTCGGGCATCCGGCGCTGCAATCGGCGCTCAGCCTGGCGCAGTTCTGCCAGCTGGAACAGGTGATTGTTTCGCCGGACGGCGGCGGTTTTCATGCCGCGACCGATATCGCGCTGGCTAATCTTGGCCTGGCGCGACGGGTTGTCCTTTCGGTGCCACATTTCCTGTTTATGCTGGAGACGCTGCGCAACAGCGAGCTGGTGGCGGTGGTACCGGAGCGGCTGGCGCGTGGGGTAAGTGGTCTGATGGTCGTCGAGCCGCCGCTGGCGGTGGCCGGGTTTGATATGCTGATGCTGTGGCACGAACGCTGGCATCGCGACCCGGCCCATCAATGGCTGCGTCAGCAAATCGTGATGTCATTAGAGGATAAGTCATGTTAAGCGGATTGAATCACCTGACCCTGGCGGTCAGCCGCCTGGCGCCGAGCGTGGCGTTTTATCACCAGTTGCTGGGGATGACGCTGCACGCCCGCTGGGACGGCGGAGCCTATCTTGCCTGCGGCGATCTGTGGCTGTGCCTGTCCCTCGATCCGCAGCGGCGCATCACTCCGCCGGAGGAGAGCGACTATACCCACTACGCCTTTAGCATTGCCGAAGCTGACTTCGCCGGGTTTGCCGCCCGTCTGGAAGTGGCCGGGGTGACGATGTGGAAGGTGAACCGCAGCGAAGGGGCGTCTTATTACTTCCTCGATCCCGATGGCCACAAGCTGGAGCTGCACGTCGGCAGCCTCGCTCAGCGCCTGGCCGCCTGCCGCGAGCAGCCGTATAAAGGGATGGTTTTTTATGGCGAGGAGCCGCAGGCGAGCCGGAACCCGTAGCCCGGCTGAGCGCTGCGCCACCGCCTGAATCGCCCTGCGGTTGCTCCCCGGAGGCGGCGCCTGGCGCGCCTTGTCCGGGCTACTGGCTCCATCGGCTGCAAACCCGTAGCCCCGGTAAGCAAAGCGCCACCGGGGGACAAGCCAGTTCGCTACTGCCAAGAATTCACTCCATCGCCACCTTCACCGCATCCCCCAGCTTCACCATCACCTCCCGGTGCTTCTCGATCGGCGGCAGGGCGCAGTTGATCCTGACGCAATTGCGGTATTTCCCGGACGCCGAGAACAGCGAACCCGGCGCGACCTGGATTTTCAGGCGGCACAGCTGCTTTGCGACGCAGACCATATCGACGTGCTCAGGGAGCTCAACCCACAGCATATAGCCGCCCTTCGGTCGGGTGACGCAGATCCCGCAGGGGAAGTATTCCCGCAGCCAGCAGGTGTAGATCTCCATATTCCGCTGATAAATCTGCCGCATCCGCCGCACGTGGCGATGGTAGTGGCCTTCGCGGATAAAGTTACAGGCGGCCAGCTGGGTTGAAGGAACGTTGGTCCCGCTGGCGGCGTATTTCATCTGTAGCAGACGATCGTAGTAGCGGCCGGGCGCGATCCAACCGATACGCAGGCCTGGAGCGATAGTTTTGGTAAACGAGCTACACAGCATTACCCGGCCGTCGATATCCCACGAGTGAATGGTGCGCGGACGCGGGTAGTCGGTGGCCAGTTCGCCGTAAATATCATCTTCGAAAATGACGATATCGTGCCGCTGGGCGAGGGTCAGCACCGCGCGTTTGCGGGCGTCCGGCATGATAAAACCCTGCGGATTATTACAGTTAGGCACGAGGATAACGCCTTTGATCGGCCACTGCTCCAGCGCCAGCTCCAGCGCTTCAATACTGATCCCGCTGTCCGGATCGGTCGGGATCTCAATGGCTTTGATCCCCAGACCGCGCAGCAGCTGCATGGTGCCGTAATAGGTCGGCGACTCCACCGCGACGATGTCGCCAGGCTGGCACACCGACAGCAGGGCCAGCGACAGCGCGCTGTGACAACCGCTGGTGATCACCAGATCGTTGGCGGTGACGACGGAACCGCCGTCCAGCATCAGGCGGGCGATCTGCTCCCGCAGTTCGCGGCGCCCGGCCAGCTCGTCGTAGTTCAGCACCTCGTTGAGGTTATGCTGAATCACCCGGCTAAGCTCACGCCACAACGGTTTCAGGCTCGGCTGAGTGACGTCCGGTGAGCCGCCGCCGAAGGGGATGATGGTTTTGTCGTTACGGGCGTCGAGCATGGTCAGCACCTGATCCCACTGGGTGATCTC
Organism: Klebsiella sp. YJ; assembly: GCF_002108615.1. NCBI lineage: Bacteria > Pseudomonadati > Pseudomonadota > Gammaproteobacteria > Enterobacterales > Enterobacteriaceae > Klebsiella > Klebsiella sp. YJ. Next base: position 26,295 of record NZ_MTEG01000018.1, read on the forward strand.
CACCGGGCGCTGAACCGGGCGCGACATCGGCGGTACCGGCGGCTGGGCTTTACGCGGGGCGACAAAATAGCCGGAACGCGGCTGCGGGGTGATCAGCCGCTGCTGTTCCAGCGTCTGGTAGGCCTGCTGCACGGTACTAATGCTGACACCGTGCTCCTGACTCAGGCTGCGTACCGACGGCAGTTTTTCGCCGTCGCGATACAGCCCTTGCTCAATACGTTCTGCCAGCAGACTGGCCAGATGTTGGTAACGCGTCATGCTGTATCCCTTATTGCCACCATACAGATAGATAAACCAGTACAGATGGATGAAAAAAAAGCCACGCAGATACCGTTTTAGCCAATCTGTATGTTAAAGAAAAGTATTTTGTGCATCTGTATTGTTGGGCTTCAGATCCGCGAAGATAAAGCCTCTGGCAAGGCGAGGAGGTAGAGGATGGAATTTCACGAGAACCGGGCAAAACAGCCGTTTATCGGCTTCGTATTACTGGGCCGCATGATAAGAAAATGGTGGTTACGGCAGCAAACGCGACGGGTTTTGCAGCGAATGAGCGATGAACAGCTCAAGGATGTCGGGCTGAGGCGAGATCAGCTCAATTAAAAAATGCGTTTTTCCCCGGATGATGGCCTAAACGCGCTATCCGGGCGACCAGTCCATAGCCCCGGTAAGCGCCGCGCGGCCGGGGTTTTCCCGGGGGGCGGTGCTGCACAGCTGTCCGGGCGACAAAACCGCACGATGCCATAGCCCCGGAAAGCGATAGCGCGAGCGGGGAAATGTCCGCCAGGATTATTACATTCACAATATTTATCAATTAATGCTTCTGCGCCCACTGTTTCTTGATACTTACCCTGATAAGTATTATTTTCTTCTCAGCTAACTGAGGAAAGAAACATGACCGAAGACGAACTGTTCGCCCGCCGCCCGATGGGGATGCGGATGGCGATGGTGGTCCGCCAGTGGCGCGCGACCATCGACTCTGCTATCACCGATACCGGACTGACCCAGTCAAGCTGGACGGTGCTGATGCAGCTGCATCAGCTGGGGGACAACGTGTCGGTCAGCGAGCTGGCGGAGGTGCAGGGTATTGAACTGCCGCCGCTGATGCGCACCCTCACGCAGCTGGAAAACCAGGGCTATCTGGTGCGTTCAACATCGCCATATGACAAACGCATACGCCTGCTGACGCTGACGGCGGAAGGCCGGTCGATACTGGAAGATCTGAACCGTGTGATTGAGACCTATCAATCCCGCGTCACCCGGACCATTCCTGCGGCGGATCTCGCCACCTTCAGCGCTACCTTAAATCACATCGCCTGCAATTTGCGGACAATCCGCGAAGAAGATAACAAGATCTAAAAAACTATGATGACCCCTGAACAAAAATTTGCCCGCTGGGTAAGGGTAAGTATTGTCGCGTTCCTGACGATATTCGCCTGGTTTATCGTTGCCGATATCTGGATCCCGCTGACGCCGGACTCGACCGTCATGCGGGTCGTGACGCCCGTTTCACCGCGCGTCTCCGGCTATGTGTCGCAGGTCTATGTGCACAACAATAGCCAGGTGAAGAAAGGAGACCTGCTCTATGAGCTGGATCCGACGCCGTTTATCAACAAAGTCCAGGCCGCGCAGATAGCCTATGAACAAGCGAAGCTGAGCAATCAGCAGCTTGATGCCCAGCTTGCCGCCGCGCGCGCCAACCTGCGCACCGCACAGTTCACCGCCCGCAACGATAAAGTGACTCTGGATCGCTATCAGCGCCTGAGCACCATGCAGAACGTTTCGCAATCGGATCTCGATAAGGTGCGCACCACCTGGCAGACCAGCGAACAGTCGGTCAGCGCGCTGAATGCCAGTATCCAGAATCTGCTGATCCAGCGCGGGGAGCGCGACGATAACCGTAACGTGACGCTGCAAAAATACCGCAACGCGCTGGAAGAGGCGCAGCTCAACCTTGGCTGGAGCAAAGTCTACGCCGAAACGGACGGGATGGTGAGCAACCTGCAGCTCAATCCGGGTCTGTATGCCACTGCCGCCACGCCGCTGCTGGCGCTGGTCAGCAACCATACCGATATTGTCGCTGATTTTCGTGAGAAGAGCCTGCGCCACACCGGGGTGAATACCGATGCCGCGGTGGTCTTCGATGCCCTGCCGGGGAAAGTCTTTCCGGCGCACGTGACCAGCAGCGACGCCGGGATTTTAGCCGGCCAGGAAGAGGTTAACGGCCAGCTATCGCAGCCGGAGCAGTCTACCCGCTGGGTGCGCGATGCCCAGCGGATGCGGATCCATGTCGCTCTTGATGAACCGCTGGACAAACCGCTGCCGACCGGCGCCCGTGCCACGGTTCAGCTCTATAACAGCGAGGGTCCGTTTGCTCGCACCTTTGCCGGCCTGCAGATCCATCTGGTGAGCCTGCTGCACTATGTCTATTAATACGCTGGCTCGCGTTTTTACCCCGCACGGTAATATCGTTTACACGGCGAATGACTTTCGTCAGACGCTGCGGATCGCCTTTGCCGGGATGATAGCGCTGAGTATCTCGACCTTCTACGATGTGCAGTACGGCGTCTTCTTTGTGGTCTATCCGCTGATGCTGCTGTCGCTGGTGCCGGTTTTTAATCGTCATGTCGCCAGGCAGTTTATCTTCAGTGCGGCGGTAAACTGCGTTGAAATGGTGCTGATCGTCGGCTATCTGTCGCAATGGCCGATTGTGATGACGCTGGTGGTTTTTGGCCTCTACGTGATGCGTTTTCGCTTCATGAGCCAGGGGCCGCTGTTTCTGCTGGGGTCGATGGGGGTGGTCTGTCAGAGCACGATGCTCAACTTTATGAGCTATCCCACCAGCAACTGGCACACGCTGCTGTTCTCTAATATGGAAGCCTGTGTGATGGCGGTGGCGCTCAGCGCGTTAATGAATTACCTGATTCCGGACGTCGAACCGCGTAAGCCGCCGCCGCGAATCGAGAAAGACGCCGCCAGGGTGCGCCATGAATCGCTGCTCTCCGGCACCGTCGCCACCCTGATTTTCGTGGTCTTCCAGATCTGCGATCTCAGTGACTCTCTTTCGGCGCTGATGGCGGGGATCCTGATCCTGTTCCCGATGCACTATCGCGGCGCGGTGATAAGCTCGGTGTGGCGTGTCGCGGGGGTGGTGTTGTCCTGCCTGTATATTCTGGTGGTGCAGCTGCTTATCTACGATTTCAGCAACCATATGGTATTGATGATGCCGCTGATTGGCCTGGGTCTGGCCTTTAGCGCCCGCCTGCACGTGATGGAAAAGGTTGGCGCCGGGGTGGGCTTCGCCAGCATCACCACCATCGGGATCATGTTCGGCCAGAACCTGCACCCGGACCAGGATCTGATCTTCAGCGATCTGTACCGTATTACCTCGGTGACCGCCTCGCTTATCATTACGCTGACGCTGGTTTTCCTTGTGCACCGGATTCTGAACTGCTTTGCGCCGACGCGGTTCGTCATCACGGAATAGCCTCAGGCCGCCAACGCGCTCTGCTGGCGATCGGGGGATTGATAGGGATCCCATGGGCGATCGCTACGGCCACTGCGCGCGCGTTATGCCGGGTGGCGGCTGGCGCCTTACCCGGCCTGCAAACAAGACCGGGGCTGGGCGGTCCGCGATCGGCTGTAGGCCCGCGCAAGCGAAGCGCCGCCAGGCGATGATTGACGCCCTGGCAGGGATAGCCCTTATGCCTGCTGCGGAAAGTTAGCCAGCAGCTGGTAATCATCCCCGGCAACGCGAAATATGGCTTCCGTTTGGCCGGGGATAACCCACTTCTGTTCTTCTCCCGGCAGACAGTGCAGATAAATGCACAGCCCGCAGCCGCCGCGCAGCTGACGTGGAATGTCCTTGACCTGAAAGGATAATCCCGCCGCCTGCAGGGCTTTGCGCATCCGTACCACCCCTACCGTCGAATGAAATAAAAACAGATATGCCGTCATCCTCGCCGCCTCAGGCGTTGGCCGATCAGCGCCGCGCCGATGGCGCCGGCAAACTGGGCGTCCGGGTGCCTGTGCACCGTCAGGCCGAGGTGACGCTCCAGCATCGCGGCGAACGTCGCGCAGTGGCTGACGCCGCCGGTAAACAGCAATGGCCCCTGCGCGGATAAGCGGCCGATAAAGTTCGCGCTGCGCCGGGCCATGGCGTTGATCACCCCGGCCAGAATCGCCTCCGGTGCGACCCCGGCTGAACGCAGGCTGATCACTTCCGATTCGGCGAATACCGTGCACATGCTGGTGATGGCGTGCGCTTCAACGCCTTCGGTAATGGCGTCCAGCTGCTCGACGCTGGCGCCGAGGGTTCGCGAAATCACCTCCAGAAAGCGACCGGTGCCGGCCGCGCATTTGTCATTCATCAGAAAGTCGCTGAGGTTGCCCTGCGCATCCAGCTGGATGACTTTGCTGTCCTGGCCGCCGATATCAATCACCGTGCGGGTTTCCGGCGCCAGCAGACGTGCGCCGAGCCCGTGACAGGAAATTTCCGTCACCTGTTTATCGGCAAAATCGACCAGTTGGCGACCATATCCGGTGAGGGTTAAAAAGGGCGTTTCCGCGAGGTCTGCGCGCAGCGTCTCCCAGGCGTCGTTGATGGCGTCGGCGGGGCGAAAGGGGGTCGGGCAGAGAAAACGGCGTGCAATGACGCCGTCTGCCAGCAGGATACCTTTTGTCGCGGTGGAGCCGGAGTCAATGCCTACCGTGTAGATCACGCGCGCTCCTTACAACATTTCGATAAATGCGGCGACACGGGTACTGAGCTGGCCGAGGTCTGCCGTCGAATAGTCGGTTTCAATCGCGATATAGGGAATGTCGTGCCGCTGACGTACGTGGCGCTTAATCGCCAGCGATTCAACGGCATAGGTATGGCAGGCCTGCAGGATGACGTCGACCACGCCATCGGCCTGATACTCCTCGACCATCTGGCTCAGCAGCTGCAGGCGCCGATCGTTGGGCGAAATGCAGGAGCAGCCAATAGCGAGATATTTATCGGTTAAGGCATCGTAGACGTCGCCGTCTTCCGCCACACAGTGCTCGGTAGCTTTCGCGCCGGTGCAGTTCTCATAACCCACCACCCAGCCGCCGTTGTCTTCGATGGCGCGGACCACTTTTTCCGCCGCACCGCCGATTGGGCAGCCGGTAATCAGAATACGCGGGCGGGCCTCCAGTCGTTGACCTTCGCGCCATTGCTGATGGATACGTTCTGCCATCGCGTTGAGTTCATCAATCAGCGCGGTTTTGTCGAAGCGGAAGGTCGCGCCGTAAACCACTTTCAGAATGTCGCCGCCGCTGAGCGCCGGTGGATTTAACTGCCCGAGGCGATAGAAATTGGCCAGCGCCCGGCGTTCGCGATTTTTCAACACGATGGCTTCGCGCAGCGCCGCCTCGCTGATTGGCGTAGCGAAACGCGTTTCAATCACCTGCTGCAGGCGCTTGATCTCCGCTTTCCACAGCGCCCGGGAGGCGGTGTCGCTGGCGCTGTTCGGTAGCTGCATCACGTGTACCGCCTTGAACTCGGCCATGTATTCGTACATCTTTTTTTTGCCATCGCAGGTGGTTTCGCCGACCACCAGGTCAGAGAAGTAAAAGTAGGGGCATTTATCGGTTTTGCCGAAGCCATAGCTGCTTTTAATCAGCGGGCAGAGGTTGCGCGGCAGGTCTTTCTCCGCCTCTTCAATGGTCTCATCGGAGGTGGAACACAGCGAGACGACGACAGCGCCCGCCGCCATGGCTATCTCCTGTGGCATAAAGGTACAGTAGGTGCCGACTAGCGGCACATTCTGTTCTTTAAGGTCCATGACGGTGAGAAAACCCTGCTGACGAGCTTCCGAGAATTGGTCGAAGATGGCGGGTAGATCGGTGATGAGCGACATGATTTTCCTTCCCCGTACACGGGAGATGATGAAAGAGTCGCCATTATAGCCCTGTTATTTATGTGTGTTTGTTGATCTTCCACGCATCCCGCGGCGTTAGTAGACCTTCTTCAAATCCATCTCTTCCTGAATGCGCTCGCTGTAAGCCACGTGGGTGCGGATCGCCTCCTCAATCCCGGCGTTATAGAACATAGGGCCGAGCTCTTTCGCGATAAAATCGACAAAGAACTCGGCGTCAAACTGCTCCAGTTCAAGGTCAAAATTCTGTTCGCAGTATGCGCATAGCTTTTCGCGAAGCAGATCGCGTTCGCCGGGAGTCAGGGTAATGTCAGCCATTTTTGCTCCTTAAATGGGCTCTGAATGCATCAAAAGGCAGAGGAGATAAGGTTAGCTGGGGATCCAGCTATCCCACGCGGGCACCGGGCCGAGTTCTGCCACCAGGAAATCGATAAACGATCGTACTTTAGGATTGCTGTATTTGCTGGGGAAATAGAGCGCATACAGCGCGTGCGTCTCGCAGGCGATCGTCCCATCGAGGATCAGCGGCGTGATCTCCTCTTTCTGAATATGATCGCCGATTAGATAGGTCGGCAGGTAGGCAACGCCCTGATCTTCCAGCACCGATTTTAACAGCACCAGGCTGCTGTTGGCCTGGATAGGCATGTGCAGCTTAAGCTGATGCGGGCGATCGTGCTCGTCGGTCACCTTCAGCACCGGCGTCAAGCCGGGATAAACCAGGCAATCATGATTCACCAGATCGCTGCGCCGCACCGGCATCCCTTTTTTAGCCAGATAGCCGGGTGACGCACAATAAGCCCAGCGAATCGAAACCAGTTTGCGCATGGCGTAGTTTTGCGGCGGTGCGGTGGAGATACGCAGAGCGATATCGAAGTCGGTTTCATTGAGGTTGACGAAATTATCGTTCAAATCAATATACAGATTCACATCCGGGTACTGCTGACGATATTTATCCACCAGGTTGACCAACCGGGAGTAGCCAAAGGCAATGGAGCAGGTAATTCGTAATTCACCCTGCGGATTATGATAATAGCCGGAAGTGGTATTTAACGTATCATCAAACTCTTTTAGTAACTTATTGGCGCGATTAAATAGATATTGCCCGGCGTCGGTCAAGGTAATACTGCGGGTGGTACGCTTAATTAATGTCGTGCCCAGCGTATCTTCCATTGCCGAGAGGCTTTTACTGACCGCAGAAGGCGAGACGTTAAGCTGTGCGGCGGCCTCGGATAATCCTCCGCAGTCGACAATTTTGATAAAAAACTCCAGATGCTTGAGTGAAATTGGCGTGCTCATTTTTTCCTTAAATTCACAAGTGATTTGCAAAAACGGTACGAATGAGCCGTTACATTCGTATCTGAAACATGCAACTATTGAATCACAGGAAACAACTTGCTGGCAAAATGAAAAAATAACAACTTAAGTGAGTTGCATCACAAAATAAAAGGAGGCACCGCAGAAAGTCATTAAATTGTGAATTTAATCTCATTTAATATAATTTTAATTAAAAGGTACCGGTTATGTGGTCACGACTCGAACCCTACAAATCCTCTATTATTTTATTAATTGCCCTGGTGATCGGCGGCCTGACAGGTATTTACGCCCCAGGACTGGCGGTTAAATTACAGCCGATAGGTCAGATATTCCTTAACCTGCTATTTATGATTATTGTCCCGCTGGTGGGCATCAGCGTGATGTCATCGATCGCCAGTATGACCGACCTGAAAAGGCTGGGACGCATTATGGCGATTATCTTCATTGTTTCGATTGCGATGGCCTTTATTCCCGCGGCCGGCATCGTCGCGCTCGCCTTATGGTACAACCCGGCGCAGGGGGTCACCATCGATCTGTCACAGTCGGTGCAGGCGGGCAGCGGGAAGATGGATTTTGTCAGCATGATCACCACCAGCGATTTTATCGGGCTGTTCTCGAAGTCCAATATTCTGGCGCTGATCGTGATGGCGATTATTGCCGGTGTGGCCATCGGGCAATCGGAACAGGCGGGTAAACGCATAGCCTCGCTGCTGGAAGATGCCAATACCGTCATCATGAAGATCGTCTCGATCATTATGAAAGTCGCGCCGATAGGTCTGGGCTGCTATTTCGCCGCGACGATGGCCAGCCAGGACTCGGGGCTGCTGTTGACCTTTGCCCGGGCAATCGGCCTGTTTATGGTTGCCACGCTGGCCTATTTTATCTTCGGTTCGATTCTCTATTCATATATCGGCGGCGGCATGCCGGCGGTGAAAGCATTCTGGCGCAATGCGGTTGAACCGTCGGCGACCGCGCTCGGGACCTGCTCCTCATTAGGGACGCTGCCCGTCACCCTGCGCGCCGGTAAAGCGATGGGCATTAACCCGGAAATCGTCGATGTCTCTATTCCGCTGCTGGTTAACCTGAATAAGGGCGGTGTGGCCATGATCGCCGCGCTGAAGATCGTCTTTATCTATTCGGTGCTGGGGATGGAGTTCACCAGCGAAACCTTCTTTCTGACCATGCTGATCGCCGTGCTCTCCGCCATTATCGTTGGCGGCGTACCGGGCGGCGCATTCCTCGGTGAAATTTTTATCGTCACCACGCTGGGGCTGCCGATGGAGGCGATCCCGATGCTGGTGGTACTGGGCACCATCACCGATGCTCCGGCTACCCTGATCAACGTGATTCATGATTTGAACGCCGCGCAGATTGTGGAACGCTTCGCTGGAAAAAAGCCGGCACCGGCTGAACTGAAATCCACGGCTGCCGCCGTATAAGCTTTCGCACGGATATAAGGATATTACAGGAGACGTTATGAAGAATTCACTCAAGCTCGACACGCAGTTAATTATCGCCGGACGCGATAAACGCTACACCCAGGGGGCGGTAAACCCGGTTATCCAGCGCGCTTCTTCGCTGGTCTTTGAGACGGTGAAAGATAAAAAATTTGCTACCGCCAATCGCGCCAACGGCGAGCTGTTCTACGGCCGTCGCGGGACCTACACTCATTTCGCGTTTCAGAAAGCGATGAGTGAACTGGAAGGTGGCGCGGGCTGCGCGCTCTATCCGTGCGGGGCCGCGGCGGTGACCAATGCGATTCTGGCGTTCGTGCAAAGCGGCGACCATATCCTGATGACCGGCGCGGCCTATGAGCCAACGCAGGACTTCTGCAATAAGATCCTCAGCAAATTCAACGTTGAAACCACCTATTACGATCCGCTGATCGGCGCCGGGATTGCCGGGTTGATCCGCCCGGAAACCAAAGTGGTCTTTCTGGAGTCCCCCAGCTCAATCACCATGGAAGTCCAGGATGTACCGGGAATGGTCAACGCGATCCGCGCGGTAAATCCGCAGATCGTTATCATGATCGACAACACCTGGGCGGCGGGCGTGCTGTTTAAGGCGTTGGACTACGGCGTGGATATCTCGATTCAGGCAGGCACCAAGTACACCATTGGCCATTCCGACGCCATGCTGGGTACGGCGGTCTCCAACGCCCGCTGCTGGGATCGTCTGCGCGAAAACTCCTATCTGATGGGGCAGACGCTGGATGCGGATACCGCCTATAACGGCAGCCGCGGGCTGCGCACGTTGGCGGTACGCCTCAGACAGCATCAAGAGAGCAGTATCCACATTGCTCGCTGGCTGTCGGCGAGGCCGGAAGTGGCGCGGGTGAATCATCCGGCTTTAGCAGAGTGTCCGGGCCATGAATATTTCCAGCGGGATTTCACCGGCAGCTCGGGCCTGTTCTCCTTCGTACTGAAAAAGCGCCTGACGGATGAGCAAATGTCGATGTTCCTCGACAACTTCTCGCTGTTCCATATGGCCTACTCGTGGGGCGGGTTCGAGTCGTTGATTCTGGCTAACCAGCCGGAAGAGCTGAACAGTATTCGTCCAGCTGGCGAGGTGGATTTCAGCGGGACGCTGGTCAGGGTACATATCGGGCTGGAGGATGTCGGCGATTTGATTGCCGATCTGGAGGCCGGGTTTACCCGCATCGGCTAAACACCGGGCCCCGCCAGCGTGCGGGGCCCTGTTTTGCGCTCGCTTAATGCACAAACAGCGCCGGGATCTGCGAGAATAACCACAGTACGAGGCCGATAGAGCCGCCGACCAGGGTGCCGTTGATGCGGATAAACTGCAGGTCTTTACCGATATTGAGTTCAATTTGCCGCGACATATCCCGCGCATCCCAGCTTTTGACCGTATCGCTGATATGACGAGTCAGGAAGGCGGCAAACTCTGGCGCCACTCGATGGGCCGCCTGCTCCAGGTGTTCGTTTAGCGACTCGCGCAGCGCGTCATCGTGGAGCAACGTTTCGCCAAACCACTGCCCGGCATCGGCAATCCGCTGTTGAATCCGCGAGTCGTCGCGGGTGACATCGTTTTTGATCCACGCCCGCAGGTCGGCCCATACCTCGCTGAGGTAGCGGTTAAAGGCCTCATCATTTTTCAGGTAGGCCTTGATGCCCTCCGCTTTTTTCGCCAGCAGCGGATCGGTTTTCAGGTTATCGATCAGTTTTAAGGTGGCGCGATCGAACGCCTGGCGGATCTGATGGCTGCGATCCTGGGTGACTTCGTCGAGCAGCGTATTCACCGCGTCGGTCACCATGTCGGCGCTGTGTTCGCCCAGCCATTCGGTGGGCAGAATTTTGGCCTTCAGCGGATGCTCGGTCTCCAGCCAGTGGACAATGCCACGGGCAATAAACGCGCGCGAGCTGTCGCGCTGCAGCAATGCAATGAGCTGGGTAATGAGCGAGTCCAGCAGCTTCTGATGGCGATTGTTGCGGGTTAATCCCTCCAGCATCATGGCGCTGGTCTGCGTCAGATCGACCTTATCAATCGCCTTATGTACCGCCCGGCGCAGCAGGCGCTGAATACGGGCGTCATCGGTCAGCTCCAGAAAGCCGCTCATCACCTGCAGCAGATGGTGGCCCACCCGGCGGGCATTTTCCGGCTGGCTGAACCAGTTGCCGAGCATCAGGGCAGGTTCATAGCGACGGATGAGCGCCACCAGCGAGGGCGTATCGAGAAATTTTTCCTGCACAAAATAGCCAAGATTATCGGCGATCCTGTCTTTATTGCGGGGAATAATCGCCGTATGTCGGGAGATAAACGGCAGCGGGATACGACGAAACAGTGCCACCACCGCGAACCAGTCGGCCAGCGCTCCGACCATCGCCGCTTCGGAGATAGCCTTGAGCGCGCTGACCCACGGCGTCGGCGGCAGTAGCAGCGTGGTGATAAAAATGGCGACCGCAATCAGCAGTAGCGACAGCGCCAGCAGTTTGGCGCGTTTCAGTTCAGCAATTTTTTCCATAGGCTTAAGCATATAGCCTGACGGCGGACTCGTGCAAAAACTGCCACACAATCCAACAGCCAAAAGCCATCAGTACGCCGCCCGCCGCCCGCTCAACGCGCCAGACTACGGCGGAAAGGCGACGCTGCACCGCCGGGAGGGCGATCATCGTCACCAGCAAGAGATCCCACAGCAGCACGATACTGGTCATCCAGACTCCGCTGACGACCTGCTGCACCAGCGTGACGTCCGGGCCCAGCAACGAGGTCATCAGCGCCAGATAAAACAGGGCGTTTTTAGGATTGAGCAGTGAAGAACCCAGCCCCAGAAGAAGCTGTTTTACCAGCGACGGGCGTGAAGCCGAGGCGCTATTGTGGACATCCAGCGTCGTCGGGCGGCTTCTCAGCAGCAGGCTGCCAATCCACAGCAAATATGCGGCGCCCAACAGCTCGACGACGGTAAACAGCAGCGGCGTCTGACGCAGTATCCCCCAGCCGATAATCGCCAGCACAATGTACAGCCCGTTTCCGGCGGCGATACCGACGCACAGGCCGACGCTGCCGCGCAGGCGATAGCGGATGGCGTAGCCCATCAGTAAAAAGAAATCTGGCCCCGGGCTAAGCAGAGCAACGAAGTGGGAGAGCGCCAGCGCGGGAAACGCGGGCGGGAAAAACGACGTCAACATGTCCATAGCGACCTCACAAAGAACCTGAGATCAGCCTATGGCAAGCGGGGCGCTAATTATTGTCTGATATTGATCGGCCTAGCGCGTACTGGCGCGGCGTAGCGGCGGTGTAGCTGACAAAGGTTTTGTGGAAATGGCTCTGGTCGGCAAATCCGGCCTGGTAGCCGACGTCGGCGATCTCATCTCCGGCGCGCAGGCGCGTTTTGGCAAATTCGATGCGTGCCATATTCATAAAGCTGGCGGGCGTCAGGCCAGTGTCCTGCTTAAAGGTGCGAATCAGCGTCTCTTTGCGCAGGGCGAACTCGTGGGCCAGCGCATCAAGGGTGGGCGGTTCCTGTAAATCGGCCGCCAGGCGACGGAAGAGCTGCGAACTGGTAGCGCGCAGCGGTAGTGGCGGGGCGGGGCATAGCGGGAGCGCCCGCAGCAGTTGTGCAACCTGTTCGGGGAGCGCTGCCGTTTTCTGCTGCTCCATTAGCACCACAATCTGCTGATATTGTGCGAAAAGCTCAGGATCGCGGATCACGGGATGCGGCGCGTGCACCTGCGCCTGACTCGGGAAAAGCGGCAGCCGTTGCCGGCACCACGTCATGTCGAGGTACAGCATATGGTAGCTGCGCGGCCGGCCATCGCGCGGGTTACAGCTGTGCGGCGCTTGAGCGGGGATAATGATCAGATCGCCGGGACGCAGCAGATATTCCCGGCCGTTGCACAAACAGCACGTTTCCCCTTCGATAATCGCCCCTACAGAGAGCTGCGGATGGCGGTGCCGTTTATAGGACTGGCGACTTTGCCGGGTGCTGCGCAGTTCCAGCCAGGGCAGCTGTTCGTCGCGCCAGAAGGTTTGCAGGATATCGCGCGTATGGCTCACGAAAGACTCCTTAGCGAAGGGGATAGGGGGTTTATAGCACGCCCGTCCGGGTCTGTCTGCGGGCGCGACGCTCGCGTCATCGGCGGCGATATCTCTCCAGAATCCTCCGTATATACCTAACTTTACCCGCGCGATTAGCCATCTCTACTACCCTTAATACCCTGAGTAGTTTTTATGACTACATAAATAGCGATAACAAGGAGACATACGATATGGCTTATCAGACGGTGAATCCTGCAAATAATCAGCTGATTAAACAGTACGCTGCGCACAGCGATGCGGACGTCGAAGCGGCGCTGCAGAAGGCGGATGCGCTCTACCATTCCGCCTGGTCGAAGGGGGATATCGACCGGCGCCTCCCCGTTCTGCACAGGCTGGCGGATCTTATCGACAGCCGGGTTGACGAGCTGGCGAAAATCGCCAGCCAGGAGATGGGGAAATTGATTGCGCAAAGCCGCGGTGAGGTGAAGCTCTGTGCGCAAATCGCCCGCTACTATGCCGATAATGCGAAATCGTTTCTGGCTCCGGTGAAATATCCCTCCGACATCGGCGAGGCCTGGGTTGAACACCATCCTGTCGGCGTGCTGATGGCCGTGGAACCCTGGAACTTTCCTTACTACCAGCTGATGCGGGTACTGGCGCCAAACCTGGCGGCGGGGAACCCGGTTATCGCCAAACATGCGAGTATCGTTCCGCATTGTGCAGAGACCTTCGCCCATCTGGTGCGTGAGGCGGGAGCGCCCGAAGGGGCGTGGACCAACCTCTTTATCTCCCAGGAGCAGGTGGCGAAAATCATCGCCGACGATCGCGTCCAGGGGGCAGCGCTGACCGGTTCGGAAAAGGCTGGCAGCGTGGTGGCGTCCCAGGCGGCAAAATACATCAAAAAGGCGACCCTCGAACTGGGCGGTAATGATGTGTTTGTGGTACTGGATGATGCCAGTCTGGAGAAGGCGGTGAAGACTGGCGTACAGGCGCGACTCAACAACGCCGGCCAGGTGTGCACCGCGGCGAAACGTTTTATCCTGCACGAAAACATTGCCGACCAGTTCTTGAGCCAGTTCACTGAAGCCTTCCGCCAGGTGAAAATCGGCGATCCGCTGGACGAGAGTACGACGCTGGGCCCGCTCTCCTCGAAAGATGCGCTGCAAACGCTGACCAGACAGGTGGATGAGGCGGTGAAAAACGGTGCCAGAGTGCATCTGGGCGGTAAACCGGCGCCGCGGGAAGGCTGCTTTTTCGAGCCAACCATTCTGACCGGCATTACCCGTGATAACCCGGCGTACTTTGAAGAGTTTTTCGGCCCGGTGGCGCAAATCTACGTGGTGAAGGACGACGATGAGGCGGTGAAGCTGGCGAACGATTCGCACTATGGTCTGGGGGGCGCCGTGTTCAGCCAGGATATCGAACGGGCGAAACGGATGGCGTCGCGGATCGAAACCGGGATGGTCTATATCAACTGGTTAACCGATACCGCGCCGGAGCTGCCGTTCGGCGGCGTGAAGCGCTCTGGCTTTGGCCGTGAGCTGTCCGATCTGGGGATTAAAGAGTTTGTGAACCAGAAGCTGGTGGTGATTCGCCGGTAATCGAACGTTGTGAGCCATGAATAAAAAACCTGCCGGATGGCAGGTTTTTTTACGCTTACCGGCAGGTCAGAAGGTGACCCCACCGCCAATATAGGCACCATCAATCAGGGTGTGGTTCGGACGACCGTCTTTGCCGTCAACGCTGACATGGCGGTAACCCACTTTCAGCGTCACCGGGGTAATGGGCGTCCAGCTCACGCCGCCGTTGGCTTCAACGTAGTTTTTCACGCTGTTATTCAGGCCTTCCGGCGCGGCATAACCTTCGCCGAAGACGTGGATGCTGTCGGTCAGCGCAACGTTAACGCCGCCGCCGATGGGGAACGCCACGCCGTTATCGCCTTTTTTCGGCCCAAGGTAGATGGCTTTCGCGCCGGCATTGAGCATCACCGGGCCAACTTCCAGGTTATAACCTGCGCCAACGCCGCCGGTCTGGGTACCGTCATCGGTATTTTTCAGCCAGTTGCTTTCGGCATAAAGGCCGGAGGAGGATTTACCCAGTTCCATATTAAGGTTGGTAAAGTTTTTACCCTGCTCGACGGTAAAGCCCATCGCCATTGCGGAGCCAGAAACCGCGGTTAGCGCAGAAAGGATAAGGATATTGAGCTTTTTCATAGTAGATGCCTCGTCGTAAAACTAATCTGCGGATACCCTATCAAACGATTTTTACAACTGCAAATATGACTATTTTCGATTTTTTATTCTGGGTTTGTTATTGAAATACATCTGCAGATGTTGTGAATTAGTTTCTTTGTCGCGGCGTCAATCATTAACGTTTTACCGTTTAGGGTCAGTTTAGCTGTTTGGCTAAACCTGAATTGAACAAACGGGGAAAATGAGTTGCAGAGAAAATAGTCTACCTCTGTGATTATTCTTGAAAGTATTTCAATTGTTACCAATAAAAATTTTAATTTACATTTTTGCTGATGAATTGAGCGGGCGGTCGTTCATATTCAACGCGGTATTGCTGAGTCAGGGGGAAGATTATGCTCACCCCGTTTTCGATCAGCGTATTACCGTGTGATACGCAGAAAAGCGGAGCGACAGTTCTGTAATGTTTAATGAATTTAACTGATTTTTTTTGAATTAAAATAAAATCGTTGAGAACGAATATATCTTCTGGTGGGCATTTCTTGTCAATATAGCCTTCCGACGACCTTTTGCGGAATCCATAATGGCCAGGAGCGGCTATGTACTACAGAAATGAAGTCATCCGTTATTTGCAATCCAATAACATTCTCGCATTGAAACTTGATCATGCGCTGGCGGGCGTTGAAAACGCGGTGGCAGATCAGATTGCATTGACCGGTGCTGGCGCAAAACGCGCGTTGTATTACGCATCCTGCTTTACTGATGAATATCAGGATGTTTGTCAGCGGCAAAAAAATGAAGATGGACGATTTACTCTCTCGGTCATTCACCTTTTTCAACATGACGATGTTGTTTATGAAATGTTCAAGGTATATTTTGAAGAAATATTTAAATATAAAACGTCCGATCAACTAGAGCATATCAAAAAAATGCTGATGGCGGTCAATATACACATTGCGGCGAGTTCTCTGACCGGTTATGGTTTCATATTAGCGGTCACCTCCTCAGTTACGGTCGGTATGAACCTAAACCTTGATATGCGAGTCTTAGCGGGACGTGCGACGGGGATGGCGATTACACTCTCTGGCATATATGGGATTGTCCAGAAGGCAGCAGATAGCGCTCATCGACTCCAGTTTACCTGGCCGGCCTATTACTCTGTACTCTACGCTCAGGGACTGGAGATGATGTATTTTCTGATAGAACCATTGTTTGAGCGAGTTGGGGCGCTTAAGGCACAATGGGCATCGGACAGTGACATTGCAGAAATTATTACCAGGATGATTCAATAATTGTGATGAATATTATTAAAAGGATTTTCTGTAGGATATTTAGGTCCTTGGTTTCGCTCCACGGGCCTGGATTGCTGACTTTGTTATTTGCAATGGCATTTATTTATTTTTTCCCCTCTGGTCCCCTCTGGCCTGTGGGGGTGTTCGCTATATTCATAATATATATATTTGCACGTTATGTGAAATGGTAAACGCCAGAGAAAACGGTTTATTACATTTGCTTATAAGGAAGTTATATATGTCTACTCCCGCACATCTCTGGCTTGAGGATGAAAACGGTTCGCCGATTGTTGGCGGCTGTTTAATGCCCCTGCGTGCAGGTTCTATCGAATTAAAATCATTCTCGCACGGCATCACCATTCCCGTTGATCCGCACTGGGGCAAACTTACCGGTACGCGCGTTCATCGTCCGATCGCCATAGTGAAAGAGTTCGACCAGACGACACCCGTTCTGTATCGCGCGGTGTGCGAAGGTCGCACCCTGAAAAAATCGACGATCAGGATGTACCGTATTATGGAATCAGGCCTTGAAGCCGAGTATTTCAATATCGTCCTCGACAACGTCAAAATCACCACGATTGCACCGTACCTGTCACCCACCGGTCTGAGCAGCACGCACCTTGAAACACTCGAATTGCGTTATGAGGCCATCGTCTGGAAGTACACCGAAGGGAACATTATTTATCGTGATACCTGGAATGAATTCTGTACCGCCTGATGCCTTCATGCTGACCTCCTCCCTCCGGGAGAGGGAGAAGTCCGAACCGTTACTTGCGCAATCCGGCAAACGCCGCGCGAATCTCCTCTTCCGGCAAATTAATGCCGATAAACACCAGCGTGCTGTGGGGCGTTTCATCGCCCCACGGGCGATCCCAGTCGGCGCTGTATAAGCGCTGGACGCCCTGGAACAGCAGGCGATTTGGCTCGCCGTCAATCCATAACATCCCTTTGTAGCGCATCAGCTGCTCGGCGAAAGAGAGCAGCAGGTTTTCCATCACCCGCGACACTTCACTGATATCGACCGGGTAATCCAGTTCGACCACGATAGACGCGACGTCGTTTTGCTTATCGGCGATAAAGTGAAAGCGCGGCGCGCTGCTCACCACCTTCTCTTCCAGCATAAAGCCGCTGGTATTAAACAGCTGGCTCAGGTCGATATCACCGTGGATCACGGTATAAACCGGCGCCCGGGCGTTAATCCTCGCCAGCCGTTCGCGCAGCCTGTCGCTGTCGCCCGCCACGTCCGTTTTTGTCAGCAGAATCCGATCGGCGTAGCCCACCTGCGACTGGGCGATGGTGAACTGGTTCATCTGCTGATCGGCATGGACCGCATCCACCAGCGCAATCACCCCGTCAAGCAGATAGCGTTCGCAGAGAACTTCATGAGAGAAGAAGGTCTGAATAATCGGGCCGGGGTCGGCCATGCCGGTGCACTCAATCACCAGCCGGTCAAAATCAATGTCGCCGCGATCGCGGCTGTCGAGCAGGTCGAGCAGTGCGTCTTCCAGCTCGTTGGAGCGGGTACAGCAGATGCAGCCGTTGGTCAGGGTTTTGATCTGCGTGGCGCGGTCGCCAATCAGCTGATCGTCAACGGCAACTTCGCCAAATTCGTTTTCGATAACGGCGATTTTAAAGCCGTGCTGTTCGTTAAGAATATGGCGCAGCAGGGTGGTTTTACCCGCGCCAAGAAAACCGGTCAACAGGGTGACTGCAATCGGTGCCATGTTTGCCTCCATTAACAGCAGCGTACGCCGCCTTTGCCGTCGCCGCCGTAGCGGGCCTGCTGGCGTTCGCGGAAGAATTCGTTATAGGTCATGTAAGGCTTATCCGGGTGGTTGGCTTTCATATGTTCGACGTAGTTGTCGTAGTCCGGAATGCCAATCAGCATTTTGGCTGCCTGACCCAGGTATTTTTTTGCTTCGCCTAAGTTACCAAACATAACTCATCCTGATAAGAAAAAGCCCGGTGGCGCTACGCAGACCGGGCCTACAGAACCTTGTAGGGCGGGTCAGCGTAGCGCCACCCGCCGTTTTTTTAATGATGTGACGAGGTTTTCACGCCGCCTTCCGGAACGGGCACGTACGGGGTCTCTTTGTCGGTGCGGACTTTGTTGTTACGCACGTTGAGCCACGTTTTGATGCCGTAGAAGATGATGCTGTATACCACCACCAGGAACAGAATACTCAGACCGGCGTTAGTGTAGTTGTTCACCACGATATGGTTCATGTTAGCAATCTGCTGCGCGGTCAGTTCGCCGCCGGAAGCAATCTTCTCTTTATACTGCTGAGCCATGAAGAAGAAGCCTTCCATCTGCGGGTTGGTGCTGAACAGTTTCAGACCCAGCGCCCAGGTGGTGCACAGCAGCAGCCATGCGGCCGGGATCACGGTAACCCAGATGTATTTGGTACGCTGCATTTTGACCAGTACCACGGTACCCAGCACCAGCGCCACGGCGGCCAGCATCTGGTTAGAGATACCGAACAGCGGCCACAGGCTCTTCACGCCGCCCAGCGGGTCGACCACGCCCTGATACAGCAGGTAGCCCCACAGCCCGACGCAGCCCGCGGTGCCGATAATGCCCGCCACCAGCGAGTCGGTTTTCTTGAGAAACGGCACGAAGTTGCCCAGCAGATCCTGCAGCATAAAGCGGCCTGCGCGGGTACCGGCATCCAGCGCGGTAAGGATAAACAGCGCTTCAAACAGAATACCGAAGTGGTACCAGAAGCCCATATCCGCCATCGGCATGATTTTGTGGAACACATGAGCGATACCCACGGCCAGAGTCGGCGCGCCGCCCGCGCGGTTCAGTACCGACGGCTCGCCGATATCTTTCGCCGTTTGCAGGATTTGCTCAGGTGAAATCACAAAGCCCCAGGAGCTGACGGTCGCCGCTGCGTGAGCGGTCACATCCTTCAGCTGTGCGGCAATCAACGCGGCGTTTTCACCGCCCATTTCGTGCAGGTTCGGCATGGTGATGCCCAGGCCTGCCGGTGGGGTGTTCATCGCGAAGTAGAGGCCCGGCTCAATGATCGACGCCGCAACCAGCGCCATCACCGCCACGAAGGACTCCATCAGCATCGCGCCGTAGCCGATAAAGCGGGCGTCGGTTTCATTAGCCAGCAGCTTCGGCGTGGTGCCGGAGGCGATCAGCGCATGGAAGCCAGACACTGCGCCGCAGGCGATAGTGATAAACAGGAACGGGAACAGCGCACCTTTCCACAGCGGACCGGTACCATCGATGTATTGGGTGACCGCCGGCATTTTCAGATCCGGGTTGAGGATCACGATGCCCAGCGCCAGGCCAACGATAACGCCGATTTTCAGGAAGGTCGCGAGGTAATCACGCGGCGCCAGAATCAGCCACACCGGCAGCAGCGCGGAGATAAACGCGTAGCCGATCAGGGTAAAGGTGATGGTGGTGTCTTTAAAGGTCAGCGCCGGGCCCCAGTACGGGTCGTGGGCAATGATGCCGCCGAAGTAAATGGACGCCACCAGCAGGACGATACCAATCACCGACACTTCACCCACGCGACCCGGGCGCAGGAAGCGCATATAGATCCCCATAAACAGGGCGATCGGAACGGTCGAGCAGACGGTAAAGACGCCCCACGGGCTTTCTGCCAGCGCTTTTACCACGATCAGCGCCAGCACCGCGAGGATGATGATCATAATCAGGAAGCAGCCGAACAGCGCAATGGAACCCGGAACCGGCCCCATCTCTTGCTTGATCATCTCACCCAGCGAGGCGCCGTTACGGCGCGAGGAGATAAACAGCACCATAAAGTCCTGTACCGCCCCGGCCAGCACCACCCCCGCCAACAGCCACAGGGTACCCGGCAGGTAGCCCATCTGCGCGGCGAGAACCGGGCCCACCAGAGGACCGGCGCCGGCGATAGCGGCAAAGTGGTGGCCGAACAGCACGTAGCGGTTGGTCGGGACGTAGTTCAGACCATCGTTGTTAATGACCGCCGGCGTAGAACGCGTAGGATCGAGCTTCATCACCTTTTGCGCGATATACAGGCTGTAATAACGGTAGGCGACGAGGTAGACGGAAACTGACGCCACCACGATCCACAGCGCACTGACGTGCTCACCGCGGCGCAGAGCGACGACTGAGAGGCAAAATGCCCCGATGATTCCAAGAATCACCCAGGGTATGTGCTTGAATAACTTTTTAGTATCCATAGTAAAACCTGGCGTTAATAAGATGAATAATGGGCCGAAGCCGTCTGGGTTTAAGTTAGGGGTTGAGGAGGTATTGGTTAGCTATGCTGGGGACGATCTTGCCAGAACTCCGCGCGCGTAAAGTTGGGTAAATCTGTGAGTGGTTCTATGTGGGGTTAAGCGGTTACCAGGCGGGATAAGCGGTTGGCCAGGAAATGAGCAGCGGGTAAACATGTGATTGAGATCACAAGATTTTTTCCACCTCTTTTTCCTCCCCGTAGGGGAGAGGAAAAAGAGAGGAGGACAGAGAAAGGGGGACAGAAAAGAGAATGTCAGAAGCGAAGGTAGCAGAACGTTATACCGCGACCTCCATTTCCATCATCACCGGATGGAAACGGCGCTTAAAGTAAATCAGCCCATGGCCTTCCTGGCTCAGGGTGATGTTCTTGATCTCGACCAGATAGACCAGGTGGCTACCGATGGTCTGCACCTGGCTTATCTCCCCTTCAAGGCTGGCCAGCGCCCCTTGCAGAACCGGCTGTCCCAGCGCTCCTTTTTGCCAGCAGGAGAGGCTAAAGCGTTCTTCCATGGCCATCCCGGTCATGCCGGCGAAATGGCGAGCCATCACTTCCTGCTCATGGTTCAGTACGTTAACGCACAGTTTGCCGTTCCCCTGGAATACCGGGTTCATCGCGCTGTTGGCATTGATGCACACCATCACCGACGGCGGCGTATCGGTTACCGAGCACACGGCTGTGGCGGTGATGCCGCAGCGGCCGGCGTCGCCCTCGGTGGTAATGACGTTGACCGCCGCCGACAGGCTGGACATGGCATCGCGAAAACGCAGACGTTGTTCATCTAATTGCATTGTGACCTCCCGCTGCCGAATTACTTCAGCAGCTTATCCAACATATTGATATCAGAGTTGTTGTGCAGGTGCGGCACCGTCCAGCCGTTCTGGTCGTACTCGGACAGGCAGCGGTCGACCATCGCCATCATTTTGTCCATGTTGCCGGAGCTTTGCGCCTGACGCAGACACTGCAGGCGGATTTCGTCCTGACTTCCGGAATAGTTGATTTCATACAGCTCGTGGCGGCCGCCGAATTCACTGCCGATCGCGTCCCACATCAGCTTGAGGATCTTGATACGTTCAACGTGGTCCATGCCGTTGGAGCCGCGAACGTATTTAGCCAGATACTGGTCGATCTGCGGGTTGTTCAAATCGCGTGCGCTGGATGGCAGATAGATCAGACCGCTGGTCACGTTACGTTCGATAATATTTTTGATCCTGGCGTAGGCCATCGGCGCCATGACGCGGTAGGTCTGCAGCGCGGCGTGATCCGGCAGCCAGGCGCCATTCACCCACGGCGTCGCTTCGGAGCACATGGAGTCGCTCAGCGCCCAGAACATATTGCGCCAGGCGACCACTTCGCCGAGATCGGCCTGTACGCCGCGGAACTCCATGGTGCCGGTACATTCCAGCGAGCGTTTGAGCAGGGCGGTGATAAAGTCGAGCTTGACCGCCAGGCGTACGCAGGCCTGCAGCGGATACATACGCGCAAAGCCGCCTTCCATCGTCCAGCGACGGCAGCGATCGAAATCGCGATAGATCAGCACGTTTTCCCACGGAATCAGCACCTTATCCATCACCAGGATCGCATCGTTTTCATCAAAGCGGCTGGAGAGTGGGTAGTCGTACGGCGATCCGGTGACCCCGGCAACCATCTCATAGGAGGCGCGGGAGATCAGTTTGACCCCTTCGGCATCCATTGGCGCGACGAACATCAGGGCGAAGTCCGGGTTTTCCCCCATCACCTGCGCAGAACCAAAACCGATCATGTTGTAGTGGGTCAGCGCCGAGTTGGTGGCGACCACTTTCGCGCCGCTGACGATGATCCCGGCATCGGTCTCTTTTTCCAGCTTGATGTAGACGTCTTTCACTTCATCGGCCGGTTTATGACGGTCAATCGGCGGGTTGACGATCGCGTGGTTAAAGTACAGGCCGGTTTCCTGAATGCGGGTGTACCAGTTGCGGGCGTTCTGTTCGAACTGGCCGTAGAAGGCCGGGTTCGCGCCCAGCGCGCAGCCGAAGGCGGCTTTGTAATCCGGTGTGCGGCCCATCCAGCCGTAGCTCAGGCGCGACCACTCGGCGATCGCATCGCGCTGCTGGCGCAGGTCATCGGCGCTTTTCGCCACGCGGAAGAATTTATGGGTATAGCCGCCGCTGCCGGTATCGGTGTTCCAGCACAGGGAGTCCTGCATTTCTGGCTTATGCAGCGCATCGTACAGCTGGCCGACGGAGGCGGCGGCGTTGCGGAAGGCCGGGTGCGTGGTGACGTCTTTGACGCGCTCGCCGTAGATGTAAATCTCGCGGCCATCCTGCAGGCTCTTCAGGTACTCTTCACCGGTTAACGGGCGTTTCGCGTCTGCGCGGAAATCTTCAGGTTTCATAGGGGCCTCTTCAGTATTTATCGGAATATCCCGTCCCTGCTTCGGGCTGCCTGTCTGGCGGCTGCCTGCGAATGAGTTCGGGTCTCAATGTTAAATTTATGTTTTGTTTTTGTTGTTCAATTGAAGCGGTTATTGCGCCATTCGTGAAGGGACGTTTGCGACAACGGCAGGTACTTTTCAGGGGGAGTGCGGTTCTGTGATCGAGAGGGTGTTTTCGCTGTAGAAGCCAGCCTTTTTCCCGGCGGTGCTACGCTGGCCGGGTGACGTTACGGGCGGTTTTTAGGGCCTACCCGCCCTACGGATCGTAGCCCGCCAGCGGGGAATTAAGACACCGGTACTTTTTGCGCACGGTAGCTGCTGGGCGAGCAGCCGACCTGGCGACTAAAAAAACGAGCGAAATAGGCGGGGTCTTTAAACCCCAGTTGCCAGGCTATCTCATTGACCGCGCTGTCGGAAAACAGCAGCAGCCGTTTGGCCTCGCGCAGCTGGCGGTCGAAGATCAGCCGCTTCGGCGGTCGGTTGGCAAAGCGGCGGCAGATGTCGGTCAGCCGTGATTCGGTAACGTGCAGCTCGTTGGCATACTCCGGTACCGCCCAGTGCTGGTGGTAGTGGCTGTCGATCATCTGGTTAAAGCGCTGAAACAGCTTCAGCTCGCCGCGCATCCCGCTGGCGGCATGGTCGTCGAGCCTGGCGTTACGCAACAGCAGCGTGAACACCGCCTGCGCCAGCAGCGCCAGAGTATGTTCGCGCCCCGGCAACTGGGCGGTCGATTCGCGTTTAATCAGCTGCCAGTAGTGCGCCAGCGCCGTCAGTTCATCGGGTTTATCCGCCAGCGACAGACACATACCCGGCAGCCCGAACGCTTCCCGCGTGCCGGGATAGAGGACCTCCAGCAGCGGCCAGATCAGATCTTCGCGCACGGTCAGCACGTGCCCGTCGCTGTCGGACTCGGTGATAAAAGCGTGCGGCACCGACGGCGGCGTCAGGACAAACAGCGGCGCCTGCACCGAGTAGCGGTGATCGTCGAGCTGCAGTTCAATCTGCCCGGTATCGAGAAAGTGCATCTGAAAGTACTGGTCGTGTCGATGCGCCTGCATGTCGCGGCCAAAAAAGGCCGCCATGCGGGCAAACGACTGATAGTGCACATCCTCGGTCCCCAGACTCTCATCGTAATCTTTGTTGATATCGATATTGGCGATTGAGGGCTGACACATGGGCACTCCTTAATGACTTTTCTGTGCGGCGAGTCCTGCCTCGGTGGCGGCGTCTTCCCGCGCACTCATCGGAATCCGGGTCAGTACCAACGCGCCGACGATCAGCAGTCCGGCGACAAACCACAGTCCGGAGCTAAAGCTGCCGGTGGCATCACGCAGAATACCGATCAGCAGCGGGCTGACGGCGGATCCGATGTTGCCGATAGCGTTGATGACCGCCAGCGCCACCGCCCGCGATTGCAGGCTGATCACCCGATCCGGGGTAGTCCAGAAAATCGCCATCGCGGTAAAAGAACCCACGGAGGCCATAATGATGCCGATCAGCTGGATCAGACCGTGGTGGGTGGCAGAGGCCAGCAACCATCCGGCAGCGGCGAACAGATAGGGCAGGATGGTATGCATCTTGCGCTCTTTACGCCGGTCGGATCGCCGGCTCCACCAGATCATCCCGAAAATCGTACAGAACTGCGGAATTGCCGCCAGCATGCCGATCACAATGTTGCTACTGCCGGTATTGAAGCTTTGCAGGATCTGCGGAGTCCAGATATTGATAGCGCTCAGGGTATTGGTCAGACAGAAGTAGGCGAGCGTGTACATCAGCACCGCCGGCGTCAGCACTTCCCGCAGGGTAGAGCGTGCGGAAGTTGGGATAACGCTGGCGCTTTCGCGCTCGCGTTCAATCATCGTTTTCAGCGCCTGCTTCTCCTCCTTATCCAGCCAGCTGGCCTGATCCGGGGTATCGTTGAGGAAGAACCAGGTCACCACGCCGAGCACCACCGACGGCAGCCCCTCCAGCAGGAACAGCCACTGCCAGCCCTTCAGATTCCACAGGCCATCAAGCGCCAGAATATAGCCGGAGAGGATAGAGCCAAGCATCATGGTCACCGGCATCGCTATCATAAACAGGGCGTTGGCGCGGGCGCGGTGAAAGGCCGGGAACCACCAGGTCAGATAGACCAGGATCCCTGGCAAGAAGCCGGCTTCAGCGATACCGACCAGCATGCGCAGGATATACAGCGTATGCGGGTTG
Source organism: Klebsiella sp. YJ (assembly GCF_002108615.1). Taxonomy (NCBI): domain Bacteria; kingdom Pseudomonadati; phylum Pseudomonadota; class Gammaproteobacteria; order Enterobacterales; family Enterobacteriaceae; genus Klebsiella; species Klebsiella sp. YJ. The sequence continues at coordinate 51,342 of NZ_MTEG01000018.1, forward strand.
GTGGCAAACATCGTACAGGTTGACGCGATCCCCCACACCACCATGATCCCGGCGATCCAGCGGCGGGCGCCGACCTTCGCCAGCATGATATTGCTGGGGATCCCGCACATCACGTAGGTGACGTAAAACAGCGTCGCGGCCAGACCAAACATGGTGGAGGTCAGACCGAGATCTTTGCCCATCGTCAGCCCGGCGAAGCCGATATTAATGCGGTCCAGAAATGAGAAAACAAAAAGCACGAACAGGAAGGTGATAAGGCGGCGGAACAGCTTTTTGATCACCCGGTTTTCTACTTCAACGACTTTATTTTCATTATGTTGCAGGGTAGAGGTCGTCATGATGCGCTCCACATTATCCGTTCAGTAGACAGATTTATTGTTATCAGTTGTGGTGGTGATTGCGTCGGTAAACCGTGCTGCCAGCGCTTCTGCGCTGCGGGCCAGCAGGGTGGTGTCGACGCCGACGGCGACGAACAGCGCCCCCAGCTCGAGGTAGCGTTTCGCTAGCTGTTCATTGGCCATCAGAATGCCCGGGGCTTTACCCGCCTCGCGAATCAGGACGATGGCGCTTTCAATGGCCGCCTGCACCTCAGGATGCTGCGGATTACCGCCGAAGCCCATGTCCGCGCTCAGATCCGCCGGGCCGATAAACACACCGTCGACGCCTTCTACCGCGAGAATCTGCGGCAGATTTTTCAACGCCTCGCGGGTTTCAATCTGTACCAGCACGCACATGGCATCGTTGGCCTGATGGATATAGTCCGGAATGCGGTTCCAGCGGGAAGCACGCGCCAGGGCGCTGCCGACGCCGCGAATACCGGCCGGCGGATAGCGGGTGGCTTTCACCGCCAGCCGCGCTTCATCGGCGTTTTGTACCATCGGCACCAGCAGCGTCTGTGCGCCGATGTCCAGCAATTGCTTGATCTGCACCGGGTCATTCCACGACGGGCGAACCACCGGTTGGCTGGAGTAGGGGGCGATCGCCTGCAGTTGGGTCAGCACCGTTTGTACATTATTCGGCGCGTGTTCGCCGTCGATCAGCAGCCAGTCAAACCCGGCGCCGGCTAACAGTTCGGCGCTGTAGCTGCTGCACAGCCCCAGCCACAGGCCGATTTGTGGCCGCCCGGCCTGCAGCGCCTCTTTAAACGTGTTATTCATCATCTTCCCCTTACACAAAGCGGCAGCTGATTGCGCCCATGTTGCCGTAATCGACGTGGAAGGTGTCACCCTTGCGCGCCGGTACCGGGCGGGTAAACGAGCCGCCGAGGATGATCTGCCCGGCTTCCAGCTGGACATCGTATGGCGCCAGCTTATTCGCCAGCCAGGCGACGCCGTTTGCCGGATGGTTCAGCACCCCGGCGGCAACGCCGGTCTCTTCGATCACCCCGTTGCGGTACAGCAGAGCGGAGATCCAACGCAGATCCAGCTCGTCGGGCTTAATCGGACGCCCGCCGAGAATCACCCCGGCGTTGGCGGCGTTATCGGAGATGGTGTCGAAGACTTTGCGCGGGCGCTGGGTCTGCGGATCGATGTTGTGGCAGCGGGCGTCGATCAGCTCCAGCGCCGGGATCACATAGTCGGTGGCGTTATAGACGTCGAACAGGGTGCAGTTCGGGCCACGCAGCGGTTTCGCCAGCACGAAAGCCAGCTCGACTTCAATCCGCGGCACGATAAAACGATCGGTTGGAATGTCGCTACCATCGTGAAAAAACATATCATCGAGCAGCGCGCCGTAGTCCGGCTCGCTAATTTGCGAACTGGCCTGCATCGCTTTTGAGGTCAGGCCGATCTTATGGCCTTTCAGCACCCGCCCTTCGGCGATCTTCATCTCGACCCACTCGCGCTGGACGGCGTAGGCGTCCTCAATGGTGATCGACGGATAATCCAGCGAGATCGCGCGGATCTGCTCACGTTGTTTTTCGGCCTGATTCAGTCGCTGGGCGATCAGGCTGCGGGTTTGTTTATCGAGCATAGTGGCTTCCTGTTACCTCGTTCGGTGTCGCGGTGTCTCGGTGTCACGGCGCCGGGTGGCGCTGCGCTAACCCGGCCTACGGTTGGTGCATTGTTCTGGCCGGCGGCGCTACGCTAACCCGGCATACGGTGCTGTTACCTCGTTCGATGTCGCGGTGTCACGGCGCCGGGTGGCGCTACGCTGACCTGGCCTACGGTTGGTGCATTGTTCTGGCCGGCGGCGCTACGCTGACCCGGCCTACGGTTCGGCATCAGTTAGCCTTTTGTAGGCCCGGTAAGCGCAGCGCCACCGGGCGAAAAGGCGCGCTATTTAAACAAGGCGTGGACGTTGTTCTGTTTGTAATTCAGCGTCGGGTGCAGTTCTTCAATCTCAAATGACAGCGCCAGATAGCGGCTCTCCATCAGAGCGGCGAAGTGGCTTTTAATCAGCCCGAACAGCATTTCGCCGACCTCTTCCCGGCTCTCCATACTCCGCCCGCTGCCGATTTTCAGCGTCATATGCACGAAGGCGTAATCCTGCCTGCCGTCGGCCATTTGCCAGGTGTCCAGCCAGATGGCGCGGCTGCGGATGCCACCTATCGGGAAGATGCCGGTGGCGGCCAACGCCTGATTAACCTGGGCGAACAGGCCGGGTAAATCAGCCTGTTCGCGGATGTTGTCGGTACATTCAGCGATAAAATGCGGCATAGTGGCTCCTTACGCCTGGGCCGGAAGCGGGAACACGGCGTTCACCTGGCCGGTGCCGGAACTGGCGAACAGGTCGGTAATAAACTCCACCTTGCCGTCATATTTGTCCCAGCCGAGCACGCCGAGCAGCATTACCGTGTCGTGCATATTGCCCTCGCCGTAGCAGTAGTCGGCGTATTCCGGCAGCATGGTGCAGAACTCTTTAAACTTGCCTTCACGCCACAGCTTCACCACGCGCTCATCCATCTGATGGTCAAACTCGCGGGTGTAGCTGTTCATCCCCTCTTCGGCGCGCTGGTCGTCGATAAAGCGGTGCGACAGTGAGCCGCTGGCGAACACCGCCACGGTACCGTCATATTTTTCAATCGCCTTGACGATGGCTTCGCCCAGCTTGCGGCTGTCGGCAAAATCGTGAACGGTGCAGAACGCGGAAATCGACACCACTTTGAAATGCTTATCGCTGTTCATGTAGCGCATCGGCACCAGAGTGCCGTACTCCAGCTTCAGGCTGGGAATGTTGTGCGCTTTCGCCCGCACGCCCAGTTTGACCGCTTCGTCGGCAATCAGCTGACCCAGCTCCGGGTTGCCGTCGTAGTCGTAGGTCATGTCGCGGATAAAGTGCGGCAGTTCGTTGCTGGTATAGATGCCTTTGAAATGGTCGGCGCAGTTAATGTGGTAGGCGCTGTTGACCAGCCAGTGGGTATCGAAAACGATAATGGTATCGACGCCCATTTCACGGCAGCGCTTGCCAATTTCTTTATGGCCGTCGATGGCAGCCTGACGGCAACCATGATTTTTCCCCGGTAGTTCAGAGAGATACATTGATGGCACGTGAGTGATTTTGGCGGCTAACGCTAATTTGCCCATGCGGTGTTCTCCTTACATAACCTGAATAGTGTGAGCCGCAGCCAGCCTGGGCGCGGCTCGACGGATGACGGTTATACGCCCCATTTCGGGATCGGATGGTCACCCATGGAAATACAGACGTTTTTCATTTCGGCGAACACTTCAAAGCTGTACTCGCCGCCTTCACGGCCGGTGCCGGAGGCTTTCACGCCGCCAAACGGCTGACGCAGGTCGCGGACGTTCTGGGTATTGACGAACACCATGCCGGCTTCGATGCCGCGCGCCAGACGCAGCACTTTGCTGATGTCCTGGGTCCAGATGTAGGACGCCAGGCCATATTCGATGTCGTTCGCCAGGCGCAGCCCTTCCGCTTCGTCTTTAAACGGCAGCAGGCAGGCTACCGGGCCAAAAATCTCCTCTTGCGCGACGCGCATCCGGTTATCCACGTCTGCCAGCACCGTCGGACGCAGGAAGTTGCCGCCTTGCAGATGCGCGGGCAGATCGGACGGCTTGTCCGGGCCGCCGGCCAGCAGGGTGGCGCCTTCTTCGATCCCGAGGCGAATATAGCCGGAGACTTTTTCCCAGTGCTGCTTGCTGATCAGCGCCCCGACCTGGGTATTCGGATCGGTCGGATCGCCCACGCGCAGGCGGTTGGCGCGTTCTGCAAAGCGTTTAACGAATTCCGGGTAAATGCTCTGCTGAATGAAGATGCGCGACCCGGCGGTGCAGCGCTCGCCGTTGATTGAGAAGATGGTGAACAGGGCGGCATCCAGCGCGCGCTCGATATCGGCATCTTCAAAAATCAGCACCGGGGATTTGCCGCCCAGCTCCATGGAATACTTCTTCAGACCGGCATTTTTCATGATGTTGCGCCCGGTGGCGGTACCGCCGGTAAACGACACCGCGCGGACGTCGTGATGACGCACCAGCGCATCGCCGGCGCTGGCGCCGTAGCCCTGCACCACGTTGAGTACGCCGGCCGGAATACCGGCTTCCAGCGCCAGTTCGCCCAGACGATCGGCGGTCAGCGGCGACAGCTCTGACATTTTCAGCACCGCGGTGTTGCCCAGCGCCAGACACGGCGCGACCTTCCAGGTGGCGGTCATAAACGGCACGTTCCACGGCGAGACCAGCGCACACACGCCGACCGGCTGCACGAGGGTGTAGTTGAGCATCTTGTCGTCAACCGGATAGGTCTTGCCGTTCATCTGCTGGCACACTTCGGCGAAAAACTCGAAGTTGTGCGAAGCGCGCGGGATCAGCACATTTTTGGTCTGATGGATCGGCAGGCCGGTATCAGCGGTCTCCATTGCCGCGATCTCCGGGACGTCGCGATCGATCAGATCGCCCAGCCGGCGCATCAGGCGCGCGCGCTCTTTCATCGGTAGGTTGGCCCATTTCGGGAACGCTTCTTTCGCGGCGGCAACGGCCTGATTCACTTCGGCTTCACCGCCGGAGGCGACTTCCGCCAGCACTTCGCCGGTGGCCGGGTTGGTGGTGTGGAAATACTCTGCGCCCGCGACGTTTTTGCCGTTGATCCAATGGTTAATTTTTTTCATGACAGCTTCTCCTCATACGCTTGCTGGCTGATGATGCGGTTGACCAGGCGGCCGACGCCTTCGACTTCGACGATCACTTCGTCACCCGGCACCACATCGGACAGCCCTTTCGGCGTGCCGGTGGCGATCATGTCGCCCGGTTGCAGGGTCATAAATTCGCTTAGGTAAGCGATCAGGAACGGAACGCTGAAGATCAGATCGGCCGTCGTGCCCTGCTGGCGCAGCTCGCCGTTGACCCAGGTGCGCAGAGTCAGATTATGCGGATCCGGGATCGCCTCTTTCGCGACGATCCACGGCCCGATGGGCGTCAGCGTGTCGCGGCTTTTCACCCGCAGGTTCGGGCGGTAGTAGTTTTCCAGATAGTCGCGAATGGCGTAGTCATTGCAGACGGTGTAGCCGGCGACATAGTCCATGGCATCGGCTTCGGCGACGCGGCGCGCGGTTTTGCCTATCACCACCACCAGTTCGGCTTCGTAATGCATGTACTCCACGTTGTCCGGGCGTACCGACTCTTGTTGATGACCGATAAAGGTGTTCGGCGCTTTGATAAACACCAGCGGCTCCTCCGGCGGCTTAAACTCCAGCTCGCTGGCGTGGTCGGCATAGTTCAGACCCAGCGCGAACAGCGTTCCGTCGGCGGGAGGCAGCCAGCGAAAGTCGCCTGCTTTAAGCAGGGTGCCATCGGCGAGGCGAAGCTGGTCGCGTTCATCGATCTGTGCGTCGTAGCGGGTGCCTTGCCATTCAATACGTGCCTGTTTCATGCCAGCTCTCCTTCTGCAACAACCGGGTTTTCCAGCGCCGGGAAACCTTCGGCGAGGATCCGCACGCGATCGCCGGGCTGCAGCGTGACGCGGGCGTGAGGGGTACCGATCAGGATGGCATCGCCGGGATTCAGGGTGGCAAACTCGCTCAGCGCGCTTAACAGTTCGGCGGCATTGCGCTGCAGATCGCCGGTGTTCCAGCTGTCGGCCTCGCGGCCGTTGATTTCAGTGATGATGGTCAGATTGTCCACGCTATGCACCGGGGCGAGGGTGCCGATGGGGCAGAAGCCATCGCGACATTTGGCCTTAATCGCCGGGCGGTAGAAGCTCTCTTCCGGCAGGCTGATGTCATTGGCCAGCGCATAGCCGGCGATAAAAGAGGCCGCATCGGCGGCGGAAACCTTACGCGCGGTTTTGCCGACAATCAGCGCGACGGTGGCGCCGCTCTGCACGGTTTCACCCTGCGGATAGGGAATGGCCTCGTTCGCACCGATGACGGTATTGCGCGGTTTGATAAACCAGACCGCGGTCTTCGGCGGGGTTTTGTAAGGGGCCTGTTGGAACGCGTCGCGCCAGGCGTCAAGCTGGCTGCGATGGTTAAGCGCAACGGCGAAGATGGTACCTTTCATTCACCACTCCTCTGGTACTGATGTCGGATGCTAAGGGATATTCATTAATATGTTAATGATCATCTTTTATTCCTTGTGGCGGGGTTTGGCAAACAGAAGTGAATGTTTTGTGATCTGATTAACAATAAATTTACAGTGTAAATTTTTATATGTTATTAATCAGTTTCTTATCGTTTTTTATTGTCTCAGCTGGTACTTTTCAGGTGCAGAAACCGGTTGCGTCATGGCAGGATAGGCGCTAATTATTAACTTATTAATAAACTTAAGAGTGCGATGTCGAGGGTATGTGATGCATGATTCGTTAACCATTGCGTTGTTGCAGGCGCGGGAAGCGGCAATGGGCCATTTCCGACCGATCGTTAAACGCCATAATCTCACCGAGCAGCAGTGGCGTATTGTGCGCATCCTTGCGGAAAATCCGTCGATGGACTTTCACGATCTGGCGTTCCGCGCCTGCATCCTGCGCCCCAGCCTGACCGGTATTCTGACCCGTATGGAGCGTGACGGTCTGGTGCTGCGTCTCAAGCCGGTCAACGATCAGCGCAAGTTGTATATTTCGCTGACGCCGGCGGGCTACACGCTGTATGAAAGCGCGCAGGCGCAGGTGGAAGAGGCCTATCGCCTGATTGAAGCCCAGTTCACCAGTGAAAAGATGCAGCAGCTGACTGCGCTGCTGGAAGAGTTTATTGCGCTCGGCAACCGTCAGGGGGCCGGGCACAGTGATGAGGAAGAGTAGCTCAGCGCATTGTTCGGGTATTGGCCAGCGTGATAAGGGTTTCGGCTCTGGCGGGAGAGAGCGGCTCGCGCGGCTGCGGTAGCGGCCAGCCGTACAGCCAGCGGGCGGTGGTCGCGCAGGTTTTTCCCTGACAGGCGCCCATTCCGCAGCGGCGGGTCAGTTTTGCCTGGTGCCAGCTATCGGCATCGGCAACGTCGCCGCAGCGTACATCTTCGCAGCGGCACAGCAGGCTATCCGGCGTGGCGGCGTTTTTCAGGCTCTCGGGCAGGGTGAATGTGCGGTTGACCGCATGAGCAAATGCCTGCCAGCGCCCGCGACGGGCAAAGAGGGCCTGGGCGCAAGCCTCGGCGTCAGCTGCCGCAAAGCCGGCAATTTCACCTTCTGCCAGCGCCAGTTCGCTGCCGCCAAAACCGGTGCATTCGCCCGCGGCGTAGATGTTCGCGACGCTGGTCTGCTGCCAGCGATTCACCGCTATTGCCTCGTCAGCCAGCGCGCAGCCGAAGAGCAGCGCGGTTTCAATATTGGCTACCAGGCCGTAACCGATAGCCAGCCGCTGGCAGGCGATTGTCCGTTCAATGCCGCGGGCATCGCGCAGCGTAATGGCTTCGAGCTGCGTCTCGCCGTGGGCGCGAATCACCTGGCTGCTGCTCAGATAGCGTCGCGGGGCGAGGGTAGCCAGCTGGCGAAGTTTTTCCGGCCAGCGCCACAGGCTGCTGCCAAAACGCAGTAATGCGCTGAGCGGGGCCTGCTCAACAATCTGTCGTACTTCACCTCCGCTTTTTTTCACCGTCGCGGCCACCGCCAGCAGCAGCGGACCGCTGCCGGCAATCACCACTTTTTGCCCCCGGAGCGTCAGACCGTGTTTGATTTGCGCCTGTAACCCGCCGGCGCCGGTGACGCCGGGCAGCGTCCAGCCGGGGAAAGGCAGCGAGAGTTCCCGTGCGCCGCAGCAGAGGATCAGCTTTTGCCATTCGACAAGCCCGCTGTCGTCGGCGGTTTCGAACAGGACGCTATGCGCCGAGGGGCGGGCGATAAGCCGGGCACCGTTCAGCGAGGTGATATTTTTCTCCGCAGCAACGGCTTCCCGGTAGCGGCGCGCCAGGGCAGGGAGCTGCACCTGCGGACCCTCGCGCCAGATCTGCCCGCCGGGGCGCGGATTATCGTCGAGGATAACGACCTGCTTACCGCAGGACGCGGCCGCCAGTGCGGCGGCGAGACCCGCCGGGCCGCAGCCGAGAATCAGAATGTCACAGCGCAGGGTTTGCATGGCAGCTCCTTTCAATCGTCATTCCGGGCTGGCACAGCGTCTGGCAGGCCAGCACCCGCCGTCCGTTGACGGTCACCCGGCACTCCTGGCAAATGCCCATGCCGCAAAAAGGGGCGCGGGGCTGTCCGCCGACGGCCACACGTGTGGTGGGATTCGTCGTCAACGACAGCGCTGCCGCGACGCTGATTCCCACCGGAACGTCGTGTGTTTTACCTTCAATCATCACCGGGATAGTCAGGCTCATGCGATAGCCTCTTTTTTCAGCAGGCGGGCCGGTAGCCACGCGTCGGGGGCTAACGGACAGCGCTCGCCCAATAACTGGGCGACGAGCAGCTCTGCGCTGGCGGGGGCGGTGGTGACGCCGAGCCCTTCATGACCCAGCGCCAGCCACAGGCCGGGACGCGACGGGTGGGGACCTATCAGGGGATTTCCGTCCTCTGACGCGGCGCGAAAGCCGCTCCAGCAGCGGATAATATTCAGCCCGGCCAGGGCGGGCAGGAAGTGCCGGGCGCGGTCGAGCATCTGCGCCAGCAGCGGCAAATCCAGCTGGCGTTCTGAGTTATCAAACTGCCGCGAAGAGCCGATCAGCAGCTGTCCGGTGGGGCGCGGCTGGACGTTAAACGCCACCGAGGTGCCGCCGCCGTGGGCGCTGGCACCGTAGCCCAGTTCGACCAGCTGATGATGGAGTAACGGGCCGTAGCGGTCGGTGATCGCCAACTGGCCTTTCTTTGCCCGCAGCCAGTTTTCCCCCAGCAGCCCATTGGCGCCGAGGCCGCAGGCGACAACGATAGCCGGTGCCCGCAGCTGTTTTCCGCAGGTCAACGTCACCGCCGGCTCGGCGATTTCCATGGCGCCTTCGGTGAGGCAGGTCAGGTTGTCTCCCGCGTCGGCGATAAACCAGCGCGCAACTTCAGGGGCGTAGACGATACCATCGCCGGGAACCCACAGTCCGCCCTGTAATCCTGCCTGCAGCAGCGGTTCTCGCTGCGTCAGCTGTGAAGGGGTCTGCATCTCGCTGGAGACCTGATATGCGGCCATCCGCCGCTGTTTTTCCCGGGCGATCTCCAGCTCCTGGGAGGTTTCCGCCAGCCACAGAGTGCCGCAGCCGCGCCAGGCGCAGCGCTCGGGCATTTGCGGCGTGAGGGTGCGCCAGCGTGCCAGTGACCAGGCGGAGAGCGCCAGTTCGGCGGGATCGTCATCCATACACACCAGATGCCCCATTCCGGCTGCGGTGGCGCCCGGCTGGCGATCGTCGAGCAGAATCACTTTTTGCCCGCGTTTCGCCAGCTGCCACGCGCAGGCGGCACCGACGATCCCGGCGCCGATCACGATGACGTCGCCGTGGTTCACGGCACGATCCCCCAGCAGAAGGGATCGTCCGGGTTGAGGATCAGCCGGGTATCGCCGCACACCCAGGCTGCGCCGCGGATCGTCGGAATGATACCGACGTCGCTGCGCGTATAGCTGGCGGTAAACTGGCTGCCGATAATACTGGCCTGCTGCCAGAGTTCGCCGGGCTGCAGCTTGCCATCTTCGGCCAGACAGGCCAGTTTGGCGCTGGTTCCGGTGCCGCACGGCGAACGATCCCAGGCTTTCCCCGGGCACAGTACGAAGCTGCGGCTGTCGGCATCGGCATCATCGGCAAAGAGTTCGATATGGTCGATTTCGCCACCGTCATCGCCGCGGATCCCGGCGGCTTCCAGCCCTTCACGTACGGCCCACGCATACTCGGTGAGCTGCGGAATTTGGGCGGGTTCGAGGGTGAAAGGGTGATCGTTGATGAGGAAAAACCAGTTGCCGCCCCAGGCAATATCACCGCTGACGGTACCCACCGCGGTGTTGACGCTGAGCTGCTTTTTGCTGCGCCGGGCAGGAACATTTTCCACCGAGACGCTGCCGTCTTCATGTAGCGTCGCGCTGACGTTGCCCACCGGCGTTTCAATCAGGTGGATGCCCGGCTTGATGCGACCAAGCCATGCCAGCGAGGCGATAAGCCCGATGGTGCCATGCCCGCACATGTTCAGAAAGCCGGCGTTGTTGAAGAAAATCACTCCGGCGGTTGCCTGCGGTGAGACCGGTTTGCACAGCAGCGCCCCCACCAGCACATCGTTGCCGCGCGGCTCCAGGATAACCGCCTGGCGCCAGCGATCGAATTCGCGGGCGAAGCGTTGGCGGCGCTCCGCCATGCTGCCGTTCCCGAGATCCGGAAAACCGTCCACGATCAGGCGGGTCGGTTCACCGCCGGTATGAGAATCAATGGCTCTGAGTTCAATGGGATGACGTGGCACAGTCATGGCTATCTCCGGAGGTTAACGATTTGTTTCATCATGCTGGCGCAACAGACCGCCTCCGGCTTGAACGCTTTCATCAGAGAAAATGACGAAATCGGCACAGTAAACGGCGGAGCCTGTTTATGGGTGGCATAGTTATTTCTTATTAATCATTTGCTTATTGCTGTGGTAAACCGAAAGTCGCGATCGCGCCAGCGGCGTACTCAGGGGAAAATATAAACCGGAGTCAGGATCGCAAAACGCGGTATTGCTGCTTGATGTGTTACCAAAAGGTGAATAAATATCCTCCCGTCACCCGCCATGAGGAAGCCTTATGTTCTGCGTTACTGCTGCTGCTTCGGAGCACGCTCCGGTTGAGGATACGGATCTGGCCGTGGATGAGCTGAGCCAGATTTGCGAAGGGCTGGCGCGCCAGCGTCCGGAAAACATGCCGTCGTTGCTCAATGCGCTGGCGCTTATCGCGCCGCTGCTGAACGCGATTCCCAATGTGGTCTTTTTTATCAAAGATGCCCAGGCGCGCTACCTGCTGGCGAACCTGACGCTGGCCCGTCGCTGCGGCTTTAAAAGCGTCTCCTCGCTGTTAGGCAAAACCTCGGCCGACGTCTTTCCATCGGCGTTGGGGCAGGGCTATACCGAACAGGATTTGCGGGTGTTGAGAGAGGGGGTGACCCTGCGCGACCAGCTCGAAATGCACCTCTATAACGGACGTGAGCGCGGCTGGTGTCTGACGCAAAAGCTGGCGCTGCGCGATGTTCACGGCCAGGTGATCGGCATGGCGGGGATCTCGCACGATCTTCAGGAGGCGCATGCCCGACACCCGGCGTGGCAGCGGCTGGCGATCGTCGACGATCATATTCGTCGCCACTACCATCGACCGATCACCATGGAAGAGCTGACCGGGTTGAGCGGCATGTCCGTGGCGCAGATCGAACGCTATTGCAAACGGATCTTTCACCTCACGCCGCGGCAAATGATCCATAAGGTCCGCCTCGAAAAAGCCACCGAGCTGCTGGCGGGAGAGACGCCGATTACCGATATTGCGCTACAGTGCGGCTATACCGATCACAGCGCCTTCAGCCGTCAGTTTAAAGCGATGACCGGCTCTACGCCGCGTGATTTTCGCCTGACGCTGGCGGGATAATCGCCGGCTCACACTTTTGTGCGACTGTGCTAATTTCGTCATCGTATTGGAAGAAAACCGACAAGCCGCCGGGTCCATGAAACGTCAATCTGTCAGTGAAAATTCACCATTCATTCACTTTGACTTAACAAAATGACGACAAGGAACCGAGCATGAGCAAAAAAGCGATTCACTGGAGCGGCGTATTTCCGGCAGTCAGCACGCAGTTTCGTCATGATTACTCCCTCGATTTAGACGCCACCCATGCGGTGATGAAAAACCTGGTCAGAGACGGTGTCTCCGGGCTGGTGGTGTGCGGCAGCGTCGGGGAAAATACCTCGCTGACAACCGAGGAAAAACTGCAGATTATTGAAGTGGCAAAGGATGCGGCGGGCGGCAAAATTCCGGTGATCGCCGGGGTCGCCGAGTTCACTACCGCGTTCGCGCAGAAGATGGCGAAAGAGGCCGAGCGCGTTGGCGTCGACGGGATTATGGTGATGCCGGCGCTGGTCTACTCCTCGAAGCCGCACGAAACCGCCGCTCACTTCCGCAGCGTGGCCACCGCCACCGACCTGCCGATTATGGTTTATAACAACCCGCCGATTTACAAGAACGACGTCACGCCAGATATCCTCGCCACCCTGACCGATTGCGACAATATCGTCTGCTTCAAAGACTCATCCGGGGACACTCGTCGTTTCGTCGATCTGCGTAACACCGTCGGCGACCGCTTCGTGCTGTTCGCCGGGCTGGATGACGTGGTGGTGGAGAGCATCGCCGTGGGAGCGGAAGGGTGGATTTCCGGAATGTCGAACGCTTTCCCGCGTGAGGGCGAAACCCTGTTCCGTCTTGCCGCACAGAAACGTTATGACGAAGCCATGGCGCTGTATCGCTGGTTTATGCCGCTGCTGCACCTGGATGCGCGCCCGGATCTGGTGCAGTGCATCAAGCTGTGCGAAGAGCTGCTGGGACGCGGCAGCGCCGTCACCCGTCCGCCGCGCCTGGCGCTGGAAGGGGAGACCCGTCAGCAGGTGGTGAACATTGTGGAACAGGCGCTGGCGACGCGTCCTGTGCTGCCGGACGTGGGCCTGTGAGGCGGGGAGCGACGATGAGCGAAACAGAAATGACGGCGGGTCGGCAGTTTATCGCCGGGCGTCGCGTCGCCAGCGGCGAAGCCACGCTCCTCAGCCTGAAGGCTGCGGATGGCGATGCCAACGGCCACCGTTTTTATCCGGCCTCCCGGGAGGAGGCCGCACTGGCGGCGCAGGCGGCGGCGCAGGCTTTTGCCGCCTATTGCGAAACCTCGCCAGAGACGCGCGCGCGCTTTCTGGAGACCATTGCCGATGAACTGGACCGGCTGGGCGAGACCTTTTTTGCCATTGCCCATGCTGAGACCGCACTGCCGCTGGCGCGTTTACAGGGCGAACGGGCGCGCACCAGCGGTCAGCTGCGAATGTTTGCCGGTCTGCTGCGGCGCGGCGATGTTCTGGGGGCGCGCATTGATACGGCGCTGCCGACGCGTCAACCCTTACCGCGAGCGGATCTGCGCCAGTACCAGGTGGCGCTTGGCCCGGTTGCGGTATTCGGCGCCAGCAACTTTCCGCTGGCCTTCTCTACCGCCGGCGGCGATACCGCCTCGGCGCTGGCGGCCGGTTGCCCGGTGGTGGTTAAGGCTCATCCCGGGCATATGGCAACCGCAGAGCAGACGGCGCAGGTCATCGTGCGGGCGGTGGAGAAATGCGCCTTGCCCGGCGGGGTGTTCAACATGATTTTTGGTACCGATATCGGTGCCGAACTGGTGCGTCATCCGGCGATTCAGGCGGTGGGATTCACCGGCTCGCTGACGGGGGGAAAAGCGCTACTCCAGCTGGCGCAGCAGCGCCCGCAGCCAATCCCGCTGTTTGCGGAAATGTCGGCGATTAATCCGCTGATTATTCTGCCCCAGGCGCTCGCCGCGCGTGCGGCGTCGCTGGCCAAAGATCTGGTGGCGTCGTTTACCCTTGGCGGCGGGCAATTTTGTACCCGCCCGGGGCTGATTCTGGCGCTCAAGGGCGAAGGGCTGGCGCGCTTTAAAGCCGCGTTATGTGAACAGGTTCAGGCCGCGCCCGCTCAGGTTCTGCTCAACGCGCCGACCCTGCACCACTATCGCGCCGGTGTCGAGACGCTCGACGCCTGTCCGGGTGTGCAGCGGCTGGCCAGCGGTGAAGCGGCCGGCGGCCGGCGGGCGCAGGCGTTGTTGTACCTGGCGACGGCGGAGGCGTTCATGGCACCGGATAGCGTGCTGCAAACCGAGGTGTTTGGCCCGCTGTCGGTGCTGGTGGAAGTGGCGGACGAGGCGCAGATGATGGCGCTGGTGAGTACGCTGCAGGGGCAGTTGACGGCGACGCTGCATGCCGATGCGGACGATCGTCCCCTGGCGACGCGTCTGCTGCCGCTGCTCAGCGATAAAGCCGGGCGGGTGCTGTTTAACGGCTATCCCACCGGCGTGGAAGTGTGCGATGCGATGGTGCACGGCGGCCCCTGGCCGGCCACCACCGACGCGCGCGGCACATCGGTAGGGACCCGGGCGATCGAACGTTTTCTGCGGCCGGTTTGCCTGCAGAACGCCCCTGCCGCGTTGCTGCCGCCGGCCTTGCAGGATGCTAACCCTTTGAACCTGCTGCGCCTGGTGAACGGCCAGTGGACCCGGGAAGCGATTTCCCCCTCATGTTGACGGAAGGGCATCACGATGACTATTCACACTACGCATAACAGTCAAACCCGCGTTGCTGAGTCGGGTAAGTTTAAAAAGCAGCTGACCTTAACCGATCTGACGTTTATTGGCCTGGGGGCGATTTTTGGTTCCGGCTGGCTTTTTGCCGCCAGCCACGTCGCGTCGATTGCCGGGCCCGCCGGGATCGCCTCGTGGGTGATCGGCGGCTTTGCGGTTTTGCTGCTGGGTATCGTTTACTGCGAACTGGGGGCGGCGCTGCCGCGCGCCGGGGGGATTATTCGTTATCCGGTCTTTTCGCACGGTGAGTTGATGGGGTATCTGCTGGGTTTTATTACGCTGATTGCCTTCTCAAGCCTCATTTCTATCGAAATTGTCGCCGCCCGTCAGTATGCCGCCGCCTGGTTCCCGGCGCTGACCCAGCCGGGATCCAGCTCGCCGACCCTGCTGGGCTGGGTGGTGCAGTTCCTGCTGCTGTGCTTTTTCTTTGCTCTTAACTACTACAGCGTCAAAACCTTTGCCCGCTCGAATAACTTTATCAGCGTGCTCAAGTTCCTGGTGCCGCTGCTGGTGGTGATTACCCTGTTCACCTTCTTTAAGCCGGAAAACCTGCATACTCAGGGGATTGCGCCGTTCGGTATGTCCGGAGTAGAAGCGGCGATCAGCGCCGGCGGGATTATCTTTGCCTATCTGGGCCTGACGCCGATTATTTCCGTCGCCAGCGAGGTTCAGCATCCGCAGCGTACGATTCCGGTGGCGCTGATTCTGTCGGTGGTGCTGTCGACCATTATCTACGTGCTGCTGCAGCTGGCGTTTCTCGGCAGTATTCCGACGGAAATGTTAAGCGGCGGCTGGGCGGAAGTGAGTAAACAGTTCTCGCTGCCGTATCGCGATATCGCTATCACCCTCGGTATGGGCTGGCTGGCCTTTATGGTGATTAGCGATGCGATCATCTCCCCGAGCGGTACCGGCAATATTTACATGAACGCGACGCCGCGCGTTATCTACGGCTGGGCGAAAGCCGGAACCTTCTTTAAAGCCTTTACCCACATTGATAAAGAGTCCGGCATTCCGCGTCCGGCGCTGTGGTTGACCTTCGGTCTGTCCATCTTCTGGACGCTGCCGTTCCCCTCCTGGGAGCAGCTGATCAGCGTGGTCTCTGCCGCGCTGGTGTTGAGCTATGCGATCGCGCCGGTGACCGCCGCAGGGCTGCGCCGTAACGCGCCGGATCTGCCGCGTCCCTTCCGCGTGCGGGCGTTCGCGATTATTGGGCCGGTGTCGTTCATGATCTCCGCGCTGATCGTGTACTGGTCCGGCTGGACCACGCTCTCCTGGCTGCTGGGGCTGCAAATCGTCATGTTTGTGGTCTACATCCTGTGCAAAGGTAAAGTGCCGGTACATACCGTCAGCCTGGCGCAACAGGTGAAATCCTCGCTGTGGCTGATCGTCTTCTATGCGCTGATCATGCTTTTTTCCTGGCTGGGCAGTTTTGGTGGTACTAATGAGATACCTCACCCCTGGGATACGGTGCTGGTCGCGGTGATGTCGCTGGCAATTTATTACTGGGGCGCGCGCAGCTGTCTCCCCCAGGCTAATTTTAGCGGAGACGAAGAAGAGTAGAGGAGAAGGTCATGGAAACGGTAACCCTGTCGTTACCCGAAGCTTATGCGCTGGCGATGCGGGCGCTGAGCGCTAATGGATTCAACGAGGATCACGCGGCGGCGGTAGCGCGCAACGTCACCGGTGGGGAGCGCGATGGCTGCGCTTCCCACGGCCTGTGGCGGCTGTTGGGAATCGTTGACACCCTGCGTAAAGGTAAGGTCTCCCCGGATGCCGGGCCGCAGATTGACGACCGGGCGCCGGGGATTGTTCGCGTCGATGCCGGCGGCGCGTTTTCGCTGCTGGCGTTTGAGCGGGCGTTGCCGCTGCTGGTGGAGAAGGCGCGCCGCAGCGGTATCGCCGCGCTGGCCATCAACCGCTGCGTGCATTTTTCGGCGCTGTTTGCCGATATTGAACCGTTAACGGATGCCGGCCTGGTCGGACTGGCCTGTACGCCGGGCCATGCATGGGTGGCGCCTGCGGGCGGCAGCCTGCCGCTGTTTGGCACCAATCCCGTCGCCTTTGGCTGGCCGCGGGGAGATAAGCCGCCGTTTATTTTTGATATGGCCACCAGCGTGGCGGCGCGCGGCGAGATTCAGTTGCATCAACGTGCCGGGAAAGCGTTGCCGGAAGGATGGGGGATTGATAGCCAGGGTCAGCCGACCACGGACGCCGGAGAGGTGCTGGCCGGGGCGATGCTGACCTTTGGCGGCTACAAAGGCTCAGCGCTGGCGGCGATGGTCGAGCTGCTTGCCGGGCCGCTGATTGGCGATATGACCAGCGCGGAATCGCTGGCGTGGGACGGTGGCGCGGGCGGGCTACCCTATGGCGGAGAGCTGATTCTGGCGCTGGATCCGCAGCGGTTCCTCGGCGCGGAGGCTGATGCGCATCTGGCTCGCGCGGAGACGCTGTTTAACAGCATGCAGGCTCAAGGGGCGAGACTCCCGGGCGAACGGCGCTATCTCTGCCGTCAGGAGAGTGAACGCCAGGGCGTCACCATTAGCCGTTCGTTATTTGATGAGATTTCCGCGTTGAGCGAGTAGTTGAGCCGCCTGCGGATTTGTCGGGGCCCGGGCAACGGGAGGGCGGTGGTTTCCCCGGTGGCGCGATGCCTGGCGACGGGAGAATGGGTTTTCTGGCAGCCAGATAAGGCGGCTGCCGCTATCCGGGAACGTCATCAGAACAAGGTGTCCAGCTCCTCGGGCAGGGGGGCTCGTCATCGACCGGCCGCAGGGGGATCCCCTTGCCGAAGCTCAGACACGGATGGCGGTGCCAAACACCACCATGCCGCCGATTTGCATATCGCAGCCCTGACCGAAAACGGCTTACAGCGTCAGGCGCATGGCGCAGCGCGTTTCCGGCGGCAGACCGTGTTCCGTTTCCAGCTCCCTTTTCGCCGCCAGTCCCGCCGGCAGCCTTAGCTCGCTCAGCATTGAAAATCCCAGACGCGTGTAAAACGGCGCATTCCACGGCACGTCGCGGAAGGTGGTGAGCGTGACCGCCGGATATGCCGCCTGCCGGGCAGTCTTAATGACCTGCTCCAGCATCATGCGGCCAATGCCTCGTCCCTGCCACGCCTGATGAACGGCGATCTCGACGATAAACAGCGCATCATCCAGCGGTTCGATCAGCAGGAAGCCTATCGGTTGTTCATCGGCCACGGCCAGCAGGCTATGGTCAGTTTCAAGGAACAGCCGGTGGCGCTCGGGGCTTATTACTTCGCTTTCCGCCAGCCAGGCTAGCGCCGGGATCTGGCGAAAAGACTGGGCCGCCGAGCGCTCAATTGCGGGCAGGAGAGGAATGTCGCGCTCTTGAGTCAGGCGTAACGTCGCGGCGGCAGTTATAGTGTTAGTTTTCATCACCTCAGCATAGCAGCCTCCGGGAGAAATGTATGGAGCTTACCGCCGTTTCCGCTACCCAGTTCAGCGTTGCGCAACTCACGACGATCCTCAGCGACTGTTTTGAAGATTACCTGGTGCCGGTTTCGCTGCCGCTGGCGGTGTTCGTTCAGCGTTTCAGCTCTGAGGGACTGAGCCTGCTTGATTCCTGCGTCTGGCTGGATGGCGAGACGCCGGCGGCAATCGCCATCGTGGCCCGGCGCGGCGATGAGGCGAGGCTGGCGGCCTTTGCGGTGCGTCCGGCCTGGCGTGGAAAAGGCATG
Organism: Klebsiella sp. YJ; assembly: GCF_002108615.1. Classification (NCBI taxonomy): domain Bacteria; kingdom Pseudomonadati; phylum Pseudomonadota; class Gammaproteobacteria; order Enterobacterales; family Enterobacteriaceae; genus Klebsiella; species Klebsiella sp. YJ. Next base: position 69,678 of record NZ_MTEG01000018.1, read on the forward strand.
GGCCGTCGGCTGATGACACCGCTCATGACCTCGCTACGCGAGCAGGGCGTGCGGCGGATGTGGCTGGAGGTGATCCGCGAAAACTATGCGGCGGTGGCGCTGTATCAGTCGTTAGGCTTTGTTGTACATCATGGGCTATGCGGATTTGTCAGTACCCGGGCAGAGGATGCCGCGGCAGCGGTGCTGGAAGAGGGCGATGTGCTCCCTCTGCTGCGCAGAGCCGGAGCGGAGATCAATGGTCGTCTGCCGTGGCTGATGGACCCGTTTACCTTCGCTACGCTGCCATGCCGGACGCTCACTCTGAATCAGCAGGCTTTTGCGGTGCTGGCAACCTTAACCTCCACGCCGCAGCTACAGTTTTTGTGGGTTGAGCCCTCCGTTCGCGGCCGCGGACTGGCGCATGAGATGCTGAGGGCGCTGGCCCGGCAGTTCCCCGGCCTGAGTACTTCGGTGATTATTCCCGAATCATTTACGCCGCTGTTTAGCGCAGCGGGGTATGCGACCCTGGCGCTAAAGCAGTATGAGATGTGCGTGGAGTTCAGCGGGTAACCGCCTGCCGAATGCTAGCGAATGCGCCCCGGTTCAGGTCATGAGCCGGGGCGGCAGAGTTAACCGTCGCTTTTTACCACTTTAAGATCCACCATGCCGATTCCCAGCTGACGCGGCGCGTGGCCAAGGATATTCCCTTCGTTGGTGGACTGCGGATCCGGCGGGACGATAATCAACGTATCGCTGCGTGACGGGTTGTCGAAATGTAGCGTGGTGGTGGAGACCTCGTTGGCCAGGGTGAGGATCTGTTCGCTGTTGCCCACGCGGACCGGGATCGGTTTATTGGCGTTCGGCCCGTAGGCTTTGGCGGTAATCACCAGATCGAATTTTTCCGGTAGCGGTTCTTTATATTCAATCTTCACTTCGCTGCCGAGCTGGGCGTTGGACCAGCGGCCCCACGATTCCGGGCGGGAAATCCCGCTGAACTGCCTGACCTCTTCCGGCGCGCCGGCAACGTTAAAGACAAAGCTGTCGGCTTTGTAACGAATATCGTTATCGACGATCTTCAGGGTATCGACGTTGCCTTTGTAGCGCTCCATATCGATAACGGTATCTTTAAACGCCGTTTTTCCCTGCCACCGGGGCTTATCAACATGCTGCACCTTCTGTTCGCCGCCGAGCTGGCCCTGGGAAACGCACCAGTCGGTGGAGAGTGCCAGTTCAGAGGACCACAGCTGGCCCATTTTGTAGCAGCGATCGATCCACACGAAGTTATCCCGTGGGGCAAAATCGGCCAGCTGGAAGCGCAGCGGGGCGGAATATTCGCTCTCCGGCAGCGGCTCAACGCGTTTATCGGATACCCGCAGCAGCAGGGGGAGGCGGAAATGGCTGCCGGAGAATGAGATGGTGTTCTTTTGGCTGTCGATGGTGAAGTCTTTCATCTCTTTCGGGAAGTTCCACAGGCGGATGATATCCGGTTTCCATGCCAGCACTTTCTCTTTCATATTCATGAAAATACCGGACAGCGATTGCCCGGACAGGCTGCTGCGGCCCAGACCGATAAAGTTATCGCCGCCAAGGATGTCCAGCACCGTGGCGCCGTTGTCCATGGTATTGCGCTTCACGGCCAGCGTCTCCTGCTGCGGCTGGTCGCCGCGCAGAACAAAGAACAGGTTGCTGCGATCCTGCTTGTTGAGATAGTCCCAGGCGGTGTTTTTCATCGCCAGATGATCGGAAGAGACCACGATGACCGTATTTTTGAAATACGGGGAGGCTTTGATTTTCTCAATCAACGCCGCGATATGCTCCTGACTACAGGTGACCGCGCTAAAGGAGAGGTTCTTTTTCCCGCCGATATCATAGCTTTTACGCTGGCAGGTGCGGGAGATAAAGCCGTCCGGATGGTGGGTGTCGACCGTCAGCGCAAAGAGCGAGAAGCGTTTACCGGATTGAGAAAGCTCTTCGAATTTTTTCCAGGTTTCATCCAGAACGGTGTCATCGTAGAAGCCCCAGTCATTGCGGTAAGCGGGGTCGGCAACCGTGCTTTTCAGCTCTTCAGCGCCGTACAGGTAGTCAAAACCGTGGGATTTCAGGAACACATCTTTGCCGGCGAAACGCAGGTTGGCGCCCTGCACGAAATAGTTTTCATAGCCGGAGTTTTTCAGAATGTCGCCGAGGCAGATATTCTGCGGGAAGAAGCTGGAGACCGAGGCGGAGGCGTTGCCTTCAAACGGCGCAAACAGCGGAATACCGCACTGGGAAGCCACCATGCCGGCGATGGTGTAATCGGTACCCGGAAGCTGGGTGGTGTTGCTGAAATCGAGTCCTTCGTTTTTTAGTTTGCCGAGTTCGGGCGTCAGGTCGGGAAAGGCGTCGTTATCAAAATAGGTGCGTTCGAGGCTTTCCCCGTAGATATAGACCAGGTTCAGCTTCGGGTTCGGAATGCTCTTCGCCGGCTCTTTGTAATAGGTGATAAAATCGGGATCGCCGTCGCGGGACTGCGATTTGACCAGTTCGCTGATTTGACGAAACGCCGGGCTGGCATCCACGGAGGCCAGCGCCAGCACCAGTGCCAGCAGGCTGTAGCCGAAGTGATGAGGATGGTGGCGGCGACGACGTAACACCCATCCCAGCGCGCTGAATACGGTCACCAGCGCCGCCACCAGCCCGACGCCGGGAAGAATATATTTACTGACGCCGGCCCCGGTCAGGCTGTTGGTCAACGTATAGAGGACCGCGTCGTTAATACCGTCCCCGGTGAAGTAGTCGCTGGCATAGAGGGTAATATTAAGAACCACAAACAGCCCCAGCACCGTTAACGTGGCGGCAAACCACCAGGTGTTACGACCGGCTTTTAAGGCATAAATCACCACCGAGGTGAGGAACAAGGCGATGGATAACAACTCTGACACAATTCATCCTCATTAGCGCCAGTTGACCGCTGGCAGGATAGACTATTTTCCACGCTACACTGTAATTGCAGTGCCATATGGCTGCAATTGTAGAGTCATGAAACTGTGCAGTAGTTCAGAATTGGTTTAGAAATGGTCATTTTTGATCGGGGTCACATCCCTCAACCACGGGATTGTGTGCTGAAGAATGACGAAAATCATGGCTGCGGCCGCGTTAACAGCGCTAAGGCAGTAAACGCGGCGTCAGTGAAAAAAATCAGGAGAGGAAGTTAACGCCCTGTTTTAAGACCAGATCGCAGGCTTTGGTTTTTACTTTCTCCGCCAGCGGGCTGCTGCCGAGCGTGTTGAGGTTCAGCTGCTGACCGCTATTATTGCTCAGAAGCCCCTGCAACCCTTCCAGATAGCTGGTGTCCTCTTTCTGTTTTTCCGGCGTGCTGAGGCCGAGTTTATCCAGAACCTGATTTTTGACGTTTTCCGTGTTGGTGACCGAGGCCAGTTTTTGTTTGGCACAGTAGGACATAATCCCGGCGGCATTGTTCATGCTGCTGGCGGTCAGGGACTGATTGCCGCCGTTCAGCAGGCTGGTCAGCGAGGACATCGACAGGGCGCCGCTTTCCTGAGAGCCGCTCTGGCTGCTAAGCTGGCTGGCGGCGCTGGAGAGGGAGTCCTGCCAGGAAGCCGCGTGGGCGCCGGCGGTAAAAAATACGCCGGCAATCAAGGTCGTGCGGAATAAGAGTTTTGCAGATTTCATCAGTGTACTCATCATGGTTACTTAAGCATTTCTGCAGTATAACCCCGGCAGGGTTCGGAAATATCTCAATACTCTTTGCCGGTGACCCGATGACGATAGCTGTCCCAGTTGAAGATGACCCACAGGCTGTTGCCAAGACGCATACGATCCATGACGCGCTCGCCGAGCAGCTTGTTCATCTCGTCCATGTTGCTGTTGGTCAGCATCCCGGTCGGGCGCTTTGAGGAGGAGCGGCGATCGACGATCTGATTGATGATCACTTTTTCGTAGCGCGACTCCGTCTGCATCCCGATCTCATCGATCACCAGCAGATCGACCTTGCTCAGATCGTTAAGGAGCTGTTCTTCGCTGGTTTCCCGATTGCCAAACGTCTCTTTCATCGCCGACATAATATCAGCGACGGTGATGATCAATACCGATTTCCCGCGTAGCAGCAACTCGTTGCAAATGGCGGCAGCCAGATGGTTTTTGCCGGTGCCGGGTTTGCCGGAAAAGATGAAACTGGCGATGTTGCCATCAAACTCTTCAACGTACTGGCGTGCCCTGGACAGCGCGTTCATCTGGCCTTCGCACTCGACCCGGTAGTTTTCAAACGAACAGTTCTGGTGCAGCGGACGGATGCCGGAGCGGTTAAACGTCCGCTGCATTTTCATGGCGCGGTTTTCGCGCTCCAGCGCTTCAGAACGCAGTTTGCCCTGCTCTTTTTGCCAGGCCAGCAGCTCTTCGCCGGTTTTAAACGCCGGTTCGACATGGGCTGGCATCATTTTTTGCAGACGCTTCATCAGGTCGCCAACGTTTTTCATGCTCATCCTCTGAAACCTCGTGGAATATGGCTATCCGGTTCGCTGACCGTATTCACATCGCGCCGCGGCTGGCCGCCGTTGCTGGCCCGGCCGATCTGTACGCTGCGCGCCAGCTTTTGCTGCCATTGCACATGATGAAAGACTTTGCCTTCTGCCTGCCAGTAGGCGACAAACGCCGCCAGCTCTTCCGGCGTCACCGGTTGGCTGAGGGCGATGCCCCAGAGCGCGGCCATGCGCTGGAAATCCGCGTCCGGCTGCCAGTCGGCATACATGGCGAATTTCCCCACGGGGATAGCGGTTGGCGCTGCGCTGGGTTCGTCGAAAAACTGCGTATCGAGCGCAACATCGCTGCCGGGGCGAGCCAGTTTTGCTTCCAGTTCCAGCAGCTGCGCCAGGCGTTCCGGCGTGAGCGCGTAGAACGCCGGGGCATTGTTGGCAAAAACGGCAACCGCGCCGCTGGCCGATTTTGCGAGAACGGCCGCGTGGTCCTGAATAAAATCATCCAGGCCGCTAAAATCGGTGGTTAATATTCGCGAAGACATAACACTATCTCAATTCTGAACAACAATAGAGAGGGGTCATCGCCCCCGGATACCTGTCGTCTTTCAGGCGCTTTATTGCTGACTACGGGCGTTAATCCGACCCGCTGGCTTCAGGCAGCGGGTCGGGATCGCCTCTGCTGTCGCAGTAAAGCAAACTGAAATCCATTGGCTATAGTAGCACAGCGTCGGGCCAAATCCCTGCTATACCCGTGGGCGCTTACGGTACAGCCAGAGACCCGGAATGGAAAGACCGATAGAGAGGGCGCCAACGATGGAGGAGGCCTTGAGGAAATTACTCAGCAACATGATCATCATCTCTTCCGAGTAGCCAAAATGGCTGATTTTCACCGCCGAGATCATTGCCGTATAGGCGGAAATTCCGGGGAACATCGGGATCACGGCCGCGACGGTGAAAATTTTGGGATGCGCCAGGTACCAGCGGGACCATTGAATGCCGATGCTGCCAACCAGCAGAGCGGCGAGGAACGTTGCCCACTCAATATTGAACCCTGCGGTCATCATCACCATGCGCGAACCGTGGCCGATTGCTCCCAGCAGCGCACACCAGCGCAGCGCGCGCTGCGGTACGTTAAACACCATAGCAAACCCGGCGGCCGGAATGGCCGACAGCGCCATATCCTGAAGCAGCGTGAACAGATACGAAATTATGCCCATCCGCGTAGCCCCCACATGGTCATTGCCATCACCACGCCAATGCAGGTGGCCAGCGTCAGCAGGCTGGCCAGCGCCCAGCGCGCCAGGCCGGTATTGATATGCCCTTTAAACATATCCGCAACGGCGTTAATCAGAGGGAAACCGGGCACCAGCAGCAGCACGCTGGCGGCCATCGCCACCGTTGACGTGTTGGTAAAGGCGGGAAGGCGCAGCATCAACCCGGAGATGGTGGTGGCGACAAAGGCGGTGATACAGAAGTTTATCTGCGGATGCATCGAGCGATGGGTCAGGAGCTGGCGAATATACATGGCGATAGTGCTGGCGCAGAAGGTGACCAGCGCACCGTCCCAGCCGCCGTTGTTGAGCTTGCAGAAACAGGCGCAGGAGAGTCCCACCATCAGAACCACCAGCCAGCGCGGATAGCGCAGCGGCTTAATCTGCGTAAAGCGCTTCTCCACATCTTTATAATCCAGCAGCTTATGCTCGGCCATAATCACAATATGCTGCACTTCCGTCACTACGTGCATATTGATGCCGCGATCGACGTTTTTACGCGTAGAGGTCAGGCACTCGCCGTCTTTAATCGTCGTGAGCACAATTGCATTCGAGGAGATGGCGCTTTCAACGCTGTCCATACCGAGCGCCCGCCCCAGACGAGTCGAGAGCTCCTCAACCAGCGCGCTCTCTGCGCCATGCTGTAACAAGAAAAGTCCACACTGAATACATAGTCGCGTAATTGTGCGCTGAACTGCCCGATCTGCTTGCATAAGTACCCGCTGTCCGTCACATCCGATGCCGTCATGTCTGTTGATACTTTAACCTGAACTCGCGCTTTCTCTGAGGGGGAGCGGATCAAACAATGTGCAAAAAGTCTCCGCAGGCGGCCGAAATAGAATTTGAACTCCGCCACACTTCTTTAAAACTGTTGGAAAGTGCATTTTTTGTACGGATTTTTGCCTTCTTTTTCTCGCCCGGGTTATCAAAAATGCAGGAGAGAACTTTTATTAAACAAAAAACAAACAAATAATTAACCACTGAGAGTGAGGCAATCCTATGAAAACACAGGTCGCGATTATCGGGGCTGGCCCCTCCGGGCTGCTGCTGGGGCAACTGTTGCATCGTGCCGGGATCGAAACCGTTATTCTCGAGCGGCAAACGCCGGACTATGTGCTGGGGCGTATCCGGGCGGGGATTCTGGAAAGCGGCACCGTCGGTCTACTGCGAGAGGCCGGAGTATCGCAGCGCATGGATGCAGAGGGGCTGGTGCATCATGGGGTTGAGTTTTTATTTGAGGGGCAGCGGGTACCGGTTGCGCTGACGGAGCTGACCGGTGGAAAAAGCGTGATGGTATACGGCCAGACCGAAGTGACCCGGGATTTAATGGCGGCTCGGGCTGACTGCGGCGCACCGATCATTTATGGCGTCAGCGAGGTGATGATTCAGGATGCGAAGAGCGATCGGCCGTCAGTCTCCTTCGTCAGCGGCGGGGAAATCTGCCGCCTGGAGTGTGATTTTATCGCCGGTTGCGATGGTTTTCACGGTGTCTCGCGACAAAGCATCCCGCGTGAGATTCTTAAAGAGTATGAAAGCGTCTGGCCGTTTGGCTGGCTGGGTCTGTTGTCAGACACGCCGCCGGTTAACCCGGAGCTGATTTATGCTCACCATGAACGGGGATTTGTTTTATGTAGTCAGCGCTCACTAACAAGAAGCCGCTACTATTTGCAGGTGCCGCTGAGCGACAAGGTTGACGCATGGTCGGACCAACGTTTCTGGGACGAGCTGAAGCGCCGCCTGCCGGATGAGCTGTCTGGCAAGTTAGTGACTGGTCACTCACTTGAGAAAAGTATTGCGCCGCTGCGCAGCTACGTGGTGGAGCCGATGCAGTACGGGCGGCTGTTCCTGGTGGGCGATGCGGCGCATATCGTGCCGCCGACCGGAGCAAAAGGGCTGAATCTGGCCGCTTCCGATGTGAACTATTTGTGGCGCATTCTGCGGGAGTATTATCACCGCGGCCGCACCGATCTGCTGGCGAGCTATTCTCGTTTTGCTCTTGATCGGGTGTGGAAAGGGGAGCGGTTCAGCTGGTTCATGACTCGCCTGCTGCATGATTTTCCGCAGCAAAGCGAGTTCGATAAAAAAATGCAGGCGGCAGACCGTCGCTATTACCTCGGATCGCGCGCCGGGTTGACCACCATAGCAGAAAACTATGTGGGTTTGCCCATGGAGCGAGTGGCGTAGGGAATCAACAGCTGGAGTTGTCATGCAGGACACCAATACCGTTCCCGTTTTTAAATTATATGGCGAAGAGCGCGACTGGCCTACGCCCGATCTCCTGCACTGCGAGTCGATTGTGCAGCGCAGCAGCCTGTATGAGTGGCATATCCGCATGCATCAGCATGCGGAGATGGTGCAGCTGCTCTATTTACATAAAGGCAGGGCGGAGATCGAAATTGAAGGGACAACTACCGTGATGACCGAATCCTGTATTCAGGTGGTACCGGCGTTGTGCATTCATGGGTTTCGTTTTTCACCCGGCACTCAGGGTTATGTTCTGTCGCTGGCGCTGCCGCTGCTCAGCCATTTTGAACGCCAGTTTGGCCGCCAGCTTGATGTTCTCGCTCAGCCGCAGTGCGTGCCCGTAAAGCACTCTCGCGGGCATATCCGTGCGCTGTTTACAGCACTACGGGAAGAGTATTGCGAAGAGCTGGATGCCCGGGAAATGATGCTGCACTCGCTCTTAGGCGCGCTGCTGGTTTGGCTGAACCGGCAGTGCCTCCCGACGTCGGTCGCCGAAGGGAAAGCGGAACGAAAGCGCAGCGTCATGCGTCATTTCTCTCGCCTTATTGAAAGCCATTACCGGGAACATCTGCCGCTGGCAGAATATGCCCGCCAGGTTGGGCTGTCGGCGACGCACCTCAATTATTTGTGCCGTGAATTTCATGGCTGCAGTGCTCTGGGTGTTTTGCACCAAAGACTGATGCTGGAGGCGCGGCGTAATTTGCAATATACCACGATGACTGTGACTCAACTTTCTGATTACTTAGGGTTTTCAGATGCAACTTATTTTTCCCGTTTTTTTCGTCGCTATAGTGGCGTGTCGCCAAAAACATTCAGGAATGAAATTAAATAAACTCTGATGTGATAGGTTTGCGTAATTCTTTCTAAAGTCTGCTTTCATTTTTTCTAATTTATTGTTGCTCTTTATGTATGCTAATGTCGTTTATTGCGAAGGCCAGCAATGCAATTCCCCACACTAACATTTGGTACAGAGCGTAGGGCCGAAACGTTCGCCAGGGGTGACACAGATTCACCTGGCAAAATAATATTATGGTTGCCAGGGGGCCATCTGTTTTATGCCAGACGTGAATCTTCTACAGAAAACGGAGGATTTATGTTACCAGGACATGATCAGTACGGCATCATCATCAGCAAACTTCCGGTTATGCAGTCCGGTTTAAAAACAATCACCAGTGAATGTCTCCCCGACTATATATTCAGCCGCTGCCGTTCGCCGGAGGAACTCACGCTAACCGAACTGGGTCGAACCCGGCTGGTCATTGTCGACCTGTCCGGCGTTCTCAGCCAGCCTCAGGAAGTTTGTGAATATTATTGTTTTTTAATGACTCAGTATAAAGATATTCATTGGGTTTATATTATCGGACGCGCCAGCGATCGCGAGGCTCAGATATTTTTAGCTCGCGATAACAGTACATTAGTTTCCGACACGGCGCCGGTGGCACGTTTAGGTGCAGCGATATGCACGGGAGGAGCGAGGCGCCCGGAGGAGTCGTCTGCCTCCAGTACTAAAGCGACTTTTCTCAATACGCAAACCGATACGGTGTCGATGAGCCCGGAGATGGTAAGCACTTTGACTTTATCTGAACGCAAGGTTTTACGGCTGCTGGCAAAGGGCTGGGAAATTAATCAAATAGCCTTCTTATTGAAAAAAAGTAATAAAACGATTAGCGCGCAAAAGAATAGCGCCATGCGCCGTTTATCCTTGAATGGCAATGCGCAGATGTATGCCTGGATTAATAGCGAACAAGGGATGAAAGAGTTAAATATATCCTCAGAATATGGAGAGTCGCAGGAATGGAGAAGCGTAACGAAGCGCAACGCATTGCTGTCATCGAACAGTGCGTGATGACCGAGACGGCGCTTCGTTTTATCTTAAACGATCGTTATAACGAAAATAGTGGCGTTCATTTTTTCAAAGATATTCAGTCATTGACGCAAACGATGAATATCAGGCATGTCACTGCGATTATTTTTTCACTTTCCGGTCATCGTCAGCTGCGACTGGAAAGTTTACTTTTTTTTCAGGAGGCTGCTTATACCCATCCGAATATTCTGCGAATTATTCTGGCGAATAGCGGAGAAGAGCGTGACTTAATTACTCAACTGGTGCCATTTCACCTGCACGGCGTGTTAAATAAATCCTGCGGTCGTGAAACGTTGCAGGAGCAGCTATTTCAGCTACTTGAGCAGCAACTCACCCCTCTTAACGAACCAGCCAGCCGCAAGGCGCTCTACGGTCATCGCCTCAGTTCAATCGAGCAAACAATTCTTCGCTATATCGCCTGCGGCCATTCATTGTCAGAGATAGCGGTTCAGCTGGACCGGAATATCAAAACCATTCATGCCCACAAATACAATGCGATGGCCAGGCTGGGCATCAGCTCAGCTCTCGGTCTGCTGAGCGCAGCCGATATACTGATCCATCTCCCGCCGCCGTGCGGCGGAGATGCTGCGGAGGCAGGGATAGCGTAGCTGTGCTTCAGGGATTCTACTGGCAAACATCAATCCAGGTGGCTTCGGTCAACTGCGCCATTCTGTCCGGTGAAATGCGTACTGCGCTATGGATAGCGCCTGCGGCCGGTAAGACTTCCGGGTACTGTTTTAGCGAAATATCGCAGTAGATCGCCAGCGGATTTTCCAGCCCGAAAGGGCACACGCCGCCCACCGGATGCCCGGTCAATATCACCACCTCGTCACTGCTGAGCATGCGCGCTTTCGCGCCAAATGCGTCCTTCAGTTTTTTATTATCCAGCCGGGCGTTGCCGCTGGCGACGACAAGGATGACCTGTTCTTTCACTTTTAATGAAAGGGTCTTGGCGATTTGCCCAGGTTCGACATGATGCGCGGCGGCTGCCTGGGCAACGGTGGCCGTACTTTGATTCAGTTCGATGATGTCGATATCGGGGGCATGTTCGGCAAAAAACTGCCGCACGGACTGCAGGCTCATTGGGATCTCCTGATTAATGACCGATTTAATCTGTCACAAGCCCGGGGGAGTGTAAATATTGTTGATTGAGAATCAGGAATTATTCCAATTTCTGGATCTTCTTCACAATCACCGTAACCGGTTACTGTAACCGGTTGCTGTTCTGCTCGCTCAGATGAATACTGGATGGGTAACTTCCCTGTATCACATATAACAAAGAGCCGTGTATGAATCGTGCTGACTTGAACAGTATAGAGAATGGAATGGCCGGCGTGGTTGTCCGTTCACAGAACAACTTTCATCACAACGGCAGAATAATCGTTGTTGGGCCAGTATCTAAAGCCTGTCAGGAGGGCTGCTATGTCTGCTAACCATGCTGCGTTTAATCTGATATTTCGCTTTGTAGAAAATTATATAAGCCCTGTCGCCGGGCGAATCTCGTCGCAGCGCCACGTGATGGCTATCCGTGACGGTTTTATCTCGGCGATGCCGTTTATGATTGTCGGGTCATTCCTGCTGGTCTTTGCCTACCCGCCGTTTTCGCCAGATACGACCTGGGGGTTTGCGCGCGCCTGGCTGGATTTGGCGAAAGAGTTTGAAGGGCGGATTCTGACGCCGTTCGATATGACGATGGGCATTATGTCTATCTACATTTGTGCCGCGATCTCTTATAACCTCGGCAAGCACTATGAGAAGACCAATCAGCTCGATCCCTTTATGTGCAGCATGTTGTCCATTATGGCTTTTCTGCTGGTGGCAGCGCCAAAAACGAACGGCACCCTGCCGGTCGATAGCCTCGGCGGCACGGGGATTTTTACGGCGATTCTGGTGGCCGTGTACTGCGTTGAAATGATGCGTTTCCTGAAGGCGCACAATATCGGTATTCGCCTGCCGGATCAGGTGCCGCCGATGATCAAAAACTCCTTTGATCTGCTCATTCCGGTACTGGTGGTGGTGCTGACGCTCTATCCGCTCAGCCTGTTTATTCAGCACCATTTTGACATGCTTATTCCGCAGGCCATCATGGCCATCTTTAAACCCCTGGTATCCGCAGCGGACTCGCTGCCGGCGATTTTACTGGCGGTGCTGATCGGTCATTTGCTGTGGTTCGCCGGGATCCACGGCGCGGCGATTGTCTCTGGCATGCTGCAAATGTTCTGGCTGACTAACCTCGGGATGAACCAGCAGGCGCTGGCTCAGGGTGCGCCGCTGCCGCATATCTTTATGGAGGCGTTCTGGACCTTCTTTATTGTTATCGGGGGGTCTGGCGCCACAATGGGACTGGTCTTCTGCTACCTGCGCAGTCGGTCGGCGCATTTGCGTTCAATCGGTCGACTGAGCGTCGTGCCAAGCCTGTTTAATATTAACGAGCCGGTTATTTTCGGCACCCCTATCGTCATGAACCCGGTCTTCTTTATTCCGTTCCTGCTGGCGCCGATGGTTAACGCCATATTGGCCTGGGCGGCGATGAAGCTGGATCTGATTGGGCGAGTGATTTCAGTTGTACCGTGGACGGCTCCGGCGCCAATTGGCGGCGCGTGGGCATTGGGCTGGGATTTCCGGGCGGCAATACTGGTGGTTATTCTGGCCTGCGTCTCGGCGATTATCTACTTCCCGTTCTTTAAGGTATATGAGAAACAGCTGCTGGCGCAGGAGGCTGAAGAAGCTCAGCGCATGGAAGAAGAGAGCCAACAGACAGCATAAGATAACCGGCGGGCGGTCCGCATGCCGCCCGCCGTGAATGGCATTATTTCAGCGTGCAGTCCCCGCACTGAAGAACGTCTGGCAGACGATTACGTTGACAGCAGGTGCGGCGCACCAGCAATCCTTCGCGTAAAATCACCGTTCGCCACAGCGGATTGTCCTGGCCATCGGCAAACTGCTTTTCAAAGAAGCAGTGTTGACGCAGGGCTGTAACCTGCTCGTCACCCAGCAGCGCTTTCATTTCCCCCAGATACCAGTTGATCAGATAGCCGGTATTGCTCCAGATAAGCTTGCCATTGATATCTCCGGTTGCTTCCAGCGCCTGTACCACCGGCAGCAGGGCGTTGGTCACCAGCGTTTCCATACGCGTTTGCGGCGAATGGCTTCTGGCGGAGGAGTCTGCCTTGACATCGATCCAGAAGCAGGCCGCGCGGCCCGTTTCGTGAAATTCAACGCGAAAACGCTCCGGCGCGACGCTGATAGCGGTCTCTTCACTGAGCAGCGCCAGCATCAGCGGAGGCACCAGCAGGCCGATGTACCATTGCGCCCAAAGTGAGAGCAGCGGCTTTTGTTCACGCGGCATCGTCGGCTGGTTGCGATAGATATGATCGGACCAGGTGGCCAGCAGGGAGCTGAGTACCGTGGGCGCAGACCATTCAGCGAGCGTCAATGCGCATGGCGGGGCCTCTTCATCCAGGCGAAGAAAATCCAGCAGATGAGGACGAAGGGTGGTGATTTTTTCCCGAATCGCATTCGCCAACGCATCTTCGGCCGGCAGCAACGGAGCCTGCCAGATGATGTCGATGTCATTGCGGAATGAAGCAGAACGGTAAACCATCAAATCGCCAGATATGAATCTAAATGAGAATGATTAGTGATACTAGTTAGTTGTCCGGGCGATGGCAAGATATTTGTCTGCGCCGCGTGCGCTGTACCATGCGGCGGCGGGGCGGGATCAGCTGGCGAGAATAATGTTGCGGCCCTGGCCTTTGGCTTCGTAGAGCGCCGTATCGGCTCTTTTCAGGGCGCCATCGATATCGGAATCCATGAGAGGCGTCATGCCAATACTGATGGTGACATTGGTGGCGACGCTTTCATTAAACATATGAGGAATTTTCAAATCGTAGACCTGCTGGCGGATACGCTCTGCGGCCAGAGAAGCCGCTTCCGTGGTGCTGTTTGTTAACAGCACCATAAACTCTTCACCACCAAAGCGCGCGACAATATCACGCGATCGTACGGCATTGCGAATCGCGGCGGAGACCTGAATCAATGCCTGATCGCCCATCATATGGCCATAGTGGTCGTTGTAGGCTTTAAAGTGGTCAATATCCAGCAGCAGTACATGATGGTCACTGTCACTCACCGCCAGAAGGGTATCCAGGCGATTCTGCAGGCCGCGCCGGTTATATAAGCCGGTGAGAGGGTCCAGCATACTCAGATCGTTCAGGGTGTTGCGTTCCTGCAGTAATTTATCCATCAGCCCCTGGGTAAAGGCATCGCTACGTTTTTGAATGATGTTTTGCAACGTAATGCCGGCAATGGGGAGCGTGAGACAATACAACATACGTAACCACTGTTCACCTTCGGCAAGGAACAGACAGGCGATAAATGTGGGTAAAGAGTGCAGGGTAAAGGCAGTGATATTATTGGGGAATGCAATAGCGCCAATAAACAATATGCTTAATAGCGCAATGACCAGAAAGTTAAAATGAGGCGCTGGCAGTAACAATGCTTTTTCCGTTATATGCGAGGCCCACAGCACACCAAATATCAGAGAAATAAAAGGAATATTTATTTTGCGCTGTGAAAACTTCCAGTGCCATAGCGCCAGGGCGGCGCTGAGAATAACGATCAGGACGCAGGGAAGGGTAAAGCTGACAGGGGTATACAGCGGACTGACTAGCGAGAAAACCGCAGAAATAAAAGTCAGCAGCAAAAAGAGCCGTAAGGAATATTGATATTTTTTGTCATAATGTTTTTGCCAGGATTGTGCAGTCATATTGGGCGTGTCGTTATTAGTCATTAAATTTCAAAATGATGGCTGCCAAAAATGAACGATAAAAAGCACTGCACACAGTGCGGTTTTTGCGAAATAATCAAATATTTTAATACATTAGTACGGCGCGTTTAATTTATCACCTTCACCGATCTATGTCATCAGGCCGAACGTAAAGAACGAAATATCCTGACAGGCAAAACATGACAAATGATAAAGGCTATCATATGATATTGGTTATCATTATCGATTAGAAAGGTGAGAACATGTTGCAGCGAGCTTTGGGCAGTGGATGGGCAGTGCTGTTGCCTGGGATACTGGTTGCGGCACTGGGAGGGGCTGGTCTGTCGGTAGATGCCTGGCGTGGGCTGGTTACGGTCGGGCTATTGATGACGGCATTGATGATCTGGCACCGGCGCTTACGGCATTTCGTACTGTTACCGTCATGCGTGGCGTTAATCAGTGGAATCATGCTGATGGCGTTGAATTTGAAACTGATGGGGTAATACAGAGAAGGGTAAGAATATTGGTGCGAGGGGGGGGACTTGAACCCCCACGTCCGTAAGGACACTAACACCTGAAGCTAGCGCGTCTACCAATTCCGCCACCTTCGCACAGTATTCTTAATTTTTGATATCGCCTCGTTGGTGCGAGGGGGGGGACTTGAACCCCCACGTCCGTAAGAACACTAACACCTGAAGCTAGCGCGTCTACCAATTCCGCCACCTTCGCACAGTGCGAGCGATATCTGCGTGGTTTATGGTGCGAGGGGGGGGACTTGAACCCCCACGTCCGTAAGGACACTAACACCTGAAGCTAGCGCGTCTACCAATTCCGCCACCTTCGCATACCATCGACACTATGAAAGTATCGTTACCACGGAGGCGCATTCTAGTGGTTTTCAGCTATTCGTCAATAGTTAATTGTGTGGCCTGGATTGATTGTTGCAAAAATGGTCGAATTTGCGGAGGGAGAACCGGCGGCGGGGTTGCCCTGCCGCCGGAGAAGACAAAAAATTATTTTTTCGCCTGACGGGTCATGACGGTACGGTAAACCTTAAAGCGACCGGTTTGGGCAATCACTTCATGGAAGCCGAAGACTTCATCCAGCACATCCGGATACGGCAGGAAGGCGTTGGCGACAATACGCAGCTCCCCGCCGCTGTTCAGATGACGGACCGCGCCGCGAATCAGCGTTTGCGCAGCTTCCTGGCTGGTCTGCAGGCCATCATGGAACGGTGGGTTGGAGATAATCATGTCGAAGCGACCGTTCACTTCGGAGAACACATTGCTGGCGAACACGTCACCTTCAATGCCGTTGGCGGCGAGCGTTGCGCGGCTCGCTTCGACCGCTGGCGCGCTGACGTCGCAGAGCGTCAGGCGGACCTTCGGCGAGTGGCTGGCCAGTACGGTCGCCAGCACGCCTGCGCCGCAGCCAACATCGAGCACTTTACCTTTGGTGTGCGGCGTCAGCGTTGAGAGCAGCAGCTGGCTGCCAATGTCCAGTCCGTCACGGCTGAATACGCCTGGCAGCGTTTTAATGGTCAGATTTTCCAGCGCGTATTCGCCCCAGTACTGCTGCGGATCGAACGTCGGCTGTTTTTCCAGACGCCCGTGATACAGCCCGCAGCGGCGTGCGCTGTCCACTTTCGTCAGGGGGACATATTCGGCCAGCATCTGTTCGGCGCTGCGAACGCCGCTGCGGTTTTCACCGACGACGAAAACGTCAATCCCGACCGGCAGCAGCGACAGCAGGTTCATCAATTGAAACTGCGCTTCCGGTTTGTTCTTTGGCCAGTAGTAAATCAGCGTATCGCAATCGGCAACGTCGCTGGCTTCGGCTACCAGACTAAAACGTACGTTTTCGCCCATCTGGCCGTTCAGGGCTTGCCAGTGGTGAAACTGTTGGGTGTGGGCGCGGCTGGCCGCGGTGTCCAGACGTGCGGGCAGGTCATCCTGCAGGTCACCGGCAAACAGAACGCGTGCGGGTTCGAAATCATCACTGTGGCGCAGCAAGACTTCACTTGCCGGGGTAAAAGCAGACATGAAACACTCCTTCATTAAGACTGGCGCCGATTATACACGTTATCCAGAATGCTGCCTCTTTGTTGGCGCTGCTGGGGCCGCCTGCGCGCGGATAACGCGATACACCTCATCTCTGACCGAGCGACAGGCACGTCGTACGTAGTTTGTTGGCGCAGATAAGCGGGATTTGCTATATTGCGCGCTTAATTAACAGGAGTGTTTCGCTATGACTTCCCGACGAGAGTGGCAATTACAGCAGCTGGGTATCACCCGGTGGTCGCTGCGTCGCCCCGGGGTGTTACAGGGTGAAATCGCTATCTCGCTTCCTGGGCATATTCGTTTGGTGATGGTGGCGGAAAACCCGCCGTCGCTGACTGGACCGCTCGCCAGCGATATTCTGCGTGCTCTGGCGCTGTCGCCGGATCAGGTACTGCAGCTCACGCCGGATCGCGTGGCTATGTTGCCGCAGGATAGCCGCTGCAACAGCTGGCGGCTGGGTACTGACGCACCGTTACCGTTGGCGGGCGCGCAGCTTTCGACGCCCGCTTTTGATGAACTCCAGACCAGCGCGCCTGCCCGTATGGCGCTCTGGCAACAAATCTGCGCTCATGAACACGATTTCTACCCTCAACACGGCTGATTTGCCCCGTGCATGGCAAATAGAACAACGCGCCCACGCTTTTCCGTGGAGCGAACAAACCTTTGCCAGTAATCAGGGCGAGCGTTATCTGAACCTTCAACTGACGGTTGATGGCGAGATGGCGGCCTTTGCGATTACGCAAATTATCCTCGATGAAGCGACGCTGTTTAACATCGCCGTCGACCCGGCTTTTCAGCGGCGCGGCCTTGGGCGAGCGCTGCTGGAGCAGGTGATTGATGAGGTTGAGAAACGCGGGGTCGTGACGCTGTGGCTGGAAGTGCGTGCGTCGAACGTAGCCGCTCTCGCACTTTACGAGAGCTTAGGTTTTAACGAGGCAACCATTCGTCGTGACTATTATCCCACGGC
This sequence comes from Klebsiella sp. YJ, assembly GCF_002108615.1. NCBI lineage: Bacteria > Pseudomonadati > Pseudomonadota > Gammaproteobacteria > Enterobacterales > Enterobacteriaceae > Klebsiella > Klebsiella sp. YJ. The sequence goes on from NZ_MTEG01000018.1 coordinate 87,306, forward strand.
CGACGGGCGTGAGGATGCGATCATAATGGCGTTGCCAGTCAGTATGTAACAGCCTGTTCGCCAGGCTTTTTTAAGGGTAGGTCTGACGCTGCGATGCTCAGATCTGCTGTAACAAGACGCCTGTAGGGCGGGCAATGACAGGGTGATACGATGAAGTGGGACTGGATTTTCTTTGATGCCGACGAAACGCTGTTTACGTTTGATTCTTTTACCGGTCTGCAGCGAATGTTTCTCGACTATAGCGTGACCTTTAGCGCTGAAGATTTTCAGGACTATCAGGCCGTGAATAAACCACTGTGGGTGGATTATCAGAACGGTACGATCACTTCGCTGCAGCTGCAACATCAGCGTTTTAATAGCTGGGCGGAGCGCCTCAGCGTGCCGCCGGGCGAACTCAACGACGCCTTTATGAATGCGATGGCCGAGATCTGCTCGCCGCTGCCGGGGGCGATATCGCTGCTGAATGCCCTGCAGGGGAAGGTAAAAATGGGGATCATCACCAACGGGTTTACCTCGCTGCAGCAGATCCGTCTGGAACGCACCGGCTTACGCGATCACTTTGATTTATTGATTATTTCTGAAGAGGTCGGCGTGGCGAAGCCGGACGCGCGCATTTTCGAATACGCGCTGGCGCAGGCGGGTCATCCCGATCGTTCCCGCGTACTGATGGTCGGCGATACGGCAGAGTCCGATATCCGCGGCGGGGTGAATGCCGGCCTTGCCACCTGCTGGCTGAACGCTCATCAGCGTGAACTGCCTGCCGATCTTCACCCCGACTGGACGGTGACCTCTTTAAGCGACCTGGAGCAGCTCCTGTGTAAACACTGATTGCCTCCCCCCTATTGATGGGTAAAATAGCCGCAATTTTTCGTATTCCACATGCGTGGCCGGTTGCCGCGTTTACTAAGAAGAATCAATTATGACGTTGTCTCCTTATCTGCAAGAGGTGGCTAAACGCCGCACTTTTGCCATTATCTCTCACCCGGATGCCGGTAAAACGACCATCACCGAGAAGGTATTACTGTTCGGACAGGCGATTCAAACCGCCGGTACCGTGAAAGGCCGTGGTTCGAGCCAGCATGCAAAATCAGACTGGATGGAGATGGAAAAGCAGCGTGGTATCTCCATTACCACGTCGGTGATGCAGTTCCCGTATCACAACAGCCTGGTTAACCTGCTGGATACCCCGGGCCACGAAGACTTCTCCGAAGATACCTACCGTACCCTGACGGCGGTGGACTGCTGTCTGATGGTCATCGATGCGGCAAAAGGCGTTGAAGATCGTACCCGTAAGCTGATGGAAGTGACCCGTCTGCGCGATACGCCGATCCTGACGTTCATGAACAAACTCGACCGTGATATCCGCGATCCGATGGAGCTGCTGGATGAAGTGGAGAACGAGCTGCGTATTGCCTGCGCGCCGATCACCTGGCCGATTGGCTGCGGTAAGCTGTTTAAGGGCGTGTACCATCTCTACAAAGATGAGACCTATCTCTATCAGACCGGTAAGGGCCACACTATTCAGGAAGTGCGGATCGTAAAAGGGTTGAATAACCCGGATCTCGATCTGGCCGTCGGCGAAGATCTGGCGCAGCAGCTGCGTGATGAGCTGGAGCTGGTACAGGGCGCTTCAAACGAGTTTGATAAAGATCTGTTCCTCGCCGGTGAAATCACCCCGGTCTTCTTTGGTACGGCCTTAGGTAACTTCGGCGTGGATCATATGCTGGATGGCCTGGTTGAGTGGGCGCCGGCGCCGATGCCGCGCAAAACCGATACCCGTGAAGTGACGGCGGAAGAAGAGAAATTTACCGGTTTCGTCTTTAAAATTCAGGCCAACATGGATCCGAAACACCGTGACCGCGTGGCCTTTATGCGCGTGGTGTCCGGTAAGTATGAGAAGGGCATGAAGCTGCGTCAGGTCCGTACGGGCAAAGACGTGGTGATTTCCGATGCGCTGACCTTTATGGCCGGCGACCGTTCTCATGTGGAAGAGGCGTGGCCGGGCGATATTATCGGTCTGCACAACCACGGCACGATTCAGATCGGTGATACCTTCACCCAGGGCGAGATGATGAAATTCACCGGTATCCCGAACTTCGCACCGGAGCTGTTCCGTCGTATTCGCCTGAAGGATCCGCTGAAGCAGAAGCAGCTGCTCAAAGGGCTGGTACAGCTTTCTGAAGAGGGCGCGGTACAGGTCTTCCGTCCGATCGCCAATAACGATCTTATTGTCGGCGCGGTCGGGGTGCTGCAGTTTGATGTGGTCGTGGCTCGTCTGAAGAGTGAATACAACGTGGAAGCGATCTACGAATCGGTGAACGTGGCGACCGCACGTTGGGTGGAATCCACCGACGTGAAAAAATTTGAGGAATTTAAGCGTAAAAACGAAATTCAGCTGGCCCTCGATGGCGGTGATAATCTGACATATATCGCGCCAACGATGGTTAACCTGAACCTGACGCAGGAACGCTATCCTGACGTTCTGTTCCGTAAAACTCGCGAGCACTAATCCCTTCCGGAGCGCGGCTCTCACCGCGCTCCACGCTATTTTGTTGTTGTTTCCTGCGTTATAGAAAGTTCTTAAAGATCCCGTCAGCGTGACTTTTTGTGCATATTTTCCGTCTCTTTCATGACCTTCTACTATATTTAATAAGTAATTTTTAAGATTCTGGCTTAATAAGCTACTTATTTTGCTTTAGCGATATAGAAATAACGAGGACAGAGAGATGACAAGACTAAAGGATGCCGGGACGTTGCTGGCTCTCTTCTTAGGCTCAGCCATGATAAGCGCCTCGGCATATGCAGAAAATCCGCCGGCGAACAGCGCACAATCGGTTGCCTCCAGCGCCGGTCAGGCCGTCGACAGCTCGCTGAACAAAGTTGGCGATTTTATGGATGACAGCACTATCACCGCCAGGGTGAAAGCGGCGCTGATTGACGATAAAAATATTCGCAGCAGCGATATCTCTGTGAAAACCGAGAATAAAGTGGTGACGCTGAGCGGCTCGGTTGACAGTGCGGAGCAAAAAGATCTGGCGGTGAACGCCGCGAAAACGGTCAAAGGCGTGACCACCGTGCATGACCAGTTGAACGTGGTCGCAGAGAAGTCTGCTAGCCTGAAGGGGTACGCAGGCGATACGGCCATTACCAGTCAAGTCAAAGCCAAACTGTTGGCGGATGACATTGTACCGTCGCGAAAGGTCACGGTTGAAACCCGTGCCGGGACCGTACATTTATCCGGAACCGTTGATTCTCGTCAGCAGGCGGATCGCGCGGCAGACATTGCCAAAGCCGTTTCGGGTGTAAAAAACGTAGAAAATAATCTTAGCGTTAAATAAACCCATTCATTTAATAACGTTATTTCCCGTTAACTATTCAACTCTTTGAATTGCGCGTTGAATGACATGCGGGAGGTAAACAAATGAATCCTCTGGCGCTTATTCAGGTCATTTTATCGAGGAACACGGGCATCGCCCGAGCACCAGCAATTCGACGTATGACGAGTTAAGAAAAAGAGCATGACAGGGTTGATTTATGCGCGGCCTGAGCGCGCAGAAAAGCGACCGTTATCCACTATGGTAAGGAGCACATTATGTTTCGATGGGGCATTATTTTTCTGGTCATTGCACTGATTGCCGCCGCGTTAGGATTTGGTAGCCTGGCGGGTACGGCTGCCTGGGCTGCAAAAATCGTCTTTGTCGTCGGTATTATTCTGTTCCTGGTTAGCCTGTTTACCGGGCGCCGGCGCCCATAGAAAGCGGTCTTTCCCTGCCGCGCAGGACGCGAAAGGCGTTTTAATGACATAGCGTTTTACATAAAGCCAGTCCTCAGGACTGGCTTTCGTGGTTTCAGGGGGGTAATAATTGCAGGACGGCGCGGCGATGGACGCCAGGATTTCAGATCCCTTGTGGGCGGTGAACGTCGCCCGACGGGCCGGGAGCGCTGGGGAGAGACCCCGCCGGATTATTTTGGGCTGGTACAATAAAACATAACAGGAAAGCAGGGTGGGACATCGAATTCCCGTAACGCTTGGCAATATTGCGCCGCTGTCGGTCAAACCATTTCTTCCGGGCAAGCTTGGCCTGGTGTGCGAGGGTGGCGGTCAGCGAGGTATTTTTACCGCCGGAGTACTGGATGAGTTCATGCGCGCGGGATTCAACCCCTTTGACATTATGCTGGGAACATCCGCCGGGGCGCAGAACCTGTCGGCCTACATGTGCAACCAGCAGGGCTACGCCCGCAAGGTCATCACCCGTTACACCACGGCCCGGCAATTTTTCGATCCTATGCGTTTTGTCCGCGGCGGCAATCTTATCGACCTTGACTGGCTGGTGGAGACCACGGCGCAAAAAATGCCGCTGGCGATGAGCTATGCGGAAGAGCAGTTCGCTCTGGGGAAAGAGCTGTGGATGTGCGCCTGCCGGGGCGATGATTATACGCCAGACTATTTTGCCCCCACGCAGACCACGTGGCTCGATTTGATCCGCGCTTCCAGCGCGATCCCCGGCTTTTATCGCAGCGGCGTCATGCTGGATGGCATCAGCTATCTGGATGGCGGCGTCAGCGATGCGATTCCCGTACAGGAGGCGGCCCGACGCGGGGCGCAAACCATCGTGGTTATCCGTACGGTGCCTTCACAGATGTTCTATACCCCGCAGTGGTTTAAGCGAATGGAGCGTTGGCTGGGGGAAAGCAGCCTGCAGCCGTTTGTGAACCTGGTCCAGCATCACGAGGCCACCTATCGCACTACCCAACAGTTTATTGAGAAGCCGCCGGGTAAGCTGCGCATCCTGGAAATTTATCCGCAGAAACCGCTTAAAAGTATGGCGCTGGGAAGCCGTCTACCGGCGCTGCTGGAAGACTACAAGACCGGGCGGCAGTGCGGGCGTTATTTCCTGGCGACGGTCGGCAAACTGCTGGCAGACCGTCCACCGCTGGTGCGTCATTTGCCGCGAGTCACGCAGCCGGCCTCGGTTGTGGTGCCGGCGGCTTCCGTCGCCAACGATTCCCATCCGGCCACTTTCGTTACCGCCCCGCAGGCTAATGATGCCAGCTTTGATAACGAGGATCTGGCATGACGTGGACGTTTATCGATACGCATTGTCATTTTGATTTCCCGCCCTTCGCCGGCCATGTGGCCGAGAGTCTTGCCCGGGCGGCGCAAGCCGGGGTGACGCAGATAATTGTCCCGGCCATTGAAGCGGAAAATTTCCCCCGCGTATTAGCGCTGGCGGAGCAGCATGAAGCGATTTATGCCGCCGTAGGACTGCATCCCATTGCGATCGAACGGCATGATGAGCGCAGTCTTGAGCAGTTGGAAGAGTGCCTGCGCCAACGCCACCGAAAGGTGGTCGCCGTGGGGGAGACGGGGCTCGATCTGTATCGTGAAGATCCGCAGTTTGAGCGCCAGAAGAGCATGCTGGAAGCGCAGCTGCGGCTGGCGAAGCGGTACGATCTGCCGGTGATTCTCCACTCCCGCCGTACTCACGATACGCTGGCGATGCTGCTGAAAAAACATGCCTTGCCGAGAACCGGCGTGGTACATGGTTTCGCGGGAAGCCTGCAGCAAGCGGAACGTTTTGTTCAGTCAGGTTATAAAATTGGCGTCGGCGGGACCATAACCTACCCACGTGCCAGTAAAACGCGTGATGTGATGGCGCGTCTGCCGCTATCGGCACTGCTGCTGGAGACGGATGCGCCGGATATGCCGCTCAATGGTTTTCAGGGGCAGCCAAATCGACCCGAGCAGGTGGCCCGCGTCTTTGCCTCGTTATGTGAACTGCGGCAGGAACCTGCGGATGTCATTGCGAATGCGTTGTTAGACAATACGAAAGCGTTGTTCTGTAACCTGTGACGTAGGCGTAGCGCACTGTCAGTGATGACGCTCGTGAGTCCGCCGCGGCTAAGAGGTTGCGGCATCATCGCCGGCAAGGGCGTACTGCCTCGCTGCCCGGCTCCCCTTCCTTCCACGCACTCCTGAGAATGTTATAATTCCATCATCGTCTTTTTTCAGTAACCTGCTTATTTTTCAATGATTATTGCCTGATTTTCAATTTTTAGCACAATATGCATTCGCTTTTGTCGAGGAGTATTGTGGTTCTATGTTATTATATTAACATCCCCTTGTGTCTGAGGATTTTGATTATGCTTAAAGTAAACCTGGCGTCTTTCAGCGTAATACCGCAGCCATAAAGGTGATCAATGTCACATTAAAGTAATGCAAATTCTCTATGAGTTTTCATTAACTGTGATGAATGTCGAAGTGTAACGGCGAGGTGATGTTACAATAGTAACAGACTCGCAAGGTGAACAAACTATTGAACCGGCAATAAGCCGTCGGAGTGTAAAATGACTGATTTATCTGCAAGCAGCCTGCGCGCGTTGAAACTGATGGACCTGACCACGCTGAATGACGATGACACCAATGAAAAGGTGATCGCTCTGTGCCATCAGGCAAAAACGCCGGTAGGGAACACAGCGGCTATCTGCATCTATCCGCGCTTTATCCCGATCGCGCGTAAAACGCTGAACGCGCAAGGCACCCCGGATATCCGTATCGCCACGGTCACAAACTTCCCGCATGGTAACGATGATATCGATATCGCGCTGGCGGAAACCCGTGCGGCCATCGCTTACGGCGCGGACGAAGTTGACGTGGTATTCCCGTACCGCGCGCTGATCGCGGGTAACGAGCAGGTCGGATTCGATCTGGTGAAGGCCTGTAAAGAGGCTTGCGCGGCGGCCAACGTGCTGTTGAAAGTGATCATCGAAACCGGTGAGCTGAAAGAAGAAGCGTTAATTCGCAAAGCCTCTGAAATTTCTATTAAAGCCGGGGCGGATTTCATCAAAACCTCGACCGGTAAAGTTCCGGTAAACGCGACGCCGGAAAGCGCACGTATCATGCTGGAAGTGATCCGCGATATGGGTGTACAGAAAACCGTTGGCTTTAAGCCTGCGGGCGGCGTCCGCAGCGCTGAAGATGCGCAGCAGTTCCTGGCGATTGCCGATGAACTGTTTGGTGCCGACTGGGCGGATTCCCGCCACTATCGTTTCGGCGCCTCCAGCCTGCTGGCAAGCCTGCTGAAAGCGCTGGGTCACGGCGACGGTAAGAGCGCCAGCAGCTACTAAGGCGTAACGGCGACAAAACCGTAGCCCGGAGGAGGCGCAGCTGCGCCGACCCCGGGAGATTCCCGGCGTCGCGACGCTCGGCCGGGCTACAGGATCTTAGCGCGGGCGCAGACAACGCCGCCCGCCGAATTTGACCTTATTCCTCAGGGGGTTACCTTGTTTCTCGCACAAGAAATTATTCGTAAAAAACGTGATGGCCATGCGCTGAGCGATGACGAAATTCGCTTTTTCATCAACGGGATCCGCGATAACACCGTTTCTGAAGGGCAGATCGCGGCGCTGGCGATGACCATCTTTTTCCACGATATGTCTATGCCAGAACGCGTCTCGTTAACCATGGCAATGCGGGATTCAGGAACCGTTCTGGACTGGAAAAGCCTCAATCTGAATGGCCCGATTGTCGATAAACACTCCACCGGCGGCGTGGGCGATGTGACTTCGCTGATGCTTGGTCCGATGGTCGCCGCCTGCGGCGGCTATGTGCCGATGATCTCCGGGCGCGGCCTCGGTCATACCGGCGGCACCCTCGACAAACTGGAAGCCATTCCAGGTTTCGATATTTTCCCGGATGACGCCCGTTTCCGCGGCATTATTAAAGATGTTGGCGTCGCCATCATTGGGCAGACCAGTTCGCTGGCCCCTGCCGACAAACGTTTCTATGCCACCCGCGATATTACCGCGACGGTGGATTCCATCCCGCTCATCACCGCCTCGATTCTGGCGAAAAAACTGGCGGAAGGCCTGGATGCGCTGGTGATGGACGTCAAAGTAGGCAGCGGCGCCTTTATGCCGACCTACGAACTCTCCGCAGCGCTTGCCGAAGCGATCGTTGGCGTTTCCAACGGTGCCGGCGTGCGTACTACCGCGCTGCTGACCGATATGAACCAGGTGCTGGCATCCAGCGCCGGTAATGCCGTCGAAGTCCGTGAAGCGGTTCGCTTCCTGACCGGCGAATACCGCAATCCGCGTCTGTTTGATGTGACTATGGCGCTGTGCGTGGAAATGCTGATTTCCGGCAAGCTGGCCCAGGATGACGCCGACGCGCGGGCGAAACTGCAGGCGGTGCTGGACAACGGCAAAGCGGCGGAAGTCTTTGGCCGGATGGTTGCCGCGCAAAAAGGGCCGACTGATTTCGTCGAGAACTACGATAACTATCTGCCTACCGCCATGCTGAGCAAAGCGGTCTACGCTGATGGTGAAGGGTTTGTCGCTGAAATGGACACCCGTGCGCTGGGTATGGCGGTGGTGTCGATGGGCGGCGGTCGTCGCCAGGCGTCCGATCCGATTGACTATAGCGTCGGCTTTACCGACATGGCGCGCCTGGGTGACAGCGTTGACGGGCAGCGTCCGCTCGCGGTTATCCATGCCAAAGATGAAGCCAGCTGGCAGGATGCGGCGAAAGCCGTCAAAGCGGCAATTAAACTGGACGATAAGGCGCCGAAAGAAACCCCGACGGTCTATCGCCGAATCACCGAATAACGGTATACTGATCTGATCGCTTTTTTGCAGCGCAAAAGGTACGGAGAATAATATGAAACGTGCATTTATTATGGTGCTGGACTCTTTCGGCATCGGTGCGACTGAAGATGCCGCTCGCTTTGGCGACGTCGGCTCAGACACGATGGGCCACATTGCTGAAGCCTGCGCTAAGGGCGAGGCTGACCATGGCCGTAAAGGCCCACTCAATTTGCCTAATCTGACCCGTCTGGGGCTGGTCAAAGCTCACGAGGGCTCGACCGGTAAGATTGCTGCCGGGATGGACGCCAGTGCGGACGTCATTGGCGCATACGCCTGGGCGCATGAGCTCTCTTCCGGTAAAGATACGCCGTCCGGCCACTGGGAAATCGCCGGTGTACCGGTTCTGTTCGAATGGGGCTACTTCAGTGACCATCAGAACAGCTTCCCGCAGGAGCTGCTGGATAAACTGGTTAAACGTGCAAACCTGCCGGGCTACCTCGGTAACTGTCACTCTTCCGGGACGGTGATTCTGGATGAGCTTGGCGAAGAACATATGAAAACCGGCAAGCCGATTTTCTATACCTCCGCTGACTCCGTGTTCCAGATTGCCTGCCACGAAGAGACCTTTGGTCTGGATAAACTCTACGAGCTGTGCGAAATCGCCCGTGAGGAGCTGACTGAAGGTGGCTACAACATTGGCCGCGTTATCGCGCGTCCGTTCGTGGGTGATAAACCGGGCCACTTCCAGCGTACCGGCAACCGTCACGATCTGGCCGTTGAACCGCCTGCGCCGACCGTGTTGCAAAAGCTGGTTGACGAGAAAGGCGGCCACGTGGTTTCCGTTGGGAAAATCGCCGACATCTATGCCAACTGCGGGATCACCAAAAAAGTGAAAGCGACCGGCCTGGATGCGCTGTTTGACGCGACCATCAAAGAGATGAAAGAAGCGGGTGATAAGACCATCGTCTTCACTAACTTCGTGGACTTCGACTCTTCCTGGGGGCATCGTCGCGATATCGCCGGTTATGCTGCGGGTCTGGAACTGTTCGACCGCCGTCTGCCGGAGCTGATGGAGCTGGTGGGTGAAGATGACATTCTGATCCTGACCGCTGACCACGGCTGTGACCCGAGCTGGCAGGGTACTGATCATACGCGTGAGCATATCCCGGTACTGGTCTACGGCCCGAAAGTTAAACCGGGCTCGCTGGGCCACCGTGAAACCTTCGCGGATATCGGCCAGACCCTGGCGAAATACTTTGGTACGTCCGACATGGAATATGGCAAGGCCATGTTCTAAGGTCATTGCCCGGTGGCGCTATGCTGACCGGGCCTGTGGTTTTGTAGGCCGGGTAAGGCGCAGCCGCCGCCCGGCAAAAACAACAATATAAAAGGAACTGAAGATGGCAACTCCTCATATTAATGCAGAAATGGGTGATTTCGCTGACGTCGTGTTGATGCCGGGCGACCCGCTGCGCGCGAAGCACATCGCGGAAACTTTCCTTGAAGACGTGCGCGAAGTGAACAACGTGCGCGGCATGCTGGGCTTCACCGGTACCTATAAAGGCCGCAAGATCTCCGTCATGGGCCACGGCATGGGGATCCCGTCCTGCTCCATCTACACCAAAGAGCTGATCACCGATTTCGGCGTGAAGAAGATTATTCGCGTGGGCTCCTGCGGCGCGGTACGTGCTGATGTCAAACTGCGTGATGTGGTGATTGGCATGGGCGCGTGCACCGACTCCAAAGTTAACCGTCTGCGCTTTAAAGATCATGATTTCGCCGCTATCGCTGACTTCGGCATGGTGCGTAACGCGGTTGATGCTGCAAAAGCGCTGGGCGTTGATGCCCGTGTCGGCAACATCTTCTCCGCAGACCTGTTCTATACCCCGGATCCGTCCATGTTCGATGTGATGGAAAAATACGGCATCCTGGGCGTGGAAATGGAAGCCGCCGGTATCTACGGCGTAGCGGCGGAGTTCGGGGCGAAAGCGCTGACTATCTGCACCGTTTCCGATCATATTCGTACGCATGAGCAAACGACCGCGGCTGAGCGTCAGACGACGTTCAACGATATGATCAAAATCGCGCTGGAATCCGTTCTGCTGGGCGATAAAGAGTAAAGGTTGTATTGCCCGGTGGCGCTGCGCTTACCGGGTCAATCAAACCGTGCGGGATCTGCCGGCCGGATAGGGCGTAACCGCTAGTCTCGCGCTGAGCGGTCAATCAAACCGTGCGGGATCTGTCGGCCGGATAGGGCGTAAACGCTAGTCTCGCGCTGAGCGGTCAATCAAACCGTGCGGAATCTGTAGGCCGGATAAGGCGTAGCCGCCATCCGGCTTTTTTATCAGCGCACCGCGCCGGCAATCCATGCCGACAGCTCCCGCAGCTCTTTCTCCTGCTCCGGGAAATCCACTAATAATGCTTCACACGCCTGCTGCAGCACGTCAGCACGATACGGGCAGCCCTGCAATCGCGTAGCCAGCGTTTCCAGCGGCGCCGGATTCAGGCTATCGGTAAAGACCTGCGCACGGGTGATATGGCCTTTCTCAACGTCAAAGTGCAGCTCAACCCCACCCCAGACGAAGCGCTCATCCAGCAGGTGCGAGAAGGCCGGCGCCTGGCCAAAATTCCATGCCCAGCTGCTCTGGCGGGCGAAGGTTTCGGCAAAGTTCGGCAGATCCGGCGTCTTATCGGGCGAAATCACTTCCGCGGCGACGCGCTCGCCGTAGTAGGTGAAAAAGGCCTCTTCAATCGCCGAGCAGACCTGCTGGTGCGTAATACCCGGCAGCAGCTCAACCAGATTGGCTACGCGGCCGCGTACCGAAGTGATACCTTTCGCCTGTAGCTTCTTTTTATCCGGGTTGAGATAGTTTGCCAGACGACTTAAATCGGCATTCAACAGCAGCGTTCCGTGGTGAAAACCGCGGTCAAGGGTTTCGCGGTAGGCCGAACCGGAGATTTTACGATCGCCTTCGGCAGTTTTGACCACCAGGTCATTGCGCCCGGATGCTTCAGCCGTGACGCCCAGCGCCTCCAGCGCAGCCAGTACAATCCGGGTGGAGACGGTTTTATCGTACTCGGGTTTACCTGCCATGAAGGTAAAGCAGGTGTTGCCGAGATCGTGGAATACCGCGCCGCCGCCGCTGCTGCGGCGGGCCAGACGGACGTTATCCTCTTCCATCCGGCGGGTGTTGCACTCTTTCCACGGGTTTTGCGCCCGCCCAATGACCACCGTGTCGGCATTGCGCCACAGGAACAGCACGCGCTGGGTGGCGGGCATCTGGCGGAAAATACACTCTTCAACCGCGAGGTTGAACCAGGGATCCGTAGAATCTGAGAGCAGCAGGCGTAGCGTCGACATCAGCGATTTCCTTATTCTGATTCATCTTTGTCTTCGTCCTGCACCGGCTTATTGGCGGTGAGCAGGAAGGGCGATTGCTGCCAGCGGGTGCGCTTGCCCTGCAGCAGCGTGCGGGTCAGCACCACGCCGATAGCCAGTGACAGCAGCAGCATCAGACGTAAAATATTGGTGGTATTATCCACCTGTTTCGCCTCGGTGGCTAACGTATGGGTATCCAGCGTCAGGCGCAGGTAGCCCAGCGGCCCGTTTTTACCCTGAATCGGCTCCACGATCTGCTGATTGAAGTAACCGCCCGCTTTTTTGCCGTCCAGCGCCAGCCTGTCGCGCACGTTGACCCCTTCGCCCGAGCGAGCGACCAGATCGCCCTGGTCATCATAGACTCCGGCATCGAGGACCCGGCTCTGGCGGGTCAGCAGCTCCAGCAGCTCACCGATCCGTTTTTCATCAGGGGTCTCGCTGCGCATCATTGGCGCCAGATTCAGCGTAACCTGCTGCGCAAGAGTGCGAGCCAGTTCTTCTAACTGTGGATTACGTTGCTTTTGGCTGTTCTGGCTGAACCACGACGCTCCCTGCATCAGGGCAACGAGAAGCGCGAGGCAGATAAGAACAATGACGGCGCGATGCAGTCGGAATTTCAGTTTTGCGCGTACCATATTCCACCTTTAATATTTACAGCTTAATGTTGCCAGAAGCGCTGGTTACAAGGTAGCCTCATGCGTTATTTTCCTGGCCTGAATAAAGAAATGTGGAGCCGTAATGCCAAACAGTTTGACCTGGTGCGATCTGCCCGAAGATGTTTCCCTGTGGCCTGGATTACCGCTTTCGCTGAGCGGTGATGAGGTCATGCCGCTGGATTATCATGCCGGACGCAGCGGCTGGCTGCTCTACGGGCGCGGCCTTGATAAACGCCGGCTGACGGCCTGGCAGCGTGAGCTGGGAGCGGCGCTGGTTATCGTTGCCTCCTGGGTTGTCGAAGATTATCAGGTTATTCGTCTGGCGGGCTCTCTGACGCTGCGGGCAACCCGGCTGGCGCACGAAGCGGGGCTGGATGTCGCCCCGCTGGGGAAAATCCCGCATCTGCGCACGCCTGGGCTGCTGGTGATGGATATGGACTCCACGGCGATTCAAATCGAGTGCATTGACGAAATCGCCAAACTGGCCGGAACCGGCGAAATGGTGTCGGAAGTGACCGAACGGGCGATGCGCGGTGAGCTGGACTTCACCGCCAGCCTGCGTCAGCGGGTGGCGACGTTGAAAGATGCCGATGCCAATATTCTGCTGCAGGTACGTGAATCGCTACCGCTGATGCCGGGGCTGGCGCAGCTGGTGCTGAAGCTGGAGACGCTGGGCTGGAAAGTCGCGATTGCCTCCGGCGGATTCACCTTCTTCGCCGAATACCTGCGCGACAAGCTGCATCTTGACGCCGTGGTCGCTAATGAGCTGGAGATTATGGACGGCAAGCTGACCGGAAACGTCATTGGCGATATTGTCGATGCCAAATATAAAGCCGCCACGCTGCGAAAACTGGCGGAAAAATATGCAATCCCGCCGGCGCAGACCGTGGCGATCGGCGATGGCGCCAACGATCTACCGATGATCAAAGCGGCGGGGCTGGGGATCGCGTATCATGCTAAGCCAAAAGTGAATGAGCAGGCGGAAGTGACGATCCGTCACGCTGACCTGATGGGAGTCTTCTGTATTCTCTCAGGCAGCATGAATCAAAAGTAAGAGGTAACACGTGGCGAAAGCTCCAAAACGCGCATTTGTCTGTAATGAATGTGGTGCGGATTACCCGCGCTGGCAGGGGCAGTGCAGCGCCTGTCATGCCTGGAATACCATCACCGAGGTGCGTATTGCCGCTTCGCCGCAGGTGGCGAGAAACGAGCGTCTGACGGGCTACGCCGGGAATGCCGGCGCGTCGAAGGTGCAAAAGCTGTCGGAGATCAGCCTTGAGGCGCTACCGCGTTTCTCCACCGGTTTTAAAGAGTTTGACCGCGTGCTCGGCGGTGGCGTGGTGCCGGGCAGCGCCATTCTGATTGGCGGCAGTCCGGGGGCGGGTAAATCGACGCTGCTGCTGCAGACGCTGTGCCGCCTGTCGGAAAACATGAAAACGCTGTACGTCACCGGGGAAGAGTCGTTGCAGCAGGTGGCGATGCGCGCTCATCGCCTGGGGCTGCCGACCGCTAATCTCAATATGCTCTCCGAGACCAGCATTGAACAAATCTGCCAGATAGCCGATGACGAAAAGCCGCAGCTGATGGTTATCGACTCGATCCAGGTGATGCATATGGCTGACGTTCAGTCGTCGCCGGGCAGCGTCGCCCAGGTACGCGAAACGGCAGCTTATCTGACCCGTTTTGCGAAAACGCGCGATGTCGCGATCATCATGGTCGGTCATGTGACCAAAGATGGCTCGCTGGCCGGGCCAAAGGTGCTGGAGCACTGTATTGACTGCTCGGTGCTGCTGGATGGCGATGCCGATTCTCGCTTTCGTACCCTGCGCAGCCATAAAAACCGCTTTGGCGCGGTGAATGAGCTGGGGGTGTTCGCGATGACCGAGCAGGGGCTGCGTGAAATCAGTAACCCTTCGGCGATTTTTCTCAGCCGCGGCGATGAAGTGACTTCCGGCAGCTCGGTGATGGTGGTCTGGGAAGGCACCCGTCCTCTGCTGGTGGAGATTCAGGCGCTGGTCGATCATTCAATGATGTCTAACCCGCGTCGCGTCGCGGTAGGGCTGGAGCAGAATCGCCTGGCGATTTTGCTGGCGGTACTGCACCGTCACGGCGGCCTGCAGATGGCCGATCAGGATGTTTTTGTTAACGTCGTCGGCGGGGTGAAGGTAGCGGAAACCAGCGCCGACCTGGCGCTGCTGCTGGCGATGGTTTCCAGTCTGCGCGATCGTCCGCTGCCGCACGATCTGGTGGTGTTTGGTGAAGTGGGGCTGTCCGGCGAAATCCGTCCGGTGCCCAGCGGCCAGGAGCGCATCTCCGAGGCGGCGAAACATGGTTTTCGTCGCGCCATCGTCCCGGCAGCCAACGTGCCGAAAAAAGCACCAGAAGGGATGCAAATCTTTGGTGTGAAAAAGCTTTCAGACGCGCTAAGCGTGTTTGACGACTTATAATTAAATACCCGCCGCCTGTTCGGCGGCAGAGGGCTGGCCGCGTGGGGCCGTATGAATGGCTGAGTTGCTTCCGTTCATCGGGCTTCGCCCGCCTGCTTCCCGTAACCAACAGGGTATTTCTTCAGTTTTGCTAAAGCAGGAGGCTCTTGTGTCATCTTTCGACTATCTCAAAACCGCGATTAAGCAAAAGGGCTGTACGCTGCAACAGGTCGCGGAAGCCAGCGGAATGACCAAAGGCTATTTGAGCCAGCTGCTGAATGCCAAAATCAAAAGCCCAAGCGCGCAGAAGCTGGAAGCCCTGCACCGTTTTCTTGGCCTGGAATTCCCGCGTCGGCAAAAGAGCGTCGGCGTGGTATTTGGTAAGTTCTATCCGCTGCACACCGGACATATCTATCTGATTCAGCGCGCCTGTAGCCAGGTGGATGAGCTGCATATCATCATGGGTTACGACGATACGCGCGATCGTCAGCTGTTTGAAGACAGCGCGATGTCGCAACAGCCGACGGTTTCCGATCGTCTGCGCTGGCTGCTGCAAACCTTCAAATATCAGAAAAATATCCGTATTCATGCGTTTAATGAAGAGGGGATGGAACCTTATCCCCACGGCTGGGACGTCTGGAGCCGCGGGATCCGCGCATTTATGAGCGATAAAGGGATCCAGCCGAACTGGATCTACACCTCGGAAGAGGCGGATGCGCAGCAATATCTGCAGCATCTGGCGATCGAAACCGTGCTGATCGATCCGAAACGAACCTTTATGAGCATCAGCGGCGGACAGATCCGTGAAAACCCGTTCCGCTACTGGGAGTACATCCCGACGGAAGTGAAACCGTTCTTCGTGCGTACGGTGGCGATTCTTGGCGGCGAATCGAGCGGGAAATCGACGCTGGTCAATAAGCTCGCGAATATCTTTAACACCACCAGCGCCTGGGAGTATGGTCGCGATTACGTCTTCTCGCACCTCGGCGGCGATGAGATGGCGCTGCAGTATTCCGACTATGACAAAATTGCGCTTGGCCACGCGCAGTATATTGATTTTGCGGTTAAATATGCCAATAAGGTGGCGTTTATCGACACCGATTTCGTCAGCACCCAGGCCTTTTGCCTGAAGTATGAAGGGCGTGAACATCCCTTCGTGCAGGCGCTGATCGATGAGTACCGTTTTGATCTGGTGATTCTGCTGGAGAACAATACCCCGTGGGTGGCCGATGGTTTACGTAGCCTCGGCAGTTCGGTGGATCGCAAGGAGTTCCAGACGCTGCTGGTGTCGCTGCTCAAAGAAAATGAGATCGACTTTGTGCATGTGAAAGAGTCGGATTACGACACGCGCTTTCTGCGCTGCGTTGATCTGGTCAAGCAGCTGATGGGTGAGCCGGGCTAACCACCGCCAGAGGAGTTCTGGCGCGCGCTGAGCATAAAAAAACGGGTGGCCTGGGCCACCCGTTTTTATTACTTCGCAATACGCTTGTACTTGATACGCTTTGGCTCCAGCGCATCGGCGCCGAGGGTGCGTTTCTTGTACTCTTCGTACTCGGTGAAGTTACCTTCGAAGAATTCGACTTTACCTTCATCCTGGTAATCCAGAATGTGGGTCGCGATACGGTCGAGGAACCAACGGTCATGCGAGATAACCATCGCACATCCCGGGAACTCCAGCAGGGCGTTTTCTAACGCGCGCAGGGTTTCGATATCCAGGTCGTTGGTCGGTTCATCGAGCAGCAGCACGTTACCGCCAACCTGCAGCAGCTTCGCGAGGTGCAGACGACCGCGCTCACCGCCGGAAAGTTCGCCCACGCGTTTACCCTGGTCGACGCCTTTAAAGTTAAAGCGACCGACGTAGGCGCGGCTAGGCATTTCGGTGTTGCCGATCTTCATGATATCCAGCCCGCCGGAGACTTCTTCCCAGACGGTTTTGCTGTTATCCATCGCGTCGCGGAACTGATCGACGGAAGCCAGCTTCACGGTTTCACCCAGGGTGATAGAACCGGCATCAGGCTGTTCCTGACCGGACATCATGCGGAACAGGGTCGATTTACCGGCGCCGTTAGGCCCGATAATCCCGACGATTGCCCCTTTCGGTACCGAGAAGGTCAGATCGTCAATCAGCACGCGGTCGCCGTAAGACTTACGCAGGTTGCTGACTTCAACCACTTTATCCCCCAGACGGGCTCCAGGCGGAATAAACAGTTCGTTGGTTTCGTTACGCTTCTGGTATTCAACGTTGTTAAGCTCTTCAAAGCGCGCCAGACGGGCTTTGCCCTTAGACTGACGGCCTTTCGCGCCCTGGCGTACCCACTCCAGCTCTTTCTCGATGGATTTGCGGCGCGCCGCTTCCTGAGAGGCTTCCTGCGCCAGACGCTGATCTTTCTGCTCCAGCCAGGAGGAGTAGTTGCCTTCCCACGGAATCCCTTCGCCGCGGTCCAGTTCGAGGATCCAGCCGGCCACGTTATCGAGGAAGTAACGGTCGTGGGTAATCGCCACGACGGTCCCTTCGAAGTCGTGCAGGAAACGTTCCAGCCAGGCCACGGATTCAGCATCCAGGTGGTTGGTCGGTTCGTCGAGCAGCAGCATGTCTGGTTTTTCCAGCAGCAGGCGGCACAGCGCCACGCGGCGGCGTTCACCACCGGACAGGTTGGCGATTTTCGCATCCCAGTCCGGCAGACGCAGGGCATCGGCCGCACGTTCCAGCTGCACGTTCAGGTTATGGCCGTCGTGAGCCTGAATGATCTCTTCAAACTTGCCCTGCTGCGCCGCGAGTTTATCGAAGTCGGCGTCTGGCTCAGCGTATTTGGCATACACCTCATCCAGGCCTTTTAGCGCGTTAACCACTTCGGCTACCGCTTCTTCTACCGACTCACGTACGGTCTGCTCCGGGTTCAGCTGCGGTTCCTGCGGCAGATAGCCAATTTTCAGGCCAGGCTGCGGGCGGGCTTCGCCTTCGATGTCGGTATCGATGCCGGCCATAATACGTAACAGGGTAGATTTACCGGCACCGTTCAGACCGAGAACGCCGATCTTCGCGCCAGGGAAGAAGCTCAGGGAGATATTTTTCAAAATATGACGTTTCGGCGGAACCACTTTGCCGACACGATGCATGGTATAAACGAATTGAGCCACGGTGGACTTCGCCTCTTTTATTTTGATGAATAGTTTTCAAAGGCGAAGTGTAGCCTTTTTCACGCGTTAAGCCCAGAGAGGCGATGGGATTCACAGAAGAGTAAAAAAATGTCCAGGACGTGGCACGTTTGGCGTTGTCTGGTTAGCATATCTATAGCGACACTGGGACATTTAAAAAGCGGCATGATGCTGCTCTGATGTAGTGAGATGTACTTTTAACAGAGGAAGAGCTTGTGGAAAAAGCCAAAACGATGGCATGGCGTCTTCTGGCGGCCAGCGTGAGTCTGCTGACGCTCAGCCAGTTGGCACATGCGGATTCACTGGATGAACAGCGCAGCCGCTACGCTCAAATTAAGCAGGCATGGGATAGCCGGCAGATGTCCGTTGTCGAACAGCTTATGCCTACGCTGACCACCTATCCGCTGTACCCCTATCTTCAGTACCGGCAGATCACCGACGATCTGATGAACCAGCCGACGCTGGTGGTGAAAAACTTCATTGAAGCGAACCCGACGCTGCCGCCGGCGCGCACCCTGAAATCGCGCTTTGTTAACGAGCTGGCGCGGCGTACCGACTGGAGCGGACTGCTGGCGTTTAGCCCGGAAAAACCCGCCAGCACCGAAGCGCAATGTAATTACTACTATGCGAAGCTGAGCGTGGGCCAGGCGCAGGAAGCCTGGGACGGCGCGAAAACGCTGTGGCTGAGCGGTAAAAGCCAGCCTAATGCCTGCGATGCGCTGTTTAGCGCCTGGCGTTCCTCCGGCAAGCAGGATCCGTTGGCATATCTTGAGCGTATCCGCCTGGCGATGAAGGCGGGTAACACCGGCCTGGTTAGCGTGCTGGCGCAGCAGATGCCGCCTGAATACCAGACGATTTCATCAGCGGTGGTGGCGCTGGCAAACGATCCGAATACCGTGATGACCTTCGCCCGCACCACCGGGGCGACGGACTTCACCCGCCAGATGGCGGCGGTGGCCTTCGCCAGCGTGGCGCGCCAGGATGTCGAAAACGCCCGGCTGATGATTCCGTCATTGGTGCAGGCACAGAAGCTGAATGAAGATCAAACCCAGGAGCTGCGGGATATCGTTGCCTGGCGCCTGATGGGCAACGATGTGACCGAAGAGCAGGCCGTCTGGCGCGATGACGCTATTATGCGCTCGCAATCCACTGCGCTAGTAGAGCGCCGGGTGCGAATGGCGCTGGGCGCCGGGGACCGCCACGGGTTGAATACCTGGCTGGCGCGCCTGCCGATGGAAGCGAAAGAGAAAGATGAGTGGCGCTATTGGCAGGCGGATCTGCTGCTGGAGCGCGGGCGTGACGACGAAGCAAAAGCGATCCTCCGTTCGTTGATGCAGCAGCGCGGGTTCTACCCGATGATTGCCGCTCAGCGTCTGGGAGAGGATTTCACCTTCCGGATCGATAAAGCGCCAGAGAATCTCGATCCTGCGCTGACCTCCGGGCCGGAAATGGCCCGGGTACGCGAGTTGATGTACTGGAATATGGACAACACCGCCCGTAGCGAATGGGCAAATCTGGTGACCAGCCGGACGAAAGATCAGCAGGCGCAGCTGGCGCGCTATGCATTCAACCAGCACTGGTGGGATCTCAGCGTTCAGGCGACCATCGCCGGGAAGCTGTGGGACCAGCTGGAAGAACGCTTCCCGCTGGCCTACAACGATCTCTTCGCGCGCTATATCAGCGGCAAAGCTATCCCGCAGAGCTATGCGATGGCGATTGCTCGCCAGGAGAGCGCGTGGAACCCGAAAGTCCGCTCTCCGGTTGGCGCCAGCGGCCTGATGCAAATCATGCCGGGTACGGCGACCCATACGGTGAGTATGTTCAGTATCCCTGGCTACAGCAGCCCGTCGCAGCTGCTGGATCCCGCGACCAATATCAATATCGGCACCAGCTATCTGCAGTATGTTTACCAGCAGTTTGGCAATAACCGCATCTATGCTTCCGCGGCCTACAACGCCGGTCCGGGGCGGGTTCGAACCTGGCAGGGCAATAGCGCCGGGCGAATCGATGCGGTGGCATTTATCGAGAGTATCCCGTTCTCGGAAACACGGGGTTATGTGAAGAACGTGCTCTCCTACGATGCCTATTACCGTTACTTTATGGGGCAGAAAGCCCCCATGCTGAGCGATGCAGAGTGGCAGCAGCGTTACTGATACTCAGCGGATTGCGCGTGACAAAACGGGCTGAACGCCGCGCTGTTACGCGAAACCCATAGAGTATTGACCGGAGTATGTTATGCTTTGTACTCGTTAATGAGTACATTCGACAGGCGGCCTTGGTCGCCTGTCTCAACATGGCGGCGTAACATGACCCAACAATCCCCTTATTCAGCGGCTGTAGCCGAACAGCGTCATCAGGAATGGCTTCGCTTTGTGGCGTTACTCCAGCAGGCGTACGCCGACGATCTGCATCTACCATTGCTGCAATTAATGCTGACGCCCGACGAGCGCGAGGCGCTGGGCACGCGCGTACGGATCATTGAAGAGTTGCTGCGTGGCGAGATGAGCCAGCGCGAGCTCAAAAGCGAGCTCGGCGCCGGGATTGCCACCATTACCCGTGGTTCTAACAGTCTGAAATCCGCGCCACCCGAGCTGCGACAGTGGCTGGAGCAGGCGCTGCTTAACGGTAAATAAGGTTATGGAACGGGCTTAATGCCAGTACTACCGCCTGGTGGTAGACGCTGCTGCGCGTGAGCTTCCCGGCGGTAAAGACGCCGATAGCCCCTTCTTTACGGCCAATTTCATCGATGCCGGTATGCTGTGACATCACCGGCCCTAGCGCTTCCCCGGCACGCACTTTTTCCAGAATCACCGCCGGCAGCGGCAGCGTCGCCGAGCGCGCTTCGCCGCGCTGATGATGATCCTCAATCACTACCCAGCTAAAAGTGCTGCCTTCGTCGATCCCAGCTTCAATGGCGACCCAGAAGTCGGCATTTGGCTGCACGGCGCGCGCATTGGCGACCCTGTTTCGTGCGCCAGCACGCGTTTCCTCGTTACCAAACGGCTGTTCCGGCACGCCACTCTCGACGGAGACGGACTCAATGTGGCAGGATCCTTCGCCGAAGATCTCGTTAAAAGCCTGTAGAATTGCCTGAATTTTGGCGGGATTAGTGGTAGCTGAGACAACATGGTGCATAATCAAACAACTCAGAATAAATTTACGTCATCGCAGTATACTCCAAATCGTTTTCGTTGCAGCGCGCGACGCCGGCAACCGAAATTGTGAAGAGCACAGAACGGAAAAATAGCATGTTACAGGTACACCTTGTTCGCCATGGCGAAACGCAGTGGAACGCCGAGCGGCGCATTCAGGGCCAGTCAGACAGCCCGTTAACCCCTCACGGCGAGCGCCAGGCCTGGCAGGTCGGCGAACGTGCCAGAACGCTGGGCATTACGCATATCATTGCCAGCGATTTGGGGCGCACGCGCCGGACGGCAGAGATTATCGCGGAAGCCTGCGGTTGCGATGTCATCCTTGATTCACGGCTGCGTGAGCTGGATATGGGGGTTCTTGAAAAACGTCATATCGACTCGCTGAGCGAGGAAGAAGAAGAGTGGCGTCGCCGGTTGGTTGATGGGACCCCGGACGGCCGTATCCCACAGGGGGAGTCGATGCTGGAGCTGAGCGAGCGTATGCACGCGGCACTGGCGTCCTGCCTGGAACTGCCTGCCGGAAGCCGGCCGCTGCTGGTGAGCCACGGTATTGCGCTGGGCTGTCTGGTCAGTACGATTCTGGGGCTGCCGGCACACGCGGAACGCCGCCTGCGTCTGCGTAACTGCTCAATTTCTCGCGTTGATTATCAGCAGAGTCTGTGGCTGGCATCGGGCTGGGTCGTGGAAACCGCGGGGGATGTGTCGCATCTTGACGCCCCCGCGATGGATGAACTACAGCGTTAACGACGAATCGGGATCAGGTATTCGCAACGCAGCTGAATCGGCGTTTCTTGATCCCGGCTTTCATCCTCAGGGAAGAAGCGTTCGATATCCAGACCTTTGCGGCGGGTAAGGTTCAGCATTGGCATGCAGGTGCCGTACACCGTCAGGATAAACTCCTGCAGTCCGCTTCCTAACCCTTCATAAGTGAACATCACATACTCGCCGCCTTCCAGAATGATCGGATGGGAGTTGTGCAGGTGGCCGTTGGCCATCTCCGGCGTCAGCGCAGTGGTGTAGAAGACCTCTTGCTCGTCATCTTTCTCGAGACTAGGACGCGGTTCGTGCAGACCGTACAGCGTGGGCGGAATCGACGGTGAATTGCCGAGGAAATCACGCCAGAACTGAACGCGCATCTGGTTACGGAAGTCGGAGATTTCCTCCAGCTTGCAGGTGTAGCTCTGAGTGATGCCAATCAGCTGGGTATTGCTCAGGGTGACGAACTCATGCTGCGGCATCGTGAATTCACCCAGGCGCAGCGGGGGACGCATCCCGTAAGAGCTCCAGTCAGGAGAGCGGCGGTACAGCGCCGGCGTTAACGAAAACTGCTTTTTAAACGCGCGGGTGAAGGTCTGCTGCGAGTCAAAACGATACTGTAGCGCAATGTCGAGAATCGGGCGGGCGGTCAGGCGCAGGGCGACCGCTGATTTTGATAAACGGCGAGCGCGAATATAGGCACCGATGGCTTGGCCGGTCACGTCTTTAAACATTCTTTGCAAATGCCACTTGGAATAACCGGCCTTGGCTGCCACATTATCTAGTGAGAGCGGTTGATCCAGGTGACCTTCCAGCCAGCTAAGGAGATCGCGAATAATCCCTGCTTGATCCATAAAATGTCCTCATCCTTAAACTCAGGTGCCTGCTACTAAGTAAGGTAGCGGATAATAGCATTTTTTGATGTTTTAGCATTCAGTGTTTTTTTTGCTTATAAATGCGATTTGTCAGCAGGTTTTTTAGCTGTTTTGGTAACGCTGTGATCTATAAACCTTTTCCGCTGAGTCTATAATCATCGCTCAGCAAAATTTTAAGAAAATGGTAACAATATGAAATACAAGAGGTTAGTTGCGGGGCTGCTTTTACTGGCGGGATGTCAGGTGGCACAGGCGGAACAAATTGGCTCCGTAGATACCGTATTCAAATTCTTTGGTCCGGATCATAAAATCGTCGTTGAGGCCTTCGACGATCCGGATGTGCAGAACGTGACGTGCTATATCAGCCGGGCGAAAACCGGCGGGATTAAGGGTGGTCTGGGTCTGGCGGAAGATACGTCAGATGCGGCAATTTCTTGCCAGCAGGTAGGGCCGATCGAACTGAACGATAAAATCAAAAACGGTAAGTCGCAGGGCGACGTGGTTTTCCAGAAACGTACTTCGCTGGTGTTTAAAAAGCTGCAGGTGGTCCGTTTTTACGATAGCAAACGTAATGCGCTGATCTACCTGAGCTATTCGGATAAAGTCGTTGACGGTTCACCGAAGAATGCGCTCAGCGCCGTGCCTATCATGCCGTGGAATAAATAACGCGGCGCATCGTAGCATCCGATTCGCACATAAAAAAAACGGCGCATTAAGCGCCGTTTTTACGTTGCGGGAGCAGGAAAACGAATGTTATTCCTGCAGGTCGCCGCAGAAGCGATAACCTTCGCCGTGAATCGTGGCGATGATTTCCGGAGTATCCGGAGTAGACTCGAAATGCTTACGAATGCGACGGATGGTCACGTCAACGGTACGGTCGTGCGGCTTAAGCTCACGGCCGGTCATTTTCTTCAGCAGTTCAGCACGTGACTGGATCTTGCCCGGGTTTTCGCAGAAGTGCAGCATCGCGCGGAATTCACTGCGCGGCAGCTTGTACTGCTCACCATTCGGGCTGACCAGCGAACGGCTATTGATATCCAGTTCCCAGCCGTTGAACTTGTAGCTTTCTACGCTGCGACGCTCTTCGCTCACGGTACCCAGATTCATGGTACGGGAGAGGAGGTTACGTGCGCGAATGGTCAGTTCACGAGGGTTGAACGGTTTAGTGATATAGTCATCAGCGCCGATTTCGAGGCCCAGAATCTTATCAACTTCGTTATCGCGGCCGGTCAGGAACATCAGCGCGACGTCAGCCTGTTCACGCAGTTCACGCGCTAACAGGAGACCATTTTTACCTGGCAGGTTGATATCCATGATCACCAGGTTGATATCATTTTCAGACAGGATCTGATGCATTTCCGCGCCATCGGTCGCTTCGAACACATCATAACCTTCTGCTTCGAAAATACTTTTTAACGTGTTGCGTGTTACCAACTCGTCTTCAACGATAAGAATGTGCGGGGTCTGCATGTTTGCTACCTAAATTGCCAACTAAATCGAAACAGGAAGTACCAAAGTCCCTGACCTGCCTGGTACATGTCGCAAATTAACATGCCCGGCGTAACATGACTAAAGTACGTAATTGCGTTCTTGATGCACTTTCCATCAACGTCAACAACATCATTAGCTTGGTCGTGGGTACTTTCCCTCTGGACCCGACGGTGTCAAAAACGGCTGTCATCCTAACCATTTTAACAGCAATATAACAGGCTAAGAGAGGCTGAACACCCCATAAAACTACGCTTCGTTGACATATATCAAATTCAATTGTAGCACGTTAACAGTCTTGTGAAATCATTGCATTGAAATGCTATTTATAGTCACAAATCTTACACTGCTCAAATGGTTGCGCTGGTAAATTGATAAACATGTTGAATCCAATGAACGTTCAGCGCGGTTGCGACAAATATCATTGGCAAACATATGGATAAATGCGTTCTGTTAACATACTCCGTCCCGTGGTTCGTTGGAAACAGTTTAGGCTTTTTTATGGGTAATAACGCGCAATTTTAGTGATTTTTGTTGCAAATTTGTAAATTTTCGCCGCGTAAAATGGGGATAATTTTCATTTTCGCCGCGTGAGAGAGTAGAAGAGAGCCAGCATGCACGTATCTATTGTATTAGTCGCCCCGGCCAGGGCAGAAAACGTTGGCGCGGCGGCACGCGCGATGAAAACGATGGGTTTTCGCGACCTGCGTATCGTTGACAGCGATGCCCACCTTCAGCCTGCGGCGCGTTGGGTTGCGCATGGTTCCGGAGATATTCTCGATAACATAAGCACTTATCCAACGCTGGAACAGGCGCTGCATGACGTTGACTTTACCGTGGCGACAACGGCCCGTAGCCGGGCGCGTTTCCATTACTACGCCACGCCGCAGCAGCTGCTGCCGCTGATGGCGGAGAAAGCCGGGTGGATGAACCATGCGGCGCTGGTCTTTGGTCGGGAAGATTCCGGACTTACTAACGAAGAGCTGGCTCTTGCCGATGTGCTGACAGGCGTGCCGATGGTGGCCGACTATCCTTCGCTTAACTTAGGGCAGTCGGTGATGGTCTATTGCTATCAATTGAGTACCCTGGTTCAGCAGGCGTCGGCCGTTTCTGCCAGCGTCGATGAAAATCAGCTGCAGGCATTGCGTCTGCGGGCGCTCGATTTATTGACCCGACTGGGCGTGGCTGAAGACCTCAAACTGACCGACTGGCTCCAGCAGCGAATTGGGCTTTTAGAGCAGCGAGACACGGCAATGTTGCACCGATTACTGCACGACATTGAAAAAAACCTGCCAGAGTAAAGTTCTGATATAAGTTTTAAGTATGGTTATATCTGCCAGTATCAAGCGCGGTGTATCGAAAATTCAGGTGAATTGTCAGGTCATTGTGGCGCATTGACCCGCTGCAGTGAAACGGGTGAAATGTAAAAATTCGTTGACTTAAACCGGCAGATACTTTAACCAATATAGGCACAGGACACAGACAGATAAAAATTACAGAGTACACAACATCCATGAAACGCATCAGCATGTTGACAACCATTATCACCATCACCATTACCACAGGTAACGGTGCGGGCTGACGCGTACAGGAAACACAGAAAAAAGCCCGCACCTGAACAGTGCGGGCTTTTTTTTCGACAAAAAATCTAGGGGTAACAACCATGCGCGTGTTGAAGTTCGGCGGTACATCAGTGGCAAATGCAGAACGTTTTCTGCGGGTTGCCGATATTCTGGAGAGCAATGCCAGGCAGGGGCAGGTAGCAACCGTCCTGTCTGCCCCGGCGAAAATTACCAACCATCTGGTCGCAATGATTGAAAAAACCATCGGCGGCCAGGACGCGCTCACCAATATCTCCGACGCTGAACGCATTTTTGCTGAACTGCTGCAGGGCCTCGCCGACGCGCAACCGGGGTTCCCGCTGGCACAGCTGAAAGCCTTTGTCGCGCAAGAGTTTGCCCAGATTAAACACGTGTTGCACGGTATCAGCCTGCTTGGTCAGTGCCCCGATAGCGTCAACGCCGCGCTGATTTGCCGCGGCGAGAAGCTGTCTATCGCCGTGATGGCGGGGCTGCTGGAAGCACGCGGTCACAAAGTTAGCGTGATTAACCCCGTCGAAAAACTGCTGGCCGTTGGCCATTACCTCGAATCCACTGTCGATATCGCTGAATCGACCCGCCGCATTACCGCCAGCCATATTCCATCCGACCATATGGTGCTGATGGCCGGGTTTACCGCCGGTAACGAAAAAGGGGAACTGGTGGTGCTGGGACGCAATGGCTCAGACTACTCTGCTGCCGTGCTGGCCGCCTGCCTGCGCGCCGACTGTTGTGAAATCTGGACCGACGTCGATGGGGTATATACCTGCGACCCGCGTCAGGTTCCCGATGCGCGTCTGCTGAAGTCGATGTCATATCAGGAAGCGATGGAGCTATCCTACTTCGGGGCGAAAGTTTTGCATCCGCGCACCATTGCTCCTATCGCTCAGTTCCAGATTCCCTGCCTGATCAAGAATACCGGTAATCCGCAGGCGCCAGGTACGCTGATCGGCGCCAGCCTTGATGAAGACGGTCTGCCGGTCAAAGGCATCTCCAACCTCAATAATATGGCGATGTTCAACGTCTCCGGCCCGGGGATGAAAGGCATGGTCGGTATGGCCGCTCGCGTGTTTGCCACCATGTCCCGCGCCGGAATTTCGGTTGTGCTGATTACCCAGTCGTCATCGGAATACAGCATCAGTTTCTGCGTACCGCAGAGCGACTGCGCGCGCGCAAAACGGGTAATGGAAGATGAGTTCTATCTGGAGCTGAAAGAGGGCCAGCTGGAGCCGCTATCGATCATGGATCGTCTGGCGATTATCTCCGTGGTGGGTGACGGTATGCGCACGCTGCGCGGCATCTCGGCGAAGTTCTTCGCCGCGCTGGCCCGCGCTAATATCAATATCGTGGCGATTGCCCAGGGCTCTTCAGAGCGTTCTATCTCCGTGGTGGTCAGCAATGATGATGCGACCACCGGGGTGCGCGTGACCCATCAGATGCTGTTCAACACCGATCAGGTCATTGAGGTCTTTGTTATCGGTGTCGGCGGTGTCGGCGGCGCGCTGATTGAACAGATCAAGCGTCAGCAGGGCTGGCTGAAGAACAAACATATCGACCTGCGCGTCTGCGGCGTGGCGAATTCACAGGCCCTGCTGACTAACGTGCACGGGTTGAATCTCGAGAACTGGCGCGCGGAGCTGGCCGAAGCGAAAGAGTCGCTGAACCTGGGCCGTCTGATTCGCCTGGTCAAGGAGTACCATCTGCTGAACCCGGTTATCGTCGACTGTACCTCCAGCCAGGCGGTCGCCGATCAGTACGCCGATTTCCTGCGCGAAGGTTTCCACGTGGTGACGCCGAACAAAAAGGCCAATACCTCTTCGCTGGATTACTACCATCAGTTGCGCCATGCCGCCAGCAGTTCGCGACGTAAATTCCTCTACGACACCAACGTTGGCGCCGGTCTGCCGGTAATTGAAAATCTGCAAAACCTGCTGAACGCCGGCGATGAGCTGCTGCACTTCTCCGGTATTCTTTCCGGCTCCCTGTCGTTTATTTTCGGTAAGCTGGATGAGGGAATGAATCTCTCTGAGGCAACAACGCTGGCGCGCGAGATGGGCTATACCGAACCGGATCCGCGAGACGACCTTTCAGGCGTCGATGTTGCGCGCAAGCTGCTGATTCTGGCCCGTGAAACCGGCCGTGAGCTGGAGCTGTCTGACATTGTCGTCGAACCGGTACTGCCTGCACAATTTGATGCCAGCGGCGACGTTGAGAGCTTTATGACGCGCTTGCCTTCGCTGGATAACGAGTTTGCCTCCCGGGTTGCCCAGGCACGTGATGAAGGTAAAGTCTTGCGTTACGTCGGTAACATCGAAGAGGATGGGACCTGTCGCGTGAAAATTGCCGCCGTTGACGGTAACGACCCGCTGTACAAAGTGAAAAATGGTGAAAACGCCCTGGCCTTTTACAGCCATTATTATCAGCCGCTGCCGCTGGTGCTGCGCGGCTATGGTGCAGGTAACGACGTCACGGCGGCCGGTGTGTTTGCTGACCTGTTGCGCACCCTGTCATGGAAGTTAGGAGTTTAAGATGGTCAAAGTATATGCCCCGGCTTCCAGTGCCAATATGAGCGTCGGGTTTGATGTGCTGGGCGCGGCGGTAACGCCGGTCGATGGCACCCTGCTGGGGGACAACGTTTCGGTCGAGGCGGCGGACAGCTTCAGCCTGCAAAACGTTGGCCGCTTTGCCAGCAAGCTGCCCTCCGTGCCGCAGGAGAACATTGTTTACCAGTGCTGGGAGCGTTTCTGCCAGGAGATCGGCAAAAAAGTTCCGGTGTCGATGGTGCTGGAAAAAAATATGCCGATTGGTTCCGGGCTCGGTTCCAGCGCCTGCTCTGTCGTCGCCGCGCTGGTGGCGATGAATGAATTCTGCGGTAAGCCGCTGAATGAGATGCGTATGCTGGCGCTGATGGGGGAGATGGAAGGGCGTATTTCCGGCAGTATCCACTATGACAACGTTGCGCCCTGCTACCTGGGCGGCATGCAGCTGATGATTGAAGAGAATGGCATCATCAGCCAGCAGGTTCCGGGTTTCGACGAATGGCTGTGGGTACTGGCTTATCCGGGAATTAAAGTTTCGACGGCGGAAGCGCGTGCCATCCTCCCGGCGCAGTATCGCCGCCAGGACTGTATCGCTCACGGTCGTCATCTGGCGGGCTTTATTCATGCCTGCTACACCCGCCAGCCGCAGCTGGCAGCGAAATTGATGAAAGATGTGATTGCCGAACCGTATCGCACCAAACTGCTGCCGGGCTTCAGCGAAGCGCGTCAGGCGGCGATGGAGATCGGTGCGCAGGCGTGCGGCATCTCAGGCTCTGGCCCGACGCTGTTTGCGCTGTGCGATAAGCCGGAAACCGCGCAGCGCGTTGCGGACTGGCTGGGCACGCATTATCTGCAGAATCAGGAAGGCTTCGTTCATATTTGCCGGCTGGATACGGCGGGCGCACGAGTAGTGGGATAACCAATGAAACTCTATAATTTAAAAGATCATAACGAACAGGTCAGCTTTGCGCAGGCCGTGACGCAGGGGCTTGGCAAGCAACAGGGGCTGTTCTTTCCGCACGACCTGCCGGAATTTAGCCTGACTGAAATTGACGACATGCTGGAGATGGATTTGGCCTCCCGTAGCGCCAGAATTCTGTCGGCCTTTATTGGCGACGAGATCCCGCAGGAGATCCTCAAAGAGCGCATCGCCGCCGCTTTCACCTTCCCGGCTCCGGTCAGCAAGGTGCAGGATGATATCGGCTGTCTGGAGCTGTTCCACGGCCCGACGCTGGCGTTTAAGGATTTCGGCGGCCGCTTTATGGCGCAGATGCTGACTCATATCGCCGGCGACAAACCGGTGACGATTCTGACCGCCACCTCCGGGGATACCGGCGCGGCAGTGGCGCATGCGTTTTACGGCCTGCCGAATGTCAAAGTCGTTATTCTGTATCCGCGCGGCAAGATCAGCCCGCTGCAGGAAAAACTGTTCTGCACCCTGGGTGGCAACATTGAAACCGTGGCGATTGATGGCGACTTCGATGCCTGTCAGGCGCTGGTAAAACAGGCTTTTGACGATGAAGAACTGAAGGTCGCTCTGGGCCTGAACTCGGCGAATTCCATCAATATCAGCCGTCTGCTGGCGCAGATTTGCTATTACTTCGAAGCGGTCGCACAGCTGCCGCAGGAAGCCCGCAACCAGCTGGTCATTTCCGTGCCGAGCGGTAACTTTGGCGATCTGACCGCCGGTCTGCTGGCGAAGTCTTTAGGCCTGCCGATTAAGCGCTTTATTGCCGCCACCAACGCCAATGATACCGTGCCGCGTTTCCTGCAGGACGGCAACTGGGCGCCGAAAGCGACCCAGGCGACGCTGTCTAACGCGATGGACGTCAGTCAGCCGAACAACTGGCCGCGCGTGGAAGAGCTGTTCCGTCGCAAAGTCTGGCGTCTGAACGAGCTGGGCTATGCAGCCGTGGACGATGAAACCACCAAACAGGCGATGCGCGAGCTGAAAGCCATTGGCTACACCTCAGAGCCGCACGCGGCCATCGCCTGGCGCGCGCTGCGCGACCAGCTGCAGCCGGGCGAATACGGTCTGTTCCTCGGTACCGCGCACCCGGCGAAGTTCAAGGAGAGCGTCGAGGAGATCCTCCAGCAGACGCTGCCGCTGCCGAAAGAGCTGGCCGATCGCGCTGATCTGCCGCTGCTGTCGCATAATCTGCCGGCGGATTTTGCCGCGCTGCGCCAGCTGATGATGGGCAAAGCATAACGGGACTTTTATCGCCGTATGATGTTCTCAGGCCGGGCCTCAACGCCCGGCTTTTTTATCGGCGAAAAAGGAGGAATTATGCAGAAAAAAGGCAGGGAAAATGGATGAATTACCAATAAATGCCGGGGGGCAAAGATTAGGATTGCGGAGAATAACCCGCGGTGTTGCTCAGGGGTAATCTTTGGTTATCGCCCCCGTGCGGGGACTGTTAATGAAGGGTAAACCTATGTCAACGCTGAAGTCTGTGATCCTTGCGCTTTCGATGTCGCTGGTGGCTCCTGCGGTGGTCCACGCATCGGAAATAACGCTGGTGCCGGCAGTCAAACTGCAAATTGGCGATCGCGACAATTACGGTAACTACTGGGACGGCGGTCATTGGCGCGACCACGAATGGTGGGGCCGTCATTACGACTGGCGCGATAACCACTGGCGCGCACATGATGAACATCGCCATGATCATCATGATGACCACGATCGTGGCCGCGGCCCGGATCGTGACTGGCGCCATCACTAAATCTTCCGTCCCGGTCGCCGCGAGGGCGGCCGGGAAGGGGATTAGCGTTCGTGACGTTTAAAGACCATCTCATCTTTCTTAGCGGAGGCTTCGGCGTCGAAGAAATAGCCTTCGCTGTTGAAACGGGTTAGCTGCTCAGGCTGGGTTAAACGGTTTTCAATGATATAGCGGCTCATTAACCCGCGCGCCTTTTTGGCATAGAAACTGATCACTTTAAACTGACCGTTTTTCTCATCGAGGAACACGGGCTTAATGATTCTACCCTGCAACTGTTTTGTCTTCACCGACCGGAAGTATTCGTCAGAAGCCAGGTTAATCACGATATCGTCGCCCTGGGCTTTCAGCGCCTGATTGAGTTTATCGGTAATCACTTCGCCCCAGAACTGGTAGAGATCTTTGCCTCTGCTATTTTCCAGCTTAATTCCCATTTCCAGACGATAGGGCTGCATCAGATCCAGCGGGCGCAGCACGCCGTAGAGGCCGGAAAGCATACGCAAATGCCGTTGAGCAAAATCGAAATCGTCTTCGCTGAGGCTTTCCGCCTGCAGTCCGGTATAAACATCGCCTTTAAAAGCCAGAATCGCCTGGCGCGCGTTTTGCGGCGTGAAGTCCGGGTGCCAGTCATGAAAGCGGGTCGCATTCAGATCCGCCAGCTTATCGCTGATGCTCATCAGTTTGCCGATCTGCGGCGCCGATAGCCGGCGCGCGACGCCGATGAGCTCCTGGGAATATTCCAGCAGCTCAGGCTGGGTGTAGCGTGCTGTGGCCAGCGGGCTTTGGTAGTCGAGTGTTTTGGCAGGTGAAATAAGAATCAGCATATCCGGTCCTTGCAGGGGATTTTCCGTGACTTTAACAAAAAAACACCGCGGTGGGATCGATAGCTGCGATTGCCGCGCTATTCACGCGGCAGCTCATCCCAGGCACCTGGCGCCAGCTGCTGGTTAATTTCCGGGTAGCGCGTGGCGTCAAAGGTCGGCCGCACGCCCAGCCGTCGCTGGTTGAGATAATCACTGGCCAGGATCCGTACCGTAGGCGACAGCAGTAAAATAGCGGTCAGGTTAGTGATGGCCATCAGCGCCATGATGGTATCCGCCAGTTGCCAGACAACCGGCAAACCGACCAGCGCGCCGGTGATGACCATGATCAGGGTGAGGAGTCGTAGCGCCCAGATATGACGAGGGCTGTTAATACGTAGAAATATCAGGTTATTTTCAGCATAGATGTAGTTTGCGACGATAGAACTGAAGGCAAAGAGCAGCACGACGATTGCCACGAATCCCGCCCCCCAGCCGCCGACCAGTGATGTCATGGCATGCTGGATACTCTGGATACCATTCACGGCATCTTCCGCCTCGTCCAGCGGCGCCAGCATGATGATGACGGCGCTGGCGGTGCAGATAACTATCGTATCGATGAGGACGCCAATCATTTGCACGATCCCCTGCGCAGCCGGATGCGGAGGCCAGGAAGCCGCTGCCGCCGCGGCGTTAGGCGTTGACCCCATCCCCGCTTCGTTCGAGAACATACCGCGCTGAAAGCCACTGGTGAGCGCCTGGCTGATGGTATAGCCCACTGCGCCGGCGGCGGCCTCCTGCCAGCCGAACGCACTGCGGAAAATGGACTCGAAAATGGCCGGCAGCGCCGTAATGTGCCAGAGGCCAATCAGCAGGCTGGTGGTCACCCAAAGCAGAGCCATCAGCGGCACAATCCACTGCAATAGCTTCGCCACGCCCCGCAAACCCCGTACGATAACCAGCAGGATCACCAGTGCCAGCGCGCAGCCGGTAACGATAGCAGGAAGGTCAAAGGCATAGGTCATCGCTTTCGCAATAGAGTTGGCCTGCACGGTGTTAAAAATAACCCCATAAGCCAGCAGGAGCAGGATAGAAAACACGATGCCCATCCAGCGCATTCCTAAACCCCGTGACATATACCAGGCCGGGCCGCCGCGAAATTGCCCGTGGGCATCGCGTTCTTTGTAGAGCTGGGCAAGAGAACATTCGGCAAAGCTGCTGGCCATGCCGAGCAGCGCAGAAACCCACATCCAGAAGACGGCGCCGGGTCCGCCGGCGGAGATAGCCAGCGCGACACCGACCAGGTTGCCGCTGCCCACGCGCGCCGCGAGGCTGGTGCACAGGGCCTGGAAAGAGGTTAACCCGCCGGGCTGAGGCTGGAGGCTTTTCTTTAGACTTTTCCCAAACTGGCGAACATAACGAAACTGAATGAATTTTGTTCGCCAGGTAAACCAGATGCCGGCGCCCAGTAACAGATAAATCATTACCGAGCCCCAGAGTATTTCATTGATAAAAGAGAAAAAATCAGGCATTAACCATCCTCTTGTCCATGCCGGAACGCTAGTGTAAGCGTTACCAATTCAAGTGACAATCCCTTAGCTTTCAGAGAATTAATTCATCCAGTTTATCACACTCTGCGCTCTTGCATGGTCCGCAGTTGCGCTGAACATGCAGCGTGTTATCATCTTGGCAGACCGGTTACATCCCCTTAACTGCTGTTTAAGAGAAACACTATCATGACGGATAAATTGACTTCTCTGCGTCAGTACACCACTGTCGTAGCTGATACCGGAGATATTGCGGCAATGAAGCTGTATCAGCCTCAGGATGCCACGACTAACCCTTCTTTGATTCTCGGTGCGGCTCAGATTCCTGAGTACCGTAAGCTGATTGATGACGCTGTCGAGTGGGCCCGCGGCCAGAGCAGCGATCGCGCTCAGCAGATTATCGATGCTTCCGATAAGCTGGCGGTGAACATTGGTCTCGAAATTCTTAAGCTGATTCCAGGCCGTATTTCGACCGAAGTTGACGCGCGCCTCTCCTATGACACCCAGGCATCTATCGCGAAAGCGAAGCGCATCATCAAACTGTACAACGATGCGGGCATCGGCAACGATCGCATTCTGATTAAACTGGCTTCGACCTGGCAGGGTATTTGCGCCGCCGAGCAGCTGGAAAAAGAAGGCATCAACTGTAACCTGACTCTGCTGTTCTCCTTCGCTCAGGCTCGCGCTTGTGCTGAGGCGGGTGTATTCCTGATCTCTCCGTTCGTTGGCCGTATTCTCGACTGGTACAAAGCGAACACCGATAAGAAAGAGTACGCGCCGGCTGAAGATCCGGGCGTCGTTTCCGTCAGTGAGATTTACGAGTACTACAAGCAGCACGGTTATGAAACTGTCGTAATGGGCGCAAGCTTCCGTAACGTCGGTGAAATCCTTGAGCTGGCTGGCTGCGATCGCCTGACTATCGCTCCGGCTCTGTTGAAAGAGCTGGCGGAAAGCGAAGGGGCTATCGAACGTAAACTGGCGTTCAGCGGCGAAGTGAAAGCACGTCCGGAACGCATCACCGAAGCCCAGTTCCTGTGGCAGCACAACCAGGATCCGATGGCGGTGGACAAGCTGGCGGAAGGTATCCGTAAGTTTGCTATCGACCAGGAAAAACTGGAAAAAATGATCGGCGACCTGCTGTAATCATTTGGGCGTGGCCGGGCTCCCGGTCACGCTACTTCTCCTGAACTCTGTCTGTATTTCCTTCCAGCGTGTATCATTCCGTCTAATTGTACAGTTTGAACGGAATAACGATGAATACCTTACGAATCGGCTTAGTTTCCATCTCCGATCGCGCCTCCAGCGGCGTCTATCAGGATAAAGGCATCCCGGCACTTGAAGAGTGGCTGGCGCGTGCGCTGACGACCCCCTTTGAGCTCGAGACCCGTCTGATCCCTGACGAACAGGTGATTATCGAACAAACGCTGTGTGAGCTGGTTGACGAGATGGCTTGCCATCTGGTGTTGACTACCGGCGGGACCGGTCCTGCCCGACGCGACGTGACGCCGGATGCCACCCTGGCCGTAGCTGACCGCGTTATGCCGGGGTTTGGTGAGCAAATGCGCCAGGTTAGCCTACACTTCGTTCCGACGGCTATCCTTTCTCGTCAGGTTGGCGTTATCCGCAAGCAGGCGCTGATTTTGAATCTGCCGGGCCAGCCGAAAGCCATTCAGGAAACCCTTGAAGGCGTTAAAGATGCGGACGGCAAGGTTCTGGTGCACGGGATCTTCGCAAGTGTACCTTATTGTGTACAGCTGCTGGAGGGGCCGTATGTGGAGACGAACGCGGAAGTTGTAGCGGCTTTTCGCCCAAAAAGCGCGAGACGCGAAACTTTATCCTGAATTTGATGCTTTCCTGACATAACCTGCATTGTCGGTGGTGTGCTGTTTTATTTACGATATAGTGTTTTTTACTTTACACATTCCGTGATGACACCTACACACCTCTGGATGAATTGCTCGTTATGTCACAACATACCCGACCTCTGAATCGACAAGATTATAAAACCCTGACGCTGGCCGCCCTTGGCGGCGCGCTGGAGTTTTATGATTTCATTATCTTTGTCTTCTTCGCCGCCGTCGTTGGCGAACTGTTCTTCCCGGCGGACATCCCGGAATGGCTGCGCCAGGTGCAGACCTTCGGCATCTTTGCCGCGGGCTACCTGGCGCGTCCACTGGGCGGCATTATCATGGCCCACTTCGGCGATCTGGTCGGGCGCAAGAAGATGTTCACCCTGAGCATTCTGCTGATGGCATTGCCGACGCTGGCGATTGGTCTGCTGCCGACCTACGCGTCGATAGGCATTGCCGCGCCGCTGCTGCTGTTGCTGATGCGCATTCTGCAGGGGGCGGCTATCGGAGGGGAGGTCCCCGGCGCCTGGGTTTTTGTCGCCGAACATGTGCCGGAAAAGCGCATTGGTATCGCCTGCGGCACCCTCACTGCCGGCCTGACGGTTGGCATTCTGCTGGGATCGGTGGTCGCGACGCTGATTAATACCAGCCTGACGCCACAGGGGATTCACGACGGCGGTTGGCGTATTCCCTTCCTGTTAGGCGGCGTATTTGGTCTGGTGGCCATGTATCTGCGTCGTTGGCTGCAGGAGACGCCGATATTTCTCGAAATGCAGCAGCGTAAGGCGTTAGCGCAGGAGCTGCCGGTCAAATCGGTGGTGCTGAAACACCAGAAAGCGGTGGTGGTCTCCATGCTGCTGACCTGGCTGTTATCCGCCGGCGTGGTGGTGGTGATCCTCATGTCACCGGTCTGGCTACAAAAGCACTACGGTTTTGCCCCGGCGATCACCCTGCAGGCCAACAGTATTGCCACCATTATGCTCTGCATCGGTTGTCTGCTGGCGGGGCTGGCGGCGGATCGTTTTGGCGCCAGTCGCACCTTCATCGTCGGCAGTTTACTCCTGGCGGTCTCCAGCTGGGCGTTCTATCACCTTTCCGGCAGCAGTCCCGAGCAGCTGTTCCTGCTGTATGGCACGGTGGGATTGTGCGTTGGGGTTGTGGGCGCCGTGCCTTACGTCATGGTGCGCGCTTTCCCGGCGGAGGTTCGCTTTACCGGCATTTCCTTTTCATATAACGTCTCTTACGCCATTTTTGGCGGCCTGACGCCGATTGCCGTGACCATGCTGATGGGGGTTTCGCCGATGGCACCTGCGTGGTACGTGCTGGCACTTTCGCTGATGGGGCTGGGATTAGGGATCTGGCTGCGCCAGGGGATGGACCGTGAAGTGGCTGCCGCAGGAGGGGAGTTGCAGCGCCTGCCTTAACGTTCCGCGAGCAATACCCTCGCCCGTCGGGACGAGGGTATCTTTTATCAATGAGGTGCGCCGATCGGCAGTACGGTGCGACCAAACTGTTCGTTCAGTACTTCACCCATCGCCAGATAAATAGCGCTACCGCCGCAGACTAAACCAATCCAGCCCGCGATTTTTACCAGACCTTCATTATCTGCCAGGTGGCCGATTGCCAGCAGCGCAAACAGAACGGTCAGGCTGAGGAAAACGAATTGCAGCATTCGTGCGGCTTTCAGAGTACCGAAGAACATAAACAACGTGAAGACTCCCCACAGACCGAGGTACATGCCCAGGAAGTGCGCATCAGGCGCTTCTGCCAGGCCCATTTTCGGCATGAGAAGAATAGCGACCAACGTCAGCCAGAAGGCGCCGTAGGACGTAAAAGCAGTTAAACCAAAGGTATTACCTTTTTTAAATTCCAGCAGGCCTGCGAAAATCTGCGCAATACCGCCGTAAAAAATGCCCATCGCCAGGATAGCTACATCAAACGCGAACAGGCCGCTATTTGCCAGATTAAGCAGAATAGTGGTCATGCCGAAGCCCATAAGGCCCAGCGGTGCCGGATTAGCCAACTTAGTGTTGCCCATAATTCCTCAGAATAATGATTAGAAAGGGAAGCATTACCCCGTCTCTCGGGGACGGGGCGCGGCATCATAATGAGGCGGAGGGTAACTGTCTATGATCTGGCGGGGTATTTTTCGCCAATTTACGCTGGCGCGGATAAATGGCGATCGTTCGCTATCGGCAGGCGGGGACGGGGCGCCCGGCGGGACGCGGGTTATCGATAAAAGCCGCTTTTTTACCGGTTTATTCAGTCTGCCTTCTTTATTCCTTTCTTTACCCGGCAAGAAAGTGAAAAATTTTTTTGCTTGCCCCCTTGAGGAAGCGGTGGGCGACCCCATCTTGTAGTCAACCGCAGTGAATGAACCTGAAAAAAATGATGTCTGGGCAGTTGAAACCATAGGTTTCGCCCTTATTACAGGTTTACAACCACATGTTGATCGAATTTTTAGTGGAGACGTTTAGATGGGTAAAATTATTGGTATCGACCTGGGTACTACCAACTCTTGTGTAGCGATTATGGATGGCACTACTGCACGTGTGCTGGAGAACGCCGAAGGCGATCGCACCACGCCTTCTATCATTGCTTATACCCAGGATGGTGAAACTCTGGTTGGTCAGCCGGCTAAACGTCAGGCAGTGACAAACCCGCAAAACACCCTGTTTGCGATTAAACGCCTGATTGGTCGCCGCTTCCAGGACGAAGAAGTTCAGCGTGACGTATCCATCATGCCGTACAAAATCATCGGCGCCGACAACGGCGACGCATGGCTTGATGTGAAAGGTCAGAAAATGGCACCGCCGCAGATTTCTGCTGAAGTGCTGAAAAAAATGAAGAAAACGGCTGAAGATTACCTGGGTGAGCCGGTAACTGAAGCGGTTATCACCGTACCTGCATACTTCAACGATGCTCAGCGTCAGGCAACGAAAGATGCCGGCCGTATCGCAGGTCTGGAAGTCAAACGTATCATCAACGAACCGACCGCCGCTGCACTGGCTTACGGTCTGGATAAAGAAGTCGGCAACCGTACTATCGCGGTTTACGACCTCGGTGGTGGTACCTTCGATATCTCTATTATCGAAATCGACGAAGTTGACGGCGAAAAAACCTTCGAAGTTCTGGCAACCAACGGTGATACC
Source organism: Klebsiella sp. YJ (assembly GCF_002108615.1). Taxonomy (NCBI): domain Bacteria; kingdom Pseudomonadati; phylum Pseudomonadota; class Gammaproteobacteria; order Enterobacterales; family Enterobacteriaceae; genus Klebsiella; species Klebsiella sp. YJ. The sequence continues at coordinate 125,984 of NZ_MTEG01000018.1, forward strand.
CACCTGGGTGGTGAAGACTTCGACAGCCGTATGATCAACTACCTCGTTGATGAGTTTAAGAAAGATCAGGGCATTGACCTGCGTAACGATCCGCTGGCCATGCAGCGCCTGAAAGAAGCGGCTGAAAAAGCGAAAATCGAGCTTTCTTCCGCTCAGCAGACCGACGTGAACCTGCCGTACATCACTGCAGATGCCACCGGTCCGAAACACATGAACATCAAAGTGACGCGTGCGAAACTGGAAAGCCTGGTTGAAGATCTGGTTAACCGTTCTATCGAGCCGCTGAAAGTTGCTCTGCAGGACGCTGGTCTCTCCGTGTCTGACATCCAGGACGTTATCCTGGTCGGTGGTCAGACCCGTATGCCGATGGTGCAGAAGAAAGTGGCTGAGTTCTTTGGTAAAGAGCCGCGTAAAGACGTTAACCCGGATGAAGCTGTGGCGATCGGCGCTGCGGTTCAGGGTGGTGTACTGACCGGTGAAGTTAAAGACGTTCTGCTGCTGGACGTTACCCCGCTGTCGCTGGGTATCGAAACCATGGGCGGCGTGATGACTGCGCTGATCAACAAAAACACCACTATCCCGACCAAGCATAGCCAGGTGTTCTCTACTGCAGAAGACAACCAGTCTGCGGTAACCATCCACGTGATTCAGGGTGAGCGTAAACGCGCCTCCGATAACAAATCACTGGGTCAATTCAACCTGGATGGGATTAACCCGGCACCGCGCGGTATGCCGCAGATCGAAGTCACCTTCGACATCGATGCTGATGGTATCCTGCACGTGTCCGCGAAAGACAAAAACAGCGGTAAAGAGCAGAAAATCACCATTAAAGCCTCTTCTGGTCTGAACGAAGAAGAGATCGCCAAAATGGTTCGTGATGCGGAAGCGAACGCTGAATCTGACCGTAAGTTCGAAGAGCTGGTTCAGACCCGTAACCAGGGCGACCATCTGCTGCACAGCACGCGTAAGCAGGTTGAAGAAGCGGGCGACAAACTGCCGGCTGACGACAAAACTGCCATCGAGTCTGCGCTGACCGCGCTGGAAACTTCGCTGAAAGGTGAAGACAAAGCGGACATCGAAGCGAAAATGCAGGCGCTGGCTCAGGCTTCCCAGAAGCTGATGGAAATTGCTCAGCAGCAACACGCTCAGCAGCAGGCTGGCGGTGCTGAAGCTTCTGAAAGCAACGCGAAAGACGACGATGTCGTTGACGCCGAGTTTGAAGAAGTGAAAGACAAAAAATAATCGCCCTTTGAACGGGTAAAACACTGGCACGGGCGAAGAGGTTTCCTCTCCGCCCGTGCACGCATGTTAAGGGGCTGAAAAACACCAATGGCAAAGCAAGATTATTACGAGATTTTAGGCGTTTCCAAAACAGCGGAAGAGCGTGAAATCAAAAAGGCTTACAAGCGCCTGGCCATGAAATATCACCCGGACCGTAACCAGGGTGATAAAGAAGCCGAAGCGAAGTTTAAAGAAATTAAAGAAGCGTATGAAATCCTGACTGATGACCAGAAGCGTGCGGCCTACGATCAGTACGGCCACGCCGCCTTTGAACAAGGTGGCATGGGCGGCGGCGGCGGTGGTTTTGGCGGCGGTGCAGATTTCAGCGATATCTTTGGCGACGTGTTTGGCGATATCTTTGGCGGCGGTCGTGGCCGTCAGCGTGCGGCGCGTGGCGCTGACCTGCGCTACAACATGGAGCTGACGCTGGAAGAAGCCGTTCGCGGCGTGACTAAAGAGATTCGCATCCCGACGCTGGAAGAGTGTGACGTCTGCCACGGCAGCGGCGCGAAAGCCGGTAGCAAACCGCAAACCTGTCCAACCTGTCACGGTGCCGGTCAGGTGCAGATGCGTCAGGGCTTCTTCGCCGTTCAGCAAACCTGTCCGCATTGCCAGGGACGCGGTACGCTGATTAAAGATCCGTGCAACAAATGCCACGGTCACGGCCGGGTCGAGAAGACCAAAACCCTGTCGGTCAAAATCCCGGCGGGTGTGGATACCGGCGATCGTATTCGTCTTTCAGGCGAAGGCGAAGCGGGTGAGCACGGCGCTCCGGCGGGCGATCTGTACGTTCAGGTCCAGGTTAAGCAGCACGCTATCTTTGAGCGTGAAGGCAATAACCTGTACTGCGAAGTGCCGATCAACTTCACCATGGCTGCCCTCGGCGGCGAGATTGAAGTCCCGACGCTGGATGGCCGCGTCAATCTGAAAGTGCCTGGCGAAACGCAGACCGGTAAGCTCTTCCGCATGCGTGGCAAAGGGGTGAAATCCGTACGCGGCGGCGCGCAGGGCGATCTGCTGTGCCGCGTGGTGGTTGAAACGCCGGTAGGGCTGAATGAAAAACAGAAACAGCTGCTGAAGGATCTTCAGGAAAGTTTTGGCGGCCCAACGGGTGAAAAAAACAGCCCGCGCTCCAAAAGTTTCTTTGATGGCGTGAAGAAATTCTTCGACGACCTGACGCGCTAATCTACTGCGATTCTGAAAAGCCACTTTATTGTTAAAGTGGCTTTTTTGTTTCCAGCCCGCTATCTGTTAATGATGGCTGAATCCCTCCGGTCAGAGTCGCGCTTTGCCGTTTGCTTTATATCGTAAAAATCGAGCTATAACGCAATAATAATCTTATTTTTTCGAAGTGTTATGGCGACTAGAATAGTTTCATCGATGAATTAGCCTTATAGAGAGAGTAAAAGTGAAACATCTGCAGCGTTTTTTCAGTAGCGATGCTTCAGGGGGCGTTATCCTCATTTTCGCGGCCGCGTTGGCTATGCTGTTGGCTAATACTGGCGCAACCAGCGGTATTTACCACTCCTTTCTGGAAACACCCGTTCAGCTGCGTGTGGGCGCGTTGGAAATCAATAAGAACATGCTGCTGTGGATTAACGATGCGCTCATGGCCGTCTTCTTCTTGCTGATTGGCCTGGAAGTGAAGCGTGAGATGATTCAGGGGGCGCTGGCCAGCCGCCGTCAGGCCGTTTTCCCGGTCGTGGCGGCCTTAGGTGGGATGATTGTCCCGGCGCTGATCTACCTGGCGTTTAATGCTCAGGATCCGATTACCCGCGAGGGCTGGGCGATTCCGGCGGCGACCGATATCGCTTTTGCGCTGGGAGTGCTGGCGCTGTTGGGCAGTCGCGTACCGCCGGCGTTGAAAATCTTCCTGATGGCGCTGGCGATTATCGACGACCTGGGCGCCATTATCATCATTGCCCTGTTTTATACCAGCGACCTTTCCGTCCTGTCGCTGGGCGTGGCGGCAGGGGCGATTGCCGTGCTGGTCGCGCTCAATCTTTGCGGCGTCCGACGCACCGGTATCTATATCCTGGTCGGCGCGGTGCTATGGACTGCGGTCCTGAAGTCCGGGGTTCATGCGACGTTAGCCGGGGTGATCGTTGGCTTTATGATCCCGCTGAAGGAGCAGGGCGGTAAATCACCGGCTAAGCAGCTTGAGCATGTCCTGCATCCGTGGGTGGCTTACCTGATTCTGCCGCTTTTCGCCTTCGCTAACGCAGGCGTCTCGCTGCAAGGCGTAACGATTGAAGGACTGACGTCACTGCTGCCGCTGGGGATTATTGCCGGGCTGTTTATCGGCAAACCGCTGGGTATCAGCCTGTTCTGCTGGCTGGCGTTAAAACTGAAATGGGCATCGCTGCCGGAAGGGACGACCTGCAAGCAGATAGTGGCGGTCGGTATTCTGTGCGGGATTGGCTTCACGATGTCGATTTTCATCGCCAGTCTGGCCTTCAGCAGCGTTAATCCTGGCTTAATCAACTGGGCCAAGCTAGGCATCCTGATTGGATCAGTTCTGTCAGCCGTGACCGGGTATATGATACTACGCAGGCGTATTGCGGATACCACGACGGCTTAACATTCGATGGGGAGCCTGCAAGGGCTCCCCTGGCATTATCAGGGAGAGAAACATGTCGCATATTAATTACAACCACCTGTATTACTTCTGGCACGTTTACAAAGAAGGTTCTGTTGTCGGCGCCGCAGAGGCTTTGTTCCTGACGCCGCAGACCATTACCGGGCAAATCAAAGCGCTTGAAGAGCGTTTGCAGGGAAAATTGTTTAAACGCAAAGGGCGGGGGCTGGAGCCGAGTGAACTGGGCGAGCTGGTGTTCCGCTATGCAGACCGCATGTTCACGCTAAGCCAGGAGATGCTCGATATTGTGAACTACCGCAAAGAGTCTAACCTGCTGTTCGATGTCGGTGTTGCCGATGCTTTGTCGAAAAGGCTGGTGAGCGGGGTGCTGGATGCGGCGGTAGTGGATAATGAACAGATTCATCTGCGTTGCTTTGAGTCGACCCACGAAATGCTGCTTGAGCAGCTCAGCCAGCACAAGCTCGATATGATCATCTCAGACTGCCCCATCGATTCCACCCAGCAGGAAGGGCTGTTCTCTGTGCGTATCGGCGAGTGCAGCGTGAGCTTCTGGTGTATGAACCCGCCGCCGGAAAAACCGTTCCCCGCCTGTCTGGAGGAGCGTCGTCTGCTGATCCCCGGCCGGCGCTCGATGCTGGGACGCAAGCTTCTGAACTGGTTCAACTCGCAGGGGCTGAAGGTCGAGATTCTTGGTGAGTTTGATGATGCGGCGCTGATGAAGGCGTTCGGTGCGGCGCATAATGCGATTTTTGTCGCGCCGACGCTTTACGCGCATGACTTCTATCAGGATGAGACGATTATTGAGATCGGACGGATGGAGAATGTGATGGAGGAGTATCACGCCATTTTTGCCGAAAGAATGATTCAGCATCCGGCGGTGCAACGGATTTGCAATCGCGACTATTCGTCACTCTTCACGACGCCGCAGGCGTAACTGACAGGCATAAAAAAACCCGCTTTCGCGGGTTTTTTTTACAAAGCGATAACAAGCAGGCGATTAAGCCAGTTTGTTGATCTGAGCGGTCAGGTTTGCTTTATGACGCGCAGCTTTGTTTTTGTGGATCAGACCTTTAGCAGCCTGACGGTCCACGATCGGTTGCATTTCGTTAAATGCTTTCAGTGCAGTAGCTTTGTCGCCAGCTTCGATAGCTGCGTATACTTTCTTGATGAAAGTACGCATCATAGAGCGACGGCTAGCGTTGTGCTTGCGGGCCTTTTCAGACTGAACGGCGCGCTTCTTAGCTGATTTGATATTAGCCAAGGTCCAACTCCCAAATGTGTTCTATATGGACAATTCAAAGGCCGAGGAATATGCCCGTTTAGCCTTCTTTTGTCAATGGATTTGTGCAAATAAGCGCCGCTTAAAACAACGACGCTTTATTACGTAGTGATGGCGCAAGATTCTACCAGCTTGTTGCTGGCGAATACAGCCTTTCCACCATAAAAATCGCTGGGCCCGGGTAGTTTTTGCCGCATTCCCGCGCTGAGTTGATGAATTCCCGGGATCTTTCGGTTAAGAGGTGCAATCGCTGGTTAACGTCGTCAGTTGTACAAGGTATACTCGGACGATTTTCACTGTTTTGAGCCAGACATGAAGCTGATACGCGGCATACATAATCTCAGTCAGGCACCGCACGGGTGCGTGCTGACCATTGGTAATTTTGACGGTGTACATCGCGGGCACCAGGCGCTGCTGCAGCGTTTGCGCGCCGAGGGCCGCCAGCGTGGTTTACCGGTGGTGGTGATGATTTTCGAACCACAGCCGCTGGAGCTGTTTGCCGCCGATAAGGCGCCAGCCCGTTTAACGCGTCTGCGGGAAAAGCTGAGCTATCTGGCTGAAAGCGGCGTCGACTATGTGCTGTGCGTGCGCTTTGACCGCCGCTTCGCCGCCCTGACCGCCCAGGATTTTATCAGCGAACTGCTGGTGCGCCGTTTAGGCGTGCAGTTCCTTGCTGTGGGTGATGATTTCCGCTTTGGCGCTGGTCGCCAGGGGGATTTCTTGTTATTACAGAAAGCCGGGGCGGAATACGGTTTTGACGTAACCAGCACCCAAACTTTCTGCGAGGGCGGTGTACGTATCAGCAGCACGGCGGTGCGCCAGGCGCTAGCGGATGACGACCTTGTGCAGGCGGAAAACCTGCTGGGCCATCCCTTTACGATCTCCGGACGCGTGGTCCACGGCGATGAGCTGGGGCGCACTATTGGTTTTCCGACGGCGAACTTACCGCTACGTCGTCAGGTTTCCCCGGTAAAAGGGGTCTATGCGGTGGAAGTGACAGGACTGGGCGACAAACCGCTGGTGGGCGTCGCCAACATTGGCACCCGTCCAACGGTTGCTGGCGTTCGCCAGCAGCTGGAAGTGCATTTGCTGGACGTTGTAATGGACCTTTATGGTCGCCATATAGATGTAATACTGCGTAAAAAAATACGTAACGAGCAGCGATTTGCGTCGCTTGATGAGCTGAAAGCGCAAATTGCACGTGATGAGTTAACGGCCCGCGAGTTCTTTGGGCTGGCCAGGCAGGCATAAGCCTGTTGGTGTTTATCAAACCGAAATACGGAACCGAGAATCTGATGAGTGACTATAAATCCACCCTGAATTTGCCGGAAACAGGGTTCCCGATGCGTGGCGATCTCGCCAAGCGCGAACCGGGAATGCTGGCGCGTTGGACCGATGATGACCTGTACGGCATCATCCGTGCAGCGAAAAAAGGCAAAAAAACCTTCATTCTGCATGATGGCCCTCCTTATGCGAATGGCAGCATTCATATTGGTCACTCGGTTAACAAGATTCTGAAAGACATTATCGTTAAGTCCAAAGGACTGACGGGCTATGACTCGCCTTACGTTCCAGGTTGGGACTGCCACGGTCTGCCGATCGAGCTGAAAGTGGAGCAGGAATATGGCAAGCCGGGTGAGAAATTCACCGCTGCTGAATTCCGCGCCAAGTGCCGCGAATATGCCGCTGAGCAGATCGACGGCCAGCGTAAAGACTTTATCCGCCTGGGCGTGCTGGGCGACTGGTCGCGTCCGTACCTGACCATGGACTTCAAAACCGAAGCCAACATTATCCGTGCGCTGGGTAAAATCATCGGTAACGGCCACCTGCACAAAGGCGCGAAGCCGGTGCACTGGTGTGTCGACTGCCGTTCTGCGCTGGCTGAAGCGGAAGTCGAGTATTACGACAAAACGTCTCCTTCTATCGACGTAGCGTTCCACGCGGTAGACAAAGCCGCTGTGCTGGCGAAATTCGGCGTTGCCGATGTCACCGGCCCGGTATCACTGGTCATCTGGACCACCACCCCGTGGACCCTGCCAGCCAACCGCGCCATCTCCCTGTCGCCGGAATTCGACTATGCGTTGGTGCAGGTCGCAGACCAGGCGCTGATCCTGGCGAAAGATCTGGTTGAAAGCGTGATGAAACGCGCGGGTATTGCGGATTACACCATCCTGGCGGCGGTGAAAGGTGATGAACTGGAACTGATGCGCTTTAAGCATCCGTTCCTCGACTTCGACGTACCGGCCATCCTCGGCGATCACGTCACTCTGGATGCGGGTACCGGTGCGGTCCATACCGCCGGCGGCCACGGTCCGGACGACTACACCATCAGCCAGAAATACGGCCTGGAAATTGCCAATCCGGTCGGCCCGGACGGTTCCTACCTGCCGGGGACCTATCCGGCGCTGGACGGTATTAACGTCTTTAAAGCGAACGACATCATCGTCGAAATGCTGCGCGAAAGCGGTGCGCTGCTGCACGTTGAGAAAATGCAGCACAGCTATCCGTGCTGCTGGCGTCACAAGTCGCCGATCATCTTCCGTGCGACCCCGCAGTGGTTCGTCAGCATGGATCAGAAAGGTCTGCGCGCGCAGTCGCTGAAAGAGATCAAAGGTGTGCAGTGGATCCCGGACTGGGGCCAGGCGCGTATCGAATCCATGGTTGCTAACCGTCCTGACTGGTGTATCTCCCGTCAGCGTACCTGGGGCGTGCCGATGTCTCTGTTTGTGCACAAAGAGACGCAGGAACTGCACCCGAATACCCTGGAACTGATGGAAGAAGTGGCGAAGCGCGTTGAAGTTGACGGCATTCAGGCGTGGTGGGATCTCGATTCCCGCGACATCCTGGGCGCTGACGCGGACAACTACGAGAAAGTGCCGGATACCCTGGACGTGTGGTTCGACTCCGGATCTACCCACTCCTCCGTTGTTGACGTACGCCCTGAATTCTCCGGTCACGCCGCCGATATGTACCTGGAAGGTTCTGACCAGCATCGCGGCTGGTTCATGTCCTCGCTGATGATCTCCACGGCGATGAAGGGCAAAGCGCCGTACCGCCAGGTGCTGACGCACGGTTTCACCGTAGATGGTCAGGGACGTAAAATGTCCAAATCCATCGGTAACACCGTCTCTCCGCAGGATGTGATGAATAAACTGGGCGCGGATATCCTGCGTCTGTGGGTCGCGTCTACCGATTACACCGGCGAAATGGCGGTCTCTGACGAGATCCTTAAACGTGCTGCCGACAGCTATCGTCGTATCCGTAACACCGCACGCTTCCTGCTGGCGAACCTTAACGGTTTCGATCCGGTCAAAGATATGGTGAAACCGGAAGAGATGGTGGTGCTCGATCGGTGGGCGGTAGGCTGCGCGCAAGCGGCGCAGGAAGATATCCTGAAGGCCTACGAATCGTATGATTTCCACGAAGTGGTGCAGCGCCTGATGCGCTTCTGCTCCATCGAAATGGGCTCGTTCTATCTCGACATCATCAAAGATCGCCAGTACACCGCGAAAGCGGACAGCGTGGCGCGTCGCAGCTGCCAGACCGCGCTGTTCCATATTGTGGAAGCGCTGGTTCGCTGGATGGCGCCGATCATGTCCTTCACCGCAGACGAAATCTGGGGCTACCTGCCGGGTTCCCGCGAGAAATACGTCTTCACCGGTGAGTGGTATGAAGGTCTGTTCGGCCTGGCCGATGACGAAGCGATGAACGACGACTTCTGGGACGACCTGCTGCAGGTACGTGGCGAAGTCAACAAGGTCATCGAGCAGGCGCGTGCCGACAAGCTGGTGGGCGGTTCTCTGGAAGCGGCGGTCACGCTGTATGCCGATGCCGATCTGGCCGCGAAGCTGAACGCGCTGGGCAGCGAATTACGATTTGTCCTGTTGACCTCCGGGGCGACGGTTGCCGATTATGCACAGGCGCCGGCGGATGCCTGGCAGAGTGAACTGCTGAAAGGTCTGAAAGTCGTGCTGAGTAAAGCCGAAGGCGAGAAATGCCCACGCTGCTGGCACTATACCAGCGATGTCGGCAAGGTGGCGGAACACGCGGAAATCTGCGGTCGCTGTGTCAGCAACGTCGCCGGTGACGGCGAAAAACGTAAGTTTGCCTGATGAGTAAATCTGTCTGTTCAACGGGGCTACGCTGGCTTTGGGTCGTTGTAGCCGTGCTGATTATTGACCTGGGCAGTAAATTCCTGATCCTCCAGAACTTTGCTCTGGGGGATACGGTATCGCTGTTCCCGTCGCTTAATCTGCATTATGCGCGTAACTATGGCGCGGCTTTTAGTTTCCTTGCCGATAGCGGCGGCTGGCAGCGCTGGTTCTTTGCCGGCATTGCCATCGGTATCTGCGTGATTCTGGCGGTATTGATGTATCGCTCAAAAGCCACGCAAAAGCTGAACAACATTGCCTACGCGCTGATTATTGGCGGCGCGTTGGGGAATTTGTTTGATCGGCTATGGCATGGTTTTGTCGTCGATATGATTGATTTCTACGTCGGGGACTGGCATTTCGCTACCTTCAACCTCGCCGATACCGCAATTTGTATCGGCGCGGCGCTGATTGTGCTGGAAGGCTTCCTGCCAAAACCTTCGGCGAAAGAGCCGGTGTAAATGTAAATGTCGGGTGGCGCTGCGCTTACCCGGCCTACAGAATTTGTGCCCTTCCGTAGGCCCGGTAAGCGTAGCGTCACCGGGCAAACAGGCGGGCCAAAACAAGCGAGCAATTTGCATGTCTAAATCCGTACAGAGCAACAGCGCGATCCTCGTTCACTTCACGCTGAAACTGGATGATGGCTCAACGGCTGAATCCACCCGCAATAACGGCAAACCTGCCCTGTTTCGCCTTGGCGACACCTCCCTGTCTGAAGGTCTTGAACAACAGCTTCTGGGTCTGAAAGAGGGTGAGAAAAAGGTATTTTCGCTGGAGCCCGATGCCGCGTTTGGCGTGCCAAGCCCGGATCTTATCCAGTATTTTTCCCGTCGTGAATTTATCGATGCGGGCGAGCCGGAAATTGGCGCGATTATGCTCTTTACCGCAATGGATGGCAGCGAAATGCCCGGCGTGATTCGTGAAGTGAACGGCGATTCGATCACCGTGGATTTCAACCACCCGCTGGCCGGGCGCACCGTCCATTTTGATATTGAAGTGCTGGAAATCGATCCGGCGCTGGAGGAGTGAAATGCAGATCCTGTTGGCTAACCCGCGCGGCTTCTGCGCCGGTGTTGACCGCGCTATCAGCATTGTCGAAAACGCGCTGACGCTCTACGGCGCGCCGATCTATGTGCGTCATGAAGTGGTGCATAACCGCTATGTGGTCGATAGCCTGCGCAAGCGCGGCGCCATTTTTATCGAACAGATTAGCGAAGTGCCTGATGGCGCGATCCTGATTTTCTCCGCGCACGGCGTGTCTCAGGCGGTGCGTAATGAAGCGAAAAACCGCGATCTGACGGTCTTTGACGCGACCTGTCCGCTGGTGACCAAAGTGCATATGGAAGTCGCCCGCGCCAGTCGTCGTGGCGAAGAGTCGATCCTGATTGGCCATGCCGGTCACCCGGAAGTCGAAGGGACGATGGGCCAGTACAGCAACCCGGAAGGGGGAATGTATCTGGTGGAATCGCCCGATGACGTCTGGAAGCTGGAGGTGAAAAACGACGCCCGGCTGTCGTTTATGACGCAGACCACCCTCTCGGTAGATGACACTTCGGATGTGATCGACGCGCTGCGCGAACGCTTCCCAAAAATCGTCGGGCCGCGCAAAGACGATATCTGTTACGCAACCACCAACCGTCAGGAAGCGGTGCGTGCGCTGGCGGAACAGGCCGATGTCGTGCTGGTGGTGGGGTCGAAAAACTCCTCTAACTCCAACCGTCTGGCGGAGCTCGCTCAGCGGATGGGGAAAGCAGCCTATCTGATTGACGACGCGACGGATATTCAGGAAGCGTGGGTCAAAGAGGCCGCGTGCGTTGGCGTGACCGCAGGCGCATCGGCCCCGGATATTCTGGTGCAGAACGTGATTGCGCGTCTGCAGGCGCTGGGCGGTGGAGAAGCCGTCCCGCTGGAAGGGCGTGAAGAGAATATCGTTTTCGAAGTACCGAAAGAGCTGCGGGTTGATGTCCGTGAAGTAGACTAAGTTCTTTCGCCAGCGAATGTGAGAAGATGCCAGACTTAACGTCTGGCATTTTTTTTGGGAGAAACGATGCGCTTACCGATCATTCTTGATACCGATCCCGGCATTGACGACGCGGCGGCGATCGCCGCTGCGCTGTTTGCCCCCGAGCTCGATCTGCAGCTGATGACGACGGTGGCGGGGAACGTGTCGGTGGAAAAAACCACCCGTAATGCCCTGCAGCTACTGCATTTCTGGCAGGCGAAGGTTCCGCTGGCTCAAGGGGCGTCGATGCCGCTTTTGCGCCCGCTGCGCGATGCGGCCTCCGTGCATGGTGAGTCCGGTATGGAAGGGTATGATTTTGTCGAGCATGACTGCCAGCCATTGCCGAAACCGGCCTTTCAGGCCATTCGCGACGCGCTGATGCATGCTCAGGAGCCCATTACGCTGGTAGCGATTGGTCCGTTGACCAATATTGCGCTGCTCCTGACGCAGTATCCGGAATGTCGCTTTAATATTCGCCGGCTGGTGATCATGGGCGGTTCTGCCGGGCGCGGTAACTTCACGCCCAATGCGGAGTTCAATATTGCTATCGACCCGGAAGCCGCGGCCAGCGTATTTCGCAGCGGTCTGGAGATCGTGATGTGCGGTCTCGACGTGACGAACAGGGCGATGCTGACGCCGGAGTACCTCGCCACGCTGCCCGCGCTGAACAACACCGGAAAGATGCTCCACGCGCTGTTCAGCCATTATCGCAGCGGCAGCATGAGCAGCGGGCTACGTATGCATGACCTGTGCGCCATTGCCTGGCTGGTGCGCCCCGAGCTGTTTACCCTACAACCGTGCTTTGTGGCGGTGGAAACGCAGGGGACCTGGACATCCGGTACCACCGTCGTCGATATCGAAGGGCGACTCGGGCAGCCGGCGAACGCTCGCGTTGCGCTGGAGCTGGATGTGGGCGGTTTTCAGCGCTGGGTGGCGGAAGTGTTGGCCCTGGCGCCGTAAGCGGCCTGGCGACCGTCAATTTTCTCGCTCAGATAATCAATCATGGCCCGCATTCTGGCGGGCATATGTTTATTGCCCGACCACAGCAGCCACAGCTGTCCGCTATAGCTACTGATAAACTCCCATTCTGCCAGAACCTGCACGATATCGCCCCGGGCCAGCGCGTCGCGAGCGGTAAACAGCGGCAGGCTGCCGATACCTAAATGCTGCTTCACCGCATCAAGGCGTACGGCAGTATGGTTGGCGGCGTAGCGTCCGTGAGTCTGGATAGTTAATGAGATGGTCACTCCCTCCTTCCCAGTACTATGCTGAGGACAGGCTTTCATTCGGAGAACCATCATGGAAAACATTGCGCTTATTGGTATCGATCTGGGTAAG
>NZ_MTEG01000019.1:0-132163 GCF_002108615.1 Klebsiella sp. YJ
AGCGCCGATGGTAGTGTGGGGTCTCCCCATGTGAGAGTAGGGAACTGCCAGGCATCAAATCAGTAAGAAGCCCATCCTGACGGATGGGCTTTTTGCGTTTTTGTCCAGATGCAAAGCGATCAGGCGCTCAGCAGCAATCTATCTGTTTGTTCATACAACATAAAAGCCTGCTGTGGCCACCACCTCACCATATTTCACTTTATCCTCGTTCATGCTTTAGCGTTAATCCCGAAAACCACACGACGAAAAAAAATGTGAGTTTAATCACACATAAATAAATAACAATTATATAACATTTAGTTTACTAATTGATTTGTCTCAGTGACGTGGCACGCCCGACAAGACAGATTGCAGTCTTTGCTGGAGCAGGATGACAATGGCAGAAAGCAGTATGAATGAACGGGGAGCGCTGGAACAAAGCGATACCCGCCGCCGCATATGGGCGATTGTAGGTGCATCTTCGGGGAATCTGGTTGAATGGTTTGATTTTTATGTCTATTCATTCTGCTCTCTCTATTTTGCCCATATCTTTTTTCCTTCCGGAAACACCACCACTCAGCTATTACAAACCGCCGGTGTGTTTGCCGCGGGTTTCCTGATGCGCCCGATTGGCGGATGGTTGTTTGGTCGTATTGCTGACCGCCGCGGACGCAAAGCCTCTATGCTTATTTCCGTATGCATGATGTGCATGGGCTCGCTGGTGATTGCCTGCCTGCCCGGCTATGCGACGATTGGCACATGGGCGCCGGCATTATTACTTCTGGCGCGCCTGTTTCAGGGGATATCCGTCGGGGGAGAGTACGGTACCAGTGCAACCTACATGAGTGAGGTCGCCGTAGAGGGCAAGAAAGGCTTCTATGCCTCATTCCAGTACGTGACCCTCATCGGTGGTCAGCTTCTGGCGGTGCTTGTGGTGGTGGCCCTACAGCAAATTCTAAGCGATGCGCAGCTGCATGCCTGGGGATGGCGGATACCGTTTGCGCTTGGGGCGGTACTTGCTGTTGTGGCCCTGTGGCTACGTCGCCAGCTGGATGAAACATCTAAGCAGGAGACGCGGGCATTAAAAGAGGCTGGCTCCTTCAAAGGATTATGGCGCAATCGTAAAGCATTTCTGATGGTCCTGGGTTTCACCGCCGCCGGGTCGTTAAGCTTTTACACCTTCACGACCTATATGCAGAAATACCTGGTCAATACGGCGGGCATGAGCGCCGGTACAGCCAGTGTGATTATGACTGCGGCACTGTTTGTCTATATGCTGGCCCAACCGTTATTTGGCGCGCTATCAGACAAAATAGGTCGCCGGACATCAATGCTCTGCTTTGGCTCATTAGCGACGCTCTTTACCGTGCCGATCTTGAGTGCGCTGCAGGGCGTAACCTCACCCTATGCCGCATTTGGATTGGTTATCTGTGCGTTGATGATCGTGAGTTTCTATACCTCGATCAGCGGTATTCTGAAGGCGGAGATGTTCCCGGCTCAGGTACGCGCTTTAGGCGTTGGCTTGTCGTATGCCGTGGCAAATGCGCTGTTTGGCGGCTCGGCGGAATACGTCGCGCTGTCGCTAAAATCGGTCGGAGTTGAACATGTCTTTTACTGGTACGTCACCGTGATGAGTGCGATTGCGTTTCTGGTATCTCTGATGCTGCATCGTAAGGGCAAGGGATTACGACTTTAGGTCTACTGGTGCGCCAGCTGCCACACGGCATAACCTGTCGTGGCGCCGGCCACATCCCACGCAAAATCCTTCCAGCTCCAGCCGCTTCCTGCCGGGCGGCTGTCCCAGAGTTCTTTCGAAGCCCCCAGACTGACGGAAAACATCAGGCCAATGGCCGCGCTTCGGTCGCGACTGTAGCCCTGATGCTGGGCGTATTCGTTACCGGCCGCTGAGAGCATCGCCGAGGCCAGAAAATGCTGGGCCTTATCCTGGCCACTCCATGAATCATGCGCCATATGGCTACAGCCGGTGAGCAGCAACGGGGCAATAATGATGAAAGTACGCATACACATTCCAGAAAAAAGCCCCGACGATGCGGGGCAGATATTCAGAGAATACGGCTGATCAAGCGGTCAATACGGATACGCCTCAGGCGGCGAATCAGTTTGCGTACCTTGACCGGGTAATCCGCAATGCTTTGCAGATCGCGATAGTGTTTAACGACCGTCGTGTGCTGACGAATCAGATGCAGCTCTTTTTCACGCATCGCGCCGAGCTGATGCTGCGGATCGTGAATCAGAATCGCATTTTCCAGGTCCAGGCGCCAGGCGCGCGGATTGAGGTTATTACCGGTGAGCAGCATCCACTCATCATCAACCCACATTCCCTTAAGGTGATAGCTGTTGTCGTCATCTTTCCACAGACGAACGATCAACTGGTCAGTATTAACATAATACTGCAGTCGGCTGAGGAAGCGGCGGAGGTTGATTTCATACAGATAGGGGAGGGCGCCGATAATTTTAAACGGCTGATCTTCAGGAATATAGAAGTCATTCGCAGTTTTATCGCCAACGATAATCTCTACCTGCTTCCCGCTACGCAGTAGCTGAATAATGTTACGCACCAGAAGAGCCGGAAGGTTGAAATAGGGCGTACAAATCGTCAGCTTACGCTCAGCGCAGGGCATAAGATGGAAGATGGTTTTATTCAGCAGGCTCGATTTGCCCAGACCGACCAGCGGCGTGACCGACAGCCGATCGTCATCCGCATTGCCAGAGAAATGGTAGCCGCTGTCACGCAGTTCCTGGCGATACTGGCGGATATCATTTTTGATTTCCGGGCTTTTCGGGCGAGCGGCGCTGTCGAGACGGTTTACACCGCGGCCTTCAACCAGATTGTGCTCGACCCAATCGAACATCACATCGGCCATTTTGCCATTGCGAATACACTGATAGCGGTCGTAACGATACTTATCATGCTGATGCAGATAGACATCGTTCAGGCTTGCGCCGCTGTACAGAACGCAATCATCGATAATAAAACCTTTGAAGTGCAGCACGCCGAGGGCTTCCCGGGTATTGACCGGCACGCCATAAACCGGGACATCGACGCCGGGGTTTTCCTGCGCCATGCGACAGTACCAGTCGGCATTCGTGTTAGCTGCCGCTGCGCCAATGCGTCCACGCTGGGCGCGATGCCAGTCAACCAGTACGCGAACATCTAGCTCCGGACGCTGACGCTTGGCATCGTAAAGTGCCTGCAGAATTCCTTTGCCGCCATCATCCTGCTCCAGATAGAGCGCAACAATACAAATACGCTGGGTGGCGTGGGCTATCTTTGCCAGTAACGCTTGCCGAAAATCCGCAGGAGCGTAAAAGAACTCGATATCATCAACTGACTGAGAAAGCTTAGGGAGTTGGGCAAGGTGTTGTTGATGTTTATTACGCTTAAATTTTGACAACATCACAGTGCGTTTCTTCTCTGTTTATTGAAGGGTCTTCTGTACCATGCAGACGACGTAAGCGGGCAATAATAACATTACTGTTCGCGAATGTGGTCAACAATTGCGGTCGCCAGTTTATGATTGTTGTGGTACCAGTTGCAGGGACAAACTCACAATCCCGTCCTCCAGCTGAATATCAACCGCGAACCCTAGCTTCCTGGCAAGGCCGATCATGCCTCTGTTATTGGGCATGGTGATGCCATTTAACCGCTGCAGACCGTGGCTTTGGGTGTAGGCAATCAGCTTTTCCAGCAGCCGCCGGCCTAAACCTAACCCTTTCAGATCGGATCGAACCAGTACGGCAAATTCGGCATCAATATTGTCCGGATCGGAGATAGCTCGCGTTACGCCAAGGATCTCATTGCCCTCGGCGCTTGTGCGCACGGCAACAAACGCCATTTCTCGATCGTAGTCGATCTGCGTCATATTGGCTAAGTCATCATGAGTAAATTCATTGATTTCGCTGAAATAACGATAGTACAGATCTTCTTTCGTTACCTGACCGATAAAGGCCTGAAGCAGCGGCTCATCTTCCGGCAGGATCGGGCGGAACAGACAGCGCTCGCCATTTTTCATCACCACCCACTCTTCCTGCTGCTGCGGATAAGGACGTATTGCCAGCCGGCTTTCGCTGTCGCCGCTAAACGGGGCAAGGGCTAGCGTGACGTCAAGCGCGGTGAACTCGTTACCCGAAGCGAGCAGTGGGTGAATATCCAGCCGCTGGATCTCCGGACAATCGACGATGAGATTTGATACCTGGACCAGAAGTTGGCTCAGGCCAGAGACATCCAGCGGGCGCAGCGCGCTGCGGCCACGGATCTTCTTACTTTTGATCGCCTGGATAACCAGGTACCGAGCCAGGTTCATATTTAACGGTGGAAGGGCGACGGCGGCCTGATCTTCTGCGCGCCATTCGACGCCACCTTCACCCAGCATAATCAGCGGACCGAACAGCGGATCGTGCTCAACGACGACCCTCAACTCCTGCGCGCCGGCGCGGTTGGCCATGCTTTGTACCAGCAGACCGTGAATCCGTGCCTGGGGCCAGGCCATTTTCACGCGGTCGAAAATAGCATCCGCTGCCTGTTGCACTTCGGTGGCGGTACGCAAATAGAGCATCACGCCCTGAACTTCCGATTTGTGCGGAATATCCGGTGAACGCAGTTTCAGAGCCACCGGGTAGCCAATTTGTTCGGCGATATGCACCGCTTCGGCGCTGTCGGCGGCAATCCATGTCGGTAAGGTGTGGATCCCGTAAGCGTGCAATACCGGACTTACTTCATGGGTGTCTAACGAACGGGCGCCTTCGCGAATCGCTTGTTGCAACAACATATGGGCTTCTGCGGTATTGGCGGTCACCGTATCCGACAGAACCGGCGTCTCCCGGAGCTGTTTTTGGTTACGTCGGTACTCCACCATGTGCATAAAAGCGGTAATGGTTCCTTCCGGCGTGCGGTAGGTTGGCAAGCCTGCATCGCTGAACAGGCGGCGGGCTTCCTGAGAAGAGTATTCGCCACACCAGTTCGTCAGTACCGTGACATATTTACCGCGCGGATGGTTTTTCAGCGCGTCGATCAGGGCGAGGGCGCTTTCGGTTCCCGGTGCGGCGGCGCTGGGGGAATGAATCACCAGCAGGGCGTCGTAATCCTGGCTATCCAGCAGAACGTTCAGCGCCTTGAGATAGTGTTCGCTGCTGGCATCGTCACGGAGATCCAGCGGGTTAGCGATGCCGATACCGCCCGGCAGCGCCTGGCGTAGTTTTTCACAGGTCTCTTCGCTGAGAGTGGCAAGCTTGCCGTTTCGTAGCCACAGTTCGTCCAGCGCCAGCGCCGCAGGGGCGGCACCGTTGCTGATGATCATCAGTTTCTCACCGCGTAGCGGGCGCATATGGCTGAGGGTTTCAACCGCAGAGAACAGCTCATGAGTATCCTGCACGCGCAGTAAGCCCGCCCGTTGAATCGCGGCGTCCCAGGCCGGATCCATACCCGAATTGACATGGAGCAGCTTTTGCGCGGCGGGACTGCGGCCGCTTTTGATCACCAGGATCGGCTTATTACGCGATGCGCTGCGCGCCGCGGACACGAAGCGGCGGGCGTCGCTCAGATGCTCAAGGTAGAGCAGAATGGCGCTGGTTTTACTGTCGCGGGCAAGGAAGTCGAGGAGGTCGTCGACATCAATGTCCAGGCTATCCCCAAGCGCAATAAAGTACGAGAAGCCCATCTCGCGCTGCTGCGCCCAGTCAAGAATGGTATTTGAAACTGCTGCAGACTGGGAGATAAACGCCAGCTTGCCGCGATGAATCGGTACCGGCGAAAAGCTGGCATTCAGTCCCTGCCATGGGGCAAGCAGGCCCAGGCTGTTGGGGCCAAGCAGGCGCATTTGATAGCGTGCGGCGCATTCGAGTAGTACGGGATATTGTTCCGGCGGGGCGGAGAGAATTATGCAGGTCTTGCACCCCTTTTGCCCCAGCGCGTCCAGCAGCTCGGGGTTTCGCCGGGCGTTGGTACAGAGCACGGCCAGATCCGGGGTGAATGGCAGGCTATCGATAGTCGGCCAGGCCAGCACGCCCAGAACGGCTTTCCAGGCCGGGGTGACGGGCAGGACCGGGCCGTTGAACCCCCCGGCCAGCAGGTTACGCATCATCAGATAACCGGCGCGCTGTGGTTTCATTGATGCGCCAATAACGGCGATCGACTTCGGCCGCAGTAGTGCTTCCAGGCCTCGTTGGCTCATACCGGTCTCCTTTGATCCCCAGTGACCGAATGATTTTAAACGCTTTCTGCCATTTGTGCTGTGATGCTGCCCTTATGCTGCGTTTTTCCCGCCAGATAGCGGGTGCGGAACAGGCTAAAGTGGTCCCCGAGCGCGCGCGCGGCCATGCGGTCTTCTGCAAGGTCGAGCAGCGCAATGGCGACTTCGGCGGTGCAGTACTGCCCCTGCGCATGGGCTTCTCTCAGGTGATAGGCGGAGATGCGTGACAGATCGACGGAGATAACCGGAAGCGCATCCAGATACGGGCTTTTGCGAAACATTTTGCGCGCTTCCGTCCAGGTTCCATCGAGCATGATAAATAGCGGTGGTTTCCCCGCCGGTGGGATGCTCAGCACCTGGCGTTCCGCACCTGCATACGAGGCCGGGAAGACCACCATGGGCTGGTAATCCGGGTTGGCGACCAGATCGAGTAACGCCTGCGGCGGCTCGGTTCGCGACCATTGAAAGGCTTCGGTGTCCGGCAAGATATCCGCGATTAGCCGACCGGTATTGCTGGGCTTCATCGGCTCGGTATCAAACATCACCAGGCAGAAACGGCTGGTGGCCTGCGCAGGCGTCAGGGTCGCGCACAGGCACTGCTTCAGCGGTAACAGACAGCGTTGGCAGCGATGGACTCGGTTACCACGCGCGAGAAAAGGCCGGGTCGCGCGAGCGAGGCGTTCGGCACGAAGGCGAAGGACGGCGTTATCAATCATAAAGGGTCGCTAAGAAAAAACGCCATTGTCGCAGAGGTGAAAAAGGGGCACAAGCTGTGCCCCGGTAGGTTTACTGCGCGTTGGCCTCATTGAGCCAGCTGTCGAACGGTGCTTTTGGTACCGCGCCGTTAAGCATGTCGATGACTTCGCCTTTTTTAAACATCATAATGGTTGGAATGCTGCGGATGCGGAAACGCGCGCTCAGCTCGCGTTCTGCTTCGGTGTTCACTTTTACGAAGCGCATCTTGCCGCTGCGTTCTTCCGCGACGTCTTCAAAGATCGGCGCAAAATTACGACAAGGACCGCACCATGGCGCCCAGAAATCGACAACAACGGGCAGATCGTCCTTCAGTAGTTTATCCAGCGTTGCCCCGGTCGCGTTGATGACGTCGCCGTCAAAAAGATCGTGGCCGCAGCGTCCGCATTTAGCGCCATCGGCACTACGATCGTCGGGGATGCGGTTCAGAGCCTGACAACTGGCACAAACGGTATTCATAACTAACCTCTGGTTATGGGTTGCAGCGTGGCACGTGGCCGATTTGTTTCTTTAATGTTACATATTATCGATTAGCAGCTATTAAACAACAATGCGTTTTGTTCGATGAATACGATAGACCCTATCTTTTAAACGAAATCATGGCGCAGCGGTGACACATCGGGTAATCTTCGCGCTTCGCGCAGCGCAGGTGGAGAAAATTGATGAGCGACGAACTGAAAAATAAAAGCGGCAAGGTCAAAGTGATGTATGTCCGCAGTGATGATGATTCTGACAGACGCACCCATAACCCGCGTACCGGGAAAGGGGGAGGGCGCCCAGGAAAATCTCGTGTTGACGGCCGTAGCCGCCCTGCCCGCGACGAACGTAACAGCCGCGGTGATGACCGCAAACGTGACGATCGTAAACGCGATGATTTCGATCGTGATAGCTCTTCTCCGTGGCGTACCGTCTCGCGTGCACCAAACGATGATGCGGCGGTGAAGCCGGATCACGGCGGGATCAGCGGTAAAAGCTTTATCGATCCGGAAGTATTACGTCGTCAGCGCGCGGAAGAGACCCGCGTTTACGGTGAGAATGCTTGTCAGGCGCTGTTCCAGAGCCGTCCGGAAGCGATTGTTCGCGCCTGGTTTGTCCAGAGCGTCACCCCACGTTTCAAAGAAGCGCTGCGCTGGATGGCGGCGAACCGCAAAGCCTATCACGTGGTTGATGAAGCTGAGCTGGCAAAAGCCTCCGGCACTGAACACCACGGCGGCGTTTGCTTCCTGATTAAGAAACGTAACGGTACCTCGGTGGCTCAGTGGGTCGCCAAAGCCGATGCCGAAGATTGCGTTCTGGCACTGGAAGATGTCGGTAACCCGCACAACCTCGGCGCGATCATGCGTAGCTGTGCGCATTTTGGTGTGAAGGGTGTAGTGGTGCAGGATGCCGGCATGCTGGAATCTGGCGCGGCAATCCGTACCGCAGAAGGTGGTGCAGAACACGTCGAACCGATCACCGGCGACAGCTTTATCGACACTCTGGAGCAGTTCCGCAAAGCGGGCTACGCCATTGTTTCGACCTCCAGCCACAACGGTACGCCGTTGCATAAGGCTGAGCTGCCGAAGAAAATGGTGTTGGCATTAGGTCAGGAGCGTGATGGCCTGTCTGATGCGGCGATCTCCAGTGCCGATCTTAACGTTGCCATTGAAGGTACCGGCAATGTAGAAAGCCTGAACGTCTCCGTGGCGACCGGCGTATTGCTGGCCGAGTGGTGGCGTCAGAACAAGGCCTGATGGCCGGGTTCAGCTGAAAAAATGCCAGCGCTACGCTGGCATTTTTGTTGCTGCGAAAGGCGAAGGCTAGGCATCCCCGGCCGGTAATACCGGCATCCAGTCAATGGGAGACTCGCCGCGCTCGGCCAGCCACTGATTAGTCTGGACGAAGTGATTACTACCAAAGAAGCCGCGATGGGCGGAAAGCGGCGAAGGATGCGGTGCTTTCAGCACGCAATGACGTTGCCTGTCGATAATCGCCCCTTTTTTCTGGGCATGGGCGCCCCACAGTAAAAACACCACCCCTTCCCGATGTTCGTTGATCAATGAAATGACCTTATCGGTAAAGGTTTCCCAGCCAAGGCTGGCATGCGAATGGGCCTGACCCGCCCGCACCGTCAGGACCGTATTGAGCAGCAGCACCCCCTGTCGCGCCCAGCTCTCCAGGTAACCGTGCGTCGGACGGCTGAATCCCGGGATCGTCCCTTCCAGTTCTTTATACATATTTAACAGCGATGGCGGCGTCTGAACTCCCGGAAGCACGGAGAAGGCCAGGCCGTGGGCCTGTCCGGGGCCGTGATAAGGGTCTTGCCCAAGAATAACCACTTTGACATCGCCAAGTTCGGTATAACGAAAGGCATTGAAGACATCTTTTTGCGGCGGATAAATCGTCATGCCCGACTGGCGCTCTTCGGCGACAGTTTTGAGGGTATTCACAAAATAGGGCTGCTGCTTCTCTTCCGCCAGCACGTCGTGCCAGGTCAATGGGGTGGTCATCTTGCTCTCCTGCAAAGTGTCATCGCTATAGCTTAACTGCTTCTTTCTGCATAACAAAATCCACGGTGTCTGACTGACGTTTTGTATGCAAAAAAAATTGAAAATTTACAAAAATATTTTGCATTGGCTCTGGCGTAACTTGATGTAAAACAATAATATCCTCCTATACCCATTTTTATTGCGTGGTTTTTATTGATTTAAGTCAATGAATGCCGGTTGTTTGGCTGATATACATACACTCAGACAACAATGGTTTTACCAATTGGCCGGGAACGGGCCAAGAAAACGAATAAATATTGCCTAAGGGAGGCATCAAATGATTACTGGTATCCAAATTACTAAAGCTGCAAACGACGACCTGCTGAACTCTTTCTGGCTGCTGGACAGCGAAAAAGGCGAAGCCCGCTGCCTGTGTGCCAAAGGGGGTTTTGCTGAAGATGACGTGGTTGCGGTCAATAAACTGGGTGAAATCGAATACCGCGAAATTCCGCTCGATGTGAAACCGGAAGTCCGCGTAGAAGGTGGTCAGCACCTGAACGTTAACGTGCTGCGTCGCGAAACGCTGCTGGATGCGGTTGAACATCCGGAAAAATACCCGCAGCTGACTATTCGTGTCTCCGGCTACGCGGTGCGCTTTAACTCCCTGACACCAGAACAGCAGCGCGACGTTATCGCCCGTACCTTTACTGAAAGCCTGTAAGTCGACGCTTAAATATAAAAACGCCGGGATATCCCGGCGTTTTTTTTGTTACTGCTGATTTTCACCCGCGCTACCGCTTGGTTTACGGCGCTTGCCAATATTTTTGGCATCGCGGTGACGTTTCTTCACTCGCGGTTTCTCTTTATCTTTCTCTTTTTTCTGCTCGGCGCGTTTAGCCAGTACCTTTTTGGACGGCTTACCGGTCAGCTTCTCGCTCGGTGCACGGGTTGTCGGGCGCAGTTCATCAATAACGCGCGCTTTGAGCGGCTCGTCGATATAGCGGCCAATTTTACCCAACAGCAGATGGTCATGGGCTTCAACCAGAGAAATGGCAACGCCTTTTTTCCCCGCGCGGCCGGTGCGTCCGATACGATGCAGATAGGTATCAGCCGTGCGCGGCATGTCGAAGTTGAAAACATGGCTAACGTCCGGAATATCTATCCCGCGGGCAGCGACGTCGGTGGCAATCAGCACATTCATACGGCCGTCGGTCATACGTTTGATTGCTTCGTTACGTTTTGCCTGCACCATTTCGCCTTCCAGCCAGCAGGTATTGATTCCCGCTTCGCGCAGCCAGGATGCCAGTTCATGAACGCGCTCGCGCTTACGCACAAAGACGATAGAGCGGGTCGCATCCGGCTGTTTCAGCAGGTTAACCAATAGCGCGGTTTTATGCTTAATGTCATCGGCGCGATAGTACCACTGGTGAATTTTCTTACGTTCGCGCGTGGAGGGACTGGCGGAAACTTCAACGGGCTCTTCCAGCAGGCGCTCGGCAAAGTCTTTAATCGCATCGCCTTCGAGGGTCGCGGAAAACAGCATGGTCTGCTTACGCCAGCGGGTTTCACCGGCAATGTGCTCGATATCCTGAGCGAAGCCCATGTCCAGCATACGGTCCGCTTCATCGAGGATCAGCGTTTCGACCGCCCGGCAGTCGAAGTTTTCTTCTTTAATATATTGCAGCAGTCGGCCGGTGGTGGCGACCACAATATCCTGGTTCTCGCTGAAGACTTCCGCGTGGTTCATGTATGCGACGCCGCCGGTGATGGTGGCAATGTCCAGATGCGTGTGTGCGGCCAGCTCACGGGCATGGTCGGCAACCTGCATCGCCAGCTCACGGGTCGGCGTCAGGATAAGAATACGCGGCGGCCCCGACTTCTTACGCGGGAAATCAAGCAGGTGCTGCAACGCTGGCAGCAGATACGCCGCTGTTTTACCGGTACCTGTCGGGGCTGAACCGAGAATATCACGGCCATCAAGCGCAGGCGGAATAGCGGCGGCCTGAATGGCTGTCGGGCGTGTGAAACCTTTTTCCTGGAGGGCTTCCAGAAGGTTTTCGTCGAGTTCAAGTTCGGAAAAAGTCGTTACAGTCATGATCTACCTCTGAGTGGACCGACGATTATAGACGTTACGGGCGTAATGTTCATCTGTTTGTAAGGCTATCTGTTCTCCGGTATTGTGCATAGCTTCAGTCTCAGGAGTTTTTGTTCGCAAGGTTATTCAGGATGTCTCAATCGAAGTTTGCGCTGCCGCGCAATGGTTTTACGTTTAAACAGTTCTTTGTTGCCCACGACCGCTGTGCGATGAAAGTGGGCACCGACGGCATTCTGCTTGGCGCGTGGGCGCCGATTGCGCAAGTAAAACACGTGCTGGATATCGGGAGCGGTAGCGGTTTGCTGGCTTTAATGCTGGCTCAGCGAACCGACGATCGGGTCATGCTGGATGCGGTCGAACTCGATGAAGAGGCCGCGGCGCAGGCGCGCGAAAACGTGGCAACCTCCCCGTGGGGGGCGCGGATCCAGGTGCATCTGGGGGATATTCAACGGTGGCAACCTGCGCAAACCCGACGTTATGAACTGATTGTCAGCAACCCGCCTTTTTTTGCAGAAGGTGTGCCCTGCGCAACATCGCAGCGCGAACAGGCGCGATATACGACGACGCTCGATCACGTCACGCTCTTAACCTGCGCCGCAGAGTTGATTACCGAAGAGGGCTTTTTCTGCGTGGTGTTACCGGTGGATATTGGCAATACGTTTGTTCAACGTGCCCAAACCATGGGCTGGCATCTGCGTTTACGCACCGATGTCGCGGAGACGGAAATGCGCCCGCCGCACCGCGTACTGCTGGCTTTCTCGCCGACCGCGGGGGAGTGTTTCAGCGATCGGCTGATTGTCCGTGGGCCTGAGCAGCAATACTCCGAAGGGTTTACTGCCCTGACCCAGGATTTTTACCTCTTTATGTGAGCCAGAGGTGACAGAATTGACGGGCCGCTATCCGCAAGTTGTTCCGGGTAATCCAGGGTATAGTGTAGCCCGCGGCTCTCTTTACGTTGCATGGCGCAGCGCACGATCAGTTCGGCCACCTGTACCAGATTGCGCAACTCCAGCAAATTGTTCGACACGCGGAAGCGGGCGTAATATTCGTCGAGCTCCTGCTGCAACATGGTGATTCGTCGTAGCGCACGCTCCAGCCGACGGGTGGTGCGGACAATCCCCACATAGTCCCACATCAACAGTCTCAACTCGTGCCAGTTATGTTGAATCACCACCAGTTCATCGGGGATCTCAACCTGACTTTCATCCCAGGACGGCAGGCCGTTAACCGGTTGGGCCAGCGGCATGCGCTGGAGAATATCCTCGGCGGCGGACCAGCCGTAGACCAGGCATTCGAGCAGCGAATTTGACGCCATGCGGTTAGCCCCGTGCAGCCCGGTATAGCTCACTTCGCCAATTGCATACAGCCCGTCAACATCGGTACGTCCGTTGTCATCAACCATTACGCCGCCGCAGGTATAGTGGGCGGCGGGGACAATCGGCACAGGCTCTTTTGTCAAATCGATACCCAGGCCGAGCAGTTTTTCGTAGATCATCGGGAAATGCTGACGGATAAAGGCTTCAGGCTTATGGCTGATGTCGAGATACATACAATCGACGCCGAGGCGTTTCATCTCATGGTCAATCGCACGAGCGACGATATCGCGTGGGGCCAGCTCGCCACGTTCGTCAAAATCGGGCATAAACCGGGTACCGTCCGGACGTTTCAGGTATGCGCCTTCGCCGCGTAATGCTTCGGTTAACAGGAAATTGCGCGCCTGTGGATGGTACAAGGCGGTGGGGTGAAACTGGTTGAATTCGAGGTTGGCCACGCGACAGCCGGCGCGCCAGGCCATAGCAATACCATCGCCGGAGGAGACATCCGGATTGGTGGTGTACTGATAGACTTTCGCCGCCCCGCCGGTGGCTAGCACCACGGATTTCGCGCTGCAGGTCTCAACCTTTTCTTTATTCCGGTTCCAGATCCAGGCGCCAACCACACGCCGCGTCCCCGGCAGGCCGATTTTATCGGAAATGATCAAATCGACGGCGTTACTCCGCTCCAGAATACGAATATTGGGGTGCGCAAGCGCCTTGCCAACCAGCGTCGTTTCCACCGCTTTACCGGTGGCATCGGCAGCGTGGAGGATACGGCGATGGCTATGGCCGCCTTCACGGGTCAGGTGGTAGCTCTGTTCGCCGTTGGCCTGGGTCTGAGTATCAAACAGCACACCCTGGTCGATAAGCCATTGCACGCAAGGTCTGGCGTTGCTGGCGACGAAAGAGACAGCATGGCGATCGCACAGGCCGGCCCCGGCGATGAGCGTATCTTCAACGTGAGATTCCACGCTGTCGGTTTCATCAAAAACGGCGGCAATACCGCCCTGCGCGTAGAGCGTTGAACCTTCGCTGACGGGGCCTTTGCTCAGTACGGCGACGGAGCAGTGCTCCGCCAGACGTAGCGCAAGGGATAAACCGGCAGCGCCGCTGCCGATAATCAGCACATCACAGGAGAAGTCAGGAGTCGTATTCATTGTCTTTGTTTAATTTACTAAACACATTTTTGCCACAATAGCACCAGGTTGTGATAAATCGTACATTTTTTTTACTGATCGTTGTGGAAACTAAACATAAGCGGCTGGGACGGAGCAGGGTAAACGAAAGAAAATATTTGCGAAGCAGATCGTTAGCTTCAGATTTTATAGTGAAATAAAAGCGATGTTACGTTACCCTTCTGGCGGACCTTACGCTTTTTCTTCATCATCTTACCTGGCGTTGAGTTGCGGGACATATAATGAGAGATAACAAATCGTCCGCCGTTGCCAGACAAAAATCAAAGGCGTAACGGAACTTTATTGTTTTCAGACACTCCAATCGTCTGCTTGCTCATATTGCAGTGATTGGGTAGTGCTTTGAAGACGCATGGGAATTGGGTTTGGGGAGACATTACCTCGGATGAGCGAGCAGTTAACGGATCAGGTCCTCGTCGAACGGGTCCAGAAAGGAGATCAGAAAGCGTTTAACTTGCTGGTGGTGCGCTATCAGCATAAGGTCGCGAGCCTGGTCTCCCGCTATGTGCCACCGGGCGATATTCCTGACGTTGTTCAGGAATCGTTCGTAAAAGCATGGCGCGCGCTGGAGTCCTTCCGGGGGGATAGTGCTTTTTATACCTGGTTATATCGCATCGCCGTAAATACGGCGAAGAATTATCTGGTAGCTCAGGGACGCCGCCCACCGTCCAGCGATGTTGACGCCAATGAGGCAGAAAACTTCGAAAGTGGTGGGGCGCTGAAAGAAATTTCGAACCCTGAGAACTTAATGTTGTCAGAAGAACTGAGACAAATAGTTTTTCGTACCATTGAATCACTCCCGGAAGATTTACGCATGGCAATCACGTTGCGGGAGCTGGATGGCCTGAGCTATGAAGAGATAGCCGCTATCATGGATTGCCCGGTAGGAACGGTACGTTCACGCATTTTCCGGGCACGAGAAGCTATTGATAATAAAGTTCAACCGCTTATCAGGCGTTGACGATAGCGGAATACTGAAAAGGGTATCAGGCATGCAGAAAGAAAAACTTTCGGCCTTAATGGATGGTGAAACGCTGGATAACGAGCTGCTCAATGAGCTGAGCCGTTCTTCTGAAATGCAAAAGACCTGGGAGAGCTACCATCTCATCCGTGATTCGCTGCGAGGCGATACCGCTGAGATGCTCCATTTTGATATCTCAGCCCGCGTCATGGCCGCCATTGAGAACGAGCCCGTTCGTCAGGCGGTGCCGCTTATTCCTGAATCTCAGCCAGCACCACATCAGTGGCGTCAGATGCCTTTCTGGCAGAAAGTCCGCCCGTGGGCCAGTTCTCTGACTCAGATGGGGGTTGCGGCGTGCGTTTCGCTTGCGGTTATCGTCGGCGTCCAGCAGTATAATGGGCATAGCGAATCAGCTCAGCAGCCCGAAGCGCCTGTCTTCAACACCATGCCGATGATGGGTAAAGCCAGCCCGGTAAGTCTTGGCGTTCCGGCTGATGCTTCCGCAGGAAGCGGCCAGCAGGCTCAGGTGCAAGAACAGCGCCGCCGTATTAATGCTATGCTGCAGGACTATGAATTGCAGCGTCGCCTGCACGCAGAACAGCTGCAGTTTGGTCAGGCCCAGACTCAGCAAGCCGCTGTTCAGGTGCCAGGCTATCAAACTTTAGGAACGCAATCGCAGTAATGAAGCAACTTTGGTGTGCCATGTCGCTCATGGCAGGCAGCCTGTTCTTCTCTGTCAACGCCTCGGCTGATACATCGTCCGGGGCGTTGTTGCAGCAAATGAACCTGGCCAGCCAGTCCCTCAATTATGAGCTGTCTTTCGTCAGCATCAACAAACAGGGCGTTGAGTCGCTGCGTTATCGTCACGCGCGGCTGAACAATCAACCTCTTGCCCAGCTTTTACAACTCGATGGCCCACGCCGGGAAGTTGTACTGCGCGGTAATGAAATCAGCTATTTTGAACCGGGGCTCGATCCGTTCACGCTGAACGGCGACTATATCGTCGATTCGTTACCCTCGCTGGCCTACACCGATTTTAAGCGACTGGCTGCCTACTACGATTTTATCTCCGTTGGGCGAACCCGTATTGCCGACAGACTTTGCGAAGTGATTCGCGTCGTCGCGCGGGACGGTACGCGCTATAGCTATATCGTCTGGCTGGATGCGGAAACCAAACTGCCCATGCGCGTCGATTTGCTTGACCGCGACGGGGAAACGCTGGAGCAGTTCCGGGTCGTATCCTTTAACGTTGGCGACAAGGTCAGCAGCAGCATGGAGACATTAGCGAAAGCCAGTCTGCCTCCTCAGCTGTCGGTGCCGGAAGGGGGCGATAAAGCCAACTTTAACTGGGCGCCGGCCTGGCTACCGCAGGGCGTTTCCGAAGTCTCCAGCAGTCAGCGCCGTCTGCCGACCTTTGATGGTCCGGTTGAATCCCGCCTGTATTCTGATGGGCTGTTTAGCTTCTCGATTAACGTGAATCGCGCCTCGGCAAACAGCAGCGATCAGCTGTTGCGTACCGGGCGTCGTACCGTGAGCACGACGGTACGTGATAACGCCGAGATAACCGTGGTTGGCGAGCTGCCGCCGCAAACGGCTAAACGCATCTCCGACAGCATCAAATTCAGGGCTGTGCAATGATTAAAGAGTGGGCCACGGTCGTCTCCTGGCATAACGGTATGGCGCAAGTGCACTGTGACGTGAAAGCCTCGTGCAGCAGCTGCGCCTCGCGCGCTGGCTGCGGCAGTCGGGTGCTGAACAAACTGGGACCGCAAACCAGCCACACGATCAGCGTTCCCAGCGAACAGCCGCTGTCCGCCGGGCAAAAAGTCGAGCTGGGGATTGCTGAAAGCAGCCTGCTGGGCTCGGCGGTTTTAGTTTATATGGCGCCGCTGGTTGGACTGTTTGTTATGGCGTCTGTTTTTCAGGTCTTGTTTGCCAATGATTTCGCTTCGCTGTGCGGTGCGCTACTCGGCGGCGTCGGCGGATTTCTGGTGGCGCGCGGGCTTTCGCCCGGATTAGCCGCTCGCCAGTCGTGGCAGCCCGTTATTATTAGCGTTGGCCTGCCGCCAGATTTGGTGCGTGTAGAGACACCCTCTTCAGAACCAGGCCAGTGATTCCACTGGCCTTTATTTTTGATTTATTACCCCCGCCTGAACACATCATTTGCTACGGTTATGCTGCTGGTAAGAGCATTTCCTGGTTTCGCGGATGTAGTGTAGAATGCGGCGTTTTCGGATTAAAAAACGTCAGGCACAGAACAGCGGCCTCATGATACGCGTAAGGCATAATTAACTCTAAATATGAAGAATATACGTAACTTTTCAATCATCGCTCATATCGACCACGGTAAATCGACGTTGTCTGACCGTATCATCCAGATTTGCGGTGGCCTTTCCGATCGTGAAATGGAAGCCCAGGTACTGGACTCCATGGATCTTGAACGCGAGCGTGGCATCACCATTAAGGCGCAAAGCGTCACCCTGGATTACAAGGCGACCAACGGCGAAACTTACCAGCTGAACTTCATCGATACCCCGGGGCACGTCGACTTCTCGTATGAGGTGTCACGTTCGCTCGCCGCATGTGAAGGTGCGCTGCTGGTGGTCGATGCGGGTCAGGGGGTAGAAGCTCAGACGCTGGCCAACTGCTATACCGCCATGGAAATGGATCTGGAAGTGGTGCCGGTGCTCAACAAAATCGACCTGCCTGCTGCCGATCCGGAGCGCGTAGCCGATGAAATCGAAGACATCGTTGGTATCGATGCGGCCGATGCGGTGCGCTGCTCGGCGAAAACCGGCGTCGGCGTTCCCGATGTTCTGGAACGTCTGGTGCGAGATATCCCGCCGCCGGAAGGTGATGCGGATGCCCCGCTGCAGGCGCTGATCATCGACTCCTGGTTCGATAACTATCTTGGCGTGGTTTCGCTGGTGCGTATCAAAAACGGCACGATGCGCAAAGGCGACAAAATTAAAGTGATGAGCACCGGTCAGGTCTATAACGCCGATCGACTGGGGATCTTTACGCCAAAACAGGTTGACCGTACTGAGCTGAAATGCGGCGAGGTAGGCTGGCTGGTGTGCGCCATTAAAGATATCCTCGGCGCGCCGGTTGGGGATACCCTGACGACATCACGTAACCCGGCGGACAAGGCCCTGCCAGGCTTTAAGAAAGTGAAACCGCAGGTGTATGCCGGTCTGTTCCCGGTGAGCTCCGATGATTATGAAGCCTTCCGTGATGCGCTCGGTAAACTGAGCCTGAACGATGCGTCTCTGTTCTATGAGCCGGAAAGTTCCACGGCGCTGGGCTTCGGCTTCCGCTGTGGCTTCCTCGGCCTGCTGCACATGGAAATCATCCAGGAGCGTCTGGAACGCGAATACGACCTGGATCTGATTACCACCGCGCCGACGGTTGTCTACGAAGTGGAAACCACGTCGAAAGAAGTCATCTATGTCGATAGCCCGTCCAAGCTGCCGCCGCTGAATAACATTCAGGAGCTGCGTGAGCCGATCGCGGAATGTCACATGCTGCTACCGCAGGAGTTCCTGGGCAACGTCATCACGCTGTGTATTGAGAAGCGTGGCGTGCAGACCAACATGGTTTATCACGGTAAACAAGTTGCGCTGACCTATGAAATTCCGATGGCGGAAGTGGTGCTCGATTTCTTTGACCGCCTGAAGTCCACCTCCCGTGGCTACGCGTCGCTGGATTACAACTTCAAACGCTTCCAGGCATCCAACATGGTGCGCGTGGACGTGCTGATCAACGGCGAGCGTGTAGATGCGCTGGCGCTGATCACCCACAACGATAATGCGCCGTACCGCGGTCGTGAGCTGGTGGAGAAGATGAAAGAGCTGATCCCACGCCAGCAGTTCGATATCGCGATTCAGGCGGCTATCGGCAACCACATTATTGCCCGTTCCACCGTCAAACAGCTGCGTAAAAACGTCCTGGCGAAATGCTACGGCGGTGACGTCAGCCGTAAGAAAAAGCTGCTGCAGAAGCAGAAAGACGGTAAGAAACGTATGAAGCAAGTGGGTAACGTTGAGCTGCCGCAGGAAGCGTTCCTCGCCATTCTGCACGTCGGTAAAGACGGAAAATAATTTAAGGAGTTGGCATGGCGAACATGTTTGCCCTGATCCTGGTGATTGCAACCCTGGTGACGGGGCTTTTGTGGTGCCTGGATAAATTCATCTTTGCACCAAAACGTCGTGAACGTCAGGCCGCTGCTCAGGCAGCGACCGGTGATAGCCTCGACAAGCAAACGTTGAAGAAAGTCGGTCCGAAACCGGGCTGGCTGGAAACGGGAGCCTCGGTATTTCCGGTGCTGGCTATCGTCCTGGTGGTGCGCTCATTTATTTATGAGCCGTTTCAAATCCCGTCAGGTTCGATGATGCCAACGCTGCTGATTGGCGATTTTATTCTGGTTGAGAAGTTTGCCTACGGCATCAAAGATCCGATCTACCAGAAAACGCTGATCGAAACCGGCCATCCGAAACGCGGCGACATCGTGGTGTTTAAATACCCGGAAGATCCGCGTCTGGATTACATTAAGCGGGCTGTTGGCTTACCGGGCGATAAGATCACCTACGATCCGGTAGCAAAACAGGTCACTATCCAGCCGGGCTGCAGTTCCGGTCAGGCATGCGGCAACGCACTGCCGGTAACTTACTCCAACGTTGAGCCCAGCGATTTCGTCCAGACCTTCTCTCGTCAGAACGGCGGGGAAGCGACCAGCGGCTTCTGGCAGTTGCCGAAAGGCGAAAGCAAGGCTGATGGTATTCGTCTGACCGAGCGCAAAGAGACGCTGGGTGAGGTGACTCACCGCATTCTGACCGTGCCGATTGCTCAGGATCAGGTTGGAATGTATTACCGCCAGTCCGGCCTGCCGCTGGCCACCTGGATCGTGCCGCCGGGTCATTACTTCATGATGGGCGACAACCGCGATAACAGCGCCGACAGCCGTTACTGGGGCTTTGTGCCAGAGGCCAACCTGGTGGGTAAAGCCACGGCCATCTGGATGAGCTTCGAAAAACAGGAAGGTGAATGGCCGACCGGCGTGCGTTTATCGCGTATTGGTAGCATTCAGTAATTTCCCTGCCTAATTCACGCTGCCGCTGCAATATTGGCAGCGTGAATTATTTAATATTTAAATCCATTCAAACTAACGACATCTATTGTCGTTGCGTATAGAATATCCCCCCGAAGTTTTGGTTGTCTCTCGTAAGAGTGACACTGCACACGAAACCGCGTTGGTTGATTTTACTCTGAATAATTTGGGTTGCAGAAAGGCGGCAGGCAAGCGCACAGGCAATCTAAATGGGGACAGGGCTGCCCAGGTCGGTTTCGTGTGCTGCATTTTTGACGCATTCATTTATTGGTAAAGCATGAACCCCATCGTAATTAATCGGCTTCAACGGAAGCTGGGCTACACTTTTCATCATCAGGAGCTGTTGCAACAGGCATTAACTCACCGCAGTGCCAGCAGCAAACACAATGAGCGCCTGGAATTTTTAGGTGACTCAATTTTGAGTTTTGTGATCGCGAATGCGCTCTATCATCGTTTCCCTCGGGTGGACGAAGGCGATATGAGCCGCATGCGCGCAACGCTGGTACGAGGCAACACGCTGGCGGAGATCGCCCGCGAGTTTGAACTGGGTGAGTGTCTGCGCCTTGGCCCGGGTGAGTTGAAAAGCGGCGGCTTCCGTCGCGAGTCTATTCTGGCAGATACCGTTGAAGCGTTGATTGGCGGGGTATTCCTCGACAGCGATATCCAGAACGTTGAGCGCCTGATTCTCACCTGGTACCAAACTCGTCTGGACGAAATCAGCCCAGGCGATAAGCAAAAAGATCCAAAGACTCGTTTGCAGGAGTACCTGCAAGGTCGCCACCTGCCGCTGCCTTCCTATCTGGTGGTGCAGGTGCGCGGTGAAGCACACGATCAGGAATTTACTATCCACTGCCAGGTCAGTGGCCTGAGTGAACCGGTGGTAGGCACAGGTTCCAGCCGTCGCAAGGCGGAGCAGGCTGCCGCCGAACAGGCGCTGAAAAAGCTGGAGCTGGAATGAGCATCGATAAAAGTTATTGTGGGTTTGTCGCCATTGTTGGCCGCCCGAACGTGGGTAAATCCACGCTGTTGAACAAACTGCTTGGGCAGAAGATTTCGATCACTTCCCGTAAAGCGCAGACCACGCGTCACCGCATTGTCGGTATCCATACCGAAGGGCCGTATCAGGCAATTTATGTTGATACCCCGGGCCTGCATATGGAAGAGAAACGTGCGATCAACCGCCTGATGAACAAAGCGGCGAGCAGCTCGATTGGCGACGTTGAGCTGGTGATTTTCGTTGTCGAAGGCACGCGCTGGACGGCCGATGACGAAATGGTGCTGGGCAAATTACGTGATGCCAGAGCGCCGGTGATCCTGGCGGTCAATAAAGTGGATAACGTGCAGGAGAAGGCTGATTTGCTGCCGCACCTGCAGTTCCTGGCAAGCCAGATGAACTTCCTCGATATCGTGCCGATTTCTGCGGAAACAGGCATGAACGTCGATACCATCGCCGGGATCGTACGCAAACATCTGCCGGAAGCGATTCATCACTTCCCGGAAGATTATATTACCGACCGCTCACAGCGCTTTATGGCCTCTGAAATCATCCGTGAAAAGCTGATGCGTTTCCTTGGCGCCGAGCTGCCGTATTCGGTGACGGTTGAGATCGAGCGTTTCCAGACCAACGAACGCGGCGGTTATGATATTAACGGTCTGATTCTGGTTGAACGTGAAGGTCAGAAGAAGATGGTGATTGGCAACAAAGGCGCCAAAATCAAAACTATCGGGATTGAAGCGCGTAAAGACATGCAGGATATGTTTGAAGCGCCGGTACACCTTGAACTGTGGGTGAAGGTCAAATCCGGCTGGGCCGACGACGAGCGCGCGTTGCGCAGCCTCGGTTACGTTGACGATCTCTGAGTTTGACACACCATGGCTTTCGTGGTGCAAGCCGGCGGCAACACCGTGAGTCCCCGGGAGCTGACTTTAGTCAGTGATTCGGCTGAAAAGGTGCGGCCAACGCACCTGCAACCTGAAAGACGACGCGTATGATGGAAGGCTGGCAGCGCGCTTTCGTTCTGCATAGTCGTCCCTGGAGCGAAACCAGCCTGATGCTGGATGTCTTCACGGAAGAGTCGGGTCGCGTGCGCCTGGTAGCAAAAGGCGCACGTTCCAGACGCTCCAACCTCAAAGGCGCCCTCCAGCCTTTTACCCCCTTACTCCTGCGCTTTGGCGGTCGTGGCGAAGTGAAAACGCTACGCAGCGCCGAAGCCGTTTCATTGGCTCTTCCTCTTAGCGGCATCACGCTTTACAGCGGGCTGTATGTCAATGAACTGCTGTCCCGCGTGCTCGAACATGAAACGCGCTTCTCCGAACTCTTTTTCGATTACCTGCATTGCCTGCAGGCGTTGGCTGGCGCAAGCGGTACGCCAGAGCCGGCGTTGCGCCGTTTTGAACTGGCGCTGCTGGGACACCTGGGCTATGGCGTTGATTTCCTCCACTGCGCCGGCAGCGGCGAAGCCGTAGATGACACCATGACCTATCGCTACCGTGAAGAAAAAGGGTTTATTGCCAGCGTGGTTATTGATAACAACACCTTTACCGGGCACCATTTGAAGGCGCTGGCTAACCGTGAGTTCCCGGATAGCGATGCGCTACGTGCCGCAAAGCGCTTTACCCGTATCGCCCTGAAACCGTATCTTGGCGGTAAACCGCTAAAGAGCCGGGAGCTGTTTCGCCAGTTTATGCCCGCCCGCGCGGCGCGGGCAGCAGATAAAACGAATAACGATCAATGAGGATTGTCATGGCTGAATTACTGTTAGGGGTCAATATTGACCATATTGCGACATTGCGTAACGCGCGCGGCACTGCCTATCCGGATCCGGTGCAGGCGGCCTTTATCGCCGAGCAGGCTGGCGCCGACGGAATTACCGTGCACCTGCGCGAAGACCGCCGTCATATTACCGACCGCGATGTTCGTATCCTGCGCCAGACGCTGGATACCCGCATGAACCTGGAGATGGCGGTTACCGAAGAGATGCTGACCATCGCCTGTGAGACCAAACCGCACTTCTGCTGTCTGGTGCCGGAAAAACGTCAGGAAGTGACGACGGAAGGCGGTCTGGATGTCGCGGGTCAGCGCGACAAAATGCGCGATGCCTGCACCCGTCTTGCCGATGCCGGTATTCTGGTCTCGCTGTTCATCGATGCCGATGAGGAGCAAATTAAGGCTGCGGCGGACGTCGGCGCGCCGTATATCGAAATCCATACCGGTTGCTATGCGGATGCCGAAACCGACGCCCGGCAGGCAACAGAGCTTGAGCGGATCGCGAAGGCGGCCACCTATGCCGCGAGCCTTGGCCTCAAGGTCAATGCCGGTCACGGCCTGACCTACCATAACGTGCAGGCGATCGCCCGCATTCCGGAGATGCATGAGCTGAACATTGGCCACGCGATCATCGGTCGTGCGGTGATGAGCGGCCTGAAAGAGGCGGTTGCCGAGATGAAACGCCTGATGCAGGAAGCGCGCGCGTAATGGCTATTCTGGGGCTGGGCACCGATATTGTTGAAATTGCCCGTATTGAAGCGGTGATTGCCCGCAGCGGCGATCGTCTCGCCCGGCGGGTTCTCAGCGACAACGAGTGGGCGATATGGGCACAGCACCAGCAGCCGGTTCGTTTTCTGGCGAAGCGTTTTGCGGTGAAAGAGGCGGCGGCGAAAGCCCTGGGGACCGGTATCCGTAACGGTCTGGCTTTTAATCAGTTTGAAGTTTACAACGACGAACTGGGCAAGCCTAAGCTACGGCTGTGGGGCGAGGCGAAGAATCTGGCGGAGCGTCTGGGAGTCAGAAGCATTCACGTGACGCTGGCCGATGAGCGTCATTACGCTTGTGCGACGGTTATCGTGGAGAGTTAGCGCCCGCTGCTCGCGGCATCAGATTTTGTCCGCGTGATGCATTAGCACGAATTTGTCCCACAGCTGTTCTTCATTTTCGACGTGTGCCGGGTCTTTCAGAATCGTATTCGGGATCGGGCACACTTTCTGGCAGGTGGGCGTTTCATAGTGGCCCACGCATTCCGTGCAGCGGTCGCTGTTAATTTCATAAATGCTGTCACCCATCGAAATGGCCTCGTTAGGGCATTCCGGTTCGCACATATCGCAGTTGATGCATTTTTTGGTGATTAACAGCGCCATCAGGAAATTCTCAGAAACAACACAAACAGGGCGGGCATTATACGCCCATTTTCTGCTCACACCAGTTTTTTCACCAGCGCTTCGCTGTGGCGGATTCGCTCCGGCGCATGTTCCAGATCCTGTTGAACCAGCGCCATAAACAGCAGATCGGTGAGCATCATCTGCGCGCTGGTGGAGGAGATCGCCGCGCTGCGGGTCGCCTGTTCTTCGGCGATAGTATACAGGCACTGCGTGGCCTGCTGTTGCAGGGCGTTGGGGGTGAAGCCAGTGATCGCCAGGATCCGACAGCCCACGCGCAGCGCTTCTCCGGCGGCCATATTGATTTCACGACGTTCGCCAGAGTAGGAGATGGCTAACAGCAGATCGTCTGACGACATGGCCTGTACGGTGGCGAGCAGGGCATGCATATCCTGTTCGGCAACCGCGTTAATGCCGATCTTCATCAGCTTCCAGCTGAAATTACGCGCCACCAGGCCGGATGCGCCAATACCGGTAATAATCACCCGGCGCGCATTACGCAGCAGCGCCACGGCTTCCAGCAGCTTCTCCTCGCTGTTCACATCCAGCGAGGCGTGCATGGCGGCCACGTTATCCTTAATCAGTTTCTCGCCGA
The DNA here is from genome assembly GCF_002108615.1 of Klebsiella sp. YJ. Classification (NCBI taxonomy): domain Bacteria; kingdom Pseudomonadati; phylum Pseudomonadota; class Gammaproteobacteria; order Enterobacterales; family Enterobacteriaceae; genus Klebsiella; species Klebsiella sp. YJ. Next base: position 24,829 of record NZ_MTEG01000019.1, read on the forward strand.
CCAGGCGCAGCGGATCGTCGCCGCGGATCTGGTTATGCACCGGCACCGACTGAGGATCGGGCGCGCTGGCCAGCGCTTCACTTAATGCCAGCTTCAGCGCCGGGAAACCCTTAAACCCCATCTTCTGCGCGAATTTCACAACGCTGGACTGGCTGACGCCTGCCTCGCCTGCCAGCTGTTGCGAACTGAGGTGGCGGGTCTGGTCCGGCTGAGCCAGAATAAAGTCTGCCAGCTTCTTATCGCTTGCTGCCAGCGACGGGTAGCGCTGGCGGATGCGGATTAAACAGTTCATCGGTTTTCCTCAGGACAACCTTCGCCCTCTGCTGAAAGAATTTTGTATTCGATTATAAGAGGATTGCGGCGAATTAAAAATTCTACCGCTGAGATTTATTCACGGCAGAGTAACTGCCTCAACCCAGGCTTAACGTCGGCGGATGTTTTCTCTGTTCATGGCACAAGACTGTTAAGCTAGCGGTATCAGAGACAAAATTCGATAAAAAGAGGTCCGGTTTGAAGAGCAGCACGCAGCGAGTGGTTTTTTTTGATCTCGATGGAACCTTGCATCAACAGGATATGTTCGGCAGCTTCTTACGCTACGTCTTGCGTCACCAGCCCCTGAATCTGCTGCTGGTTGTACCGCTGTTGCCGGTTATCCTGGCAGGACTGGCGGTAAACGGCCGGGCGGCGCGCTGGCCAATGAGCCTGCTGCTGTGGGCATCGACCTTCGGGCGCAGTGAGCGCCGGTTAAAACGCCTTGAGGCCGATTTTGTCCGCTGGTTTCGCCAGCGCGTGACGGCCTTTCCGGTGGTGCAGGCCCGGTTGTCGGACTACCTGACCCGGCGCGATGCTGAGGTCTGGCTGATTACCGGATCGCCGCAATCGCTGGTGGAACAGGTCTACGGGGATACCGCCTGGCTGCCCAGGGTGAACATCATCGCCAGTCGGATGGAACGTCGCTGCGGAGGCTGGGGGCTGTCGCTACGCTGTCTGGGCCATGAAAAGGTGGTGCAACTGGAGCAGAAGATCGGTGCGCCGCTGCAGCTGTACAGCGGCTATAGCGATAGCGAGCAGGATAATCCGCTGCTTCATTTTTGCCAGCACCGCTGGCGGGTCACCCCGCAGGGCGATCTCCACCAGTTAGAATAGTGTGCAATGTCTGTCGGCCATGTATAATGCGGCCCGCTTTTTCCGCAGGAGTGCCCGTTTTGTCTGACCATGAACTGAACGATGAATACTGGATGCGTCACGCCCTGACGCTGGCTAAACGCGCCTGGGAAGAGGGCGAAGTGCCGGTTGGCGCCGTGCTGGTGCACAACAATCAGGTTATCGGCGAGGGGTGGAACCGGCCTATCGGGCGTCACGATCCTACGGCGCATGCCGAAATTATGGCCCTGCGTCAGGGGGGACTGGTACTGCAAAACTATCGCCTGATTGACGCGACGCTGTATGTCACGCTCGAACCCTGTGTGATGTGCGCGGGGGCGATGGTGCATAGCCGGATTTCGCGGCTGGTATTTGGTGCCCGGGATGCAAAAACCGGCGCGGCCGGCTCGCTAATGGATGTCCTGCACCATCCGGGGATGAATCATCGGGTGGAGATCAGTGAGGGGATTCTGGCGGAGTCGTGCTCAGGCATGCTCAGCGAATTTTTCCGCTGGCGGCGGGAAGAGAAAAAAGCCTTAAAAAAGGCGCGTCGGGTCGAAGGCGCTTAGTGCCCCAATCCGGGAATCTTCAGTCTGGTGTTGTCGACTAACGATTCCGCGCGAAACTGGAAAAAGGGGAGCGCCCGCTGTTCTTTATCCAGTTCATCCGGCATCACCGCCGGATAGTCCCCGGCAAGCGCCAGCCGCTGTTCATCCTTCCTCTCTTTCTCCGACAGGTAGCCCACCAGGCTGATGTGGTATTTGCGGATGTTCTCGACGTAGGCGTATGCCTCATGACCGCGGGCGTAGCCATATTTCAGCCGGCTGTAATACGGTTTCTGACTGAGCAGCGGCAGGCGCTGCTTCACGTCCGCCCAGCTGTCGGGATTGCCCTTCTGTTTTTTGGTCAGCGAGATGGCGTCCAGAATATGGGCGTACCCCATATTGTAAGCCGCCAGCGCAAACCAGATGCGTTCATCTTTGGGGACCGAGTCCGGGATTTTATTCATCATATCCTGCAAGTAGCGCATACCGCCGCTAAGGCTCTGCTCCGCATCGGTACGATCGGTTAATCCCAGGCTCTGCGCGGTATTGCGGGTCAGCATCATCATGCCGCGTACCCCGGTGGGCGAAGTGGCCTGCGGATCCCAGTGTGACTCCTGCCAGGAAATGGCCGCCAGCAGGCGCCAGTCGATCTGGCGCGCATATTTTTCAAACATTGGCTGGAGGTCCGGCAGAATATTATCGACGGCGCGCAGGAACGTCCGGGTGTCGACATAATCGAAATCGTTGCCGTGTCCGAGGTATTTTTCTTCCAGTCGCGCCAGGGTGCCGTCTTCATTCATGTTGTTGAAGAAATCCAGCATCGCCGCGGAGAGCGAGTTGTCCTCGCTCCTGGCGCTAAACCAGGTCACCGGCTGTTCATCGCTGATATCCAGAGCAACCGCCAGTTCCGGATGCACGCGCTGGAACAGGCTAATCGCCACCGAATCTGCGATGGTGTAATCCACTTCGCCATCGATAACCGCCTGCATCAGCGCTGTCGTCCCGCGTTTTTCATCCACGCGCCAGCCGAGATCCGGGTATTTATTTCCTTTCAGCGTCTGCAGGTCGTTAATGGCGACATGGCCCGGGGCAATCACCAGCTGTTCTGCCGTGAGGTTAGCGAGGCTGCGTGGGCGCGTGTTGCCCACCCGGTAGACCAGCTGCTGCGACACCGAATAGTAGCCCGGTCCGGCCTGATAGTTTTTGACCCGTTCTGAGTTGTAGACCAGCCCGGCCGCTAACATATCGGCATGACCGTTATCCAGGTCATCAAACAGCTGACTGATATTCTGGCGGACGGTCACCTTCAGCCTGACGCCGAGGTAATCGGCAAACTGTTCCGCCAGCTCGTAATCCAGCCCGTAGGTCTTGTTATTGATGGTCGCGAAGGTGAGCGGCGAATTGATGGTGCTGATGCGCAGCTCACCGCGCGCCATAATTGCGGCGACACGGTTCTCCGGCTTTCCTGACCATGGGATCGACGGCCACAGGGCGGCCGCCAGCAATAAGGTCACAATGCCGATGAGCAGATAATTAATCTTTAATTTTTTCAGAGAGTTAATCTTCTGCAGCTCTGTGTTCCTCAGCAGGCTATTAGCGGAAAAGTTAAAAGAGAGTCCTCGAATGAGCGGCATTTTGCTTAAGAATGCGTCAGTTGGCAACTTATTCGCGAGGAAGGTCACATTAATTGATAAACCAGGGGAATGATTTTATTTCCACGCAAACGGTTTCGTCGAGGCTCAGGATTCACTATAATGGCGCCCGTTTCCCCCCTGGCTCATATTGAAAGCTGCGAAGACGAGAGACTTATGATGGAAATTTTGCGTGGTTCACCTGCACTGTCGGCATTTCGTGTTAATAAACTGCTGGCACGTTTCCAGGCGGCCAACCTGCCGGTTAGCACAATATATGCAGAGTATGTTCATTTTGCCGAACTGAACGCGCCGTTAAGCGGTGATGAACGTGAGAGGCTGGTACGACTGCTCAAGTATGGCCCAAACTTAAACAGCCATACCCCAACCGGTAAATTACTGCTCGTCACCCCCCGCCCTGGCACCATCTCCCCCTGGTCTTCTAAAGCTACCGATATTGCCCATAACTGCGGCCTGTCGCAGGTAGTGCGTCTTGAACGCGGCGTGGCGTACTATGTGGAAGCCAGTACGCTGAGCGAAGAACAATGGGCGGCTGTCGCGAGTGAACTCCATGACCGGATGATGGAAAGCGTCTTTGACGCGCTGGAAGAGGTCGAAAAGCTGTTTGCTCAGCATCAACCGACGCCGGTGACCAGCGTCGATCTGTTGGGGCAGGGACGTCAGGCGCTGATTGACGCCAACCTCCGTCTGGGGCTGGCGCTGGCGGAAGACGAAATCGACTATCTGCAGGATGCGTTTAACAAGCTTGGTCGTAACCCGAACGACATCGAACTGTATATGTTCGCCCAGGCGAACTCCGAGCACTGCCGCCACAAGATTTTTAACGCCGACTGGGTCATCGATGGCGAACAGCAGCCGAAGTCGCTGTTTAAGATGATCAAAAACACCTTTGAGAAGACCCCGGACTACGTCCTGTCCGCCTATAAAGACAACGCCGCGGTCATGGAAGGTTCTCAGGTAGGGCGCTTCTTCGCCGATCGCGAAAAAGGCCGCTATGACTACCATCAGGAAGACGCCCATATCCTGATGAAAGTGGAAACGCACAACCACCCGACGGCCATCTCTCCCTGGCCGGGTGCGGCGACCGGCTCCGGCGGTGAAATCCGCGATGAAGGGGCAACCGGTCGCGGCGCGAAACCGAAAGCCGGTCTGGTCGGTTTCTCGGTCTCTAACCTGCGGATTCCCGGCTTTGAACAGCCGTGGGAAGAAGATTTCGGTAAGCCGGAGCGCATTGTGACCGCGCTGGATATCATGACCGACGGCCCGCTGGGCGGCGCCGCGTTTAACAACGAGTTCGGTCGTCCGGCGCTGAATGGCTATTTCCGTACCTATGAAGAAAAAGTGACCAGCCACAATGGCGAAGAGCTGCGCGGGTACCACAAGCCGATCATGCTGGCGGGCGGTATTGGTAACATCCGCGGTGAGCACGTGCAGAAAGGCGAAATTACCGTTGGGGCGAAACTGATTGTCCTCGGCGGCCCGGCGATGAATATCGGCCTGGGCGGCGGGGCAGCCTCTTCGATGGCATCCGGCCAGTCCGATGCGGATCTCGATTTTGCCTCTGTACAGCGCGATAACCCGGAAATGGAACGCCGCTGCCAGGAAGTGATCGACCGCTGCTGGCAGCTGGGCGAGGCGAACCCGATTCTGTTTATCCACGACGTCGGCGCCGGCGGCCTGTCTAATGCCATGCCGGAACTGGTCAGCGACGGCGGTCGCGGCGGTAAATTCCAGCTGCGCGATATTCTGAGCGATGAGCCGGGAATGAGCCCGCTGGAAATCTGGTGTAACGAATCCCAGGAACGCTATGTGCTGGCGGTCGCGCCGGAACAGCTGCCGCTGTTTGACGAGCTGTGCCGCCGCGAGCGCGCACCGTACGCGGTGATCGGCGAAGCCACCGAAGAACTGCATCTGAACATGAGCGATGCTCACTTCAACGACCAGCCGATCGACCTGCCGCTGGATGTACTGCTGGGTAAAACGCCGAAAATGACCCGCGATGTGCAGACCCTGAAAGTGAAAGGTGATGCGCTGGATCGCCAGGATATCACTCTCGCCGACGCGGTGAATCGCGTGCTGCATTTGCCGGCGGTTGCGGAGAAAACCTTCCTCGTCACCATCGGCGACCGTACCGTGACCGGGATGGTAGCGCGCGATCAGATGGTCGGCCCCTGGCAGATCCCGGTAGCGAACTGCGCGGTAACCACCGCCAGCCTCGATAGCTACTACGGCGAAGCGATGGCTATTGGCGAACGTGCGCCGGTTGCGCTGCTGGACTTTGCCGCCTCCGCTCGCCTGGCCGTCGGTGAAGCGCTGACCAACGTCGCGGCAACGCAAATTGGCGCGTTGAATCGCGTGAAACTTTCCGCAAACTGGATGGCCGCGGCCGGTCACCCGGGTGAAGATGCCGGTCTGTATGAAGCGGTAAAAGCGGTTGGCGAAGAGCTGTGTCCGGCTCTGGGACTGACCATTCCGGTGGGTAAAGACTCGATGTCGATGAAAACCCGCTGGCAGGAAGGCAGCGAGCAGCGCGAGATGACTTCGCCGCTGTCGCTGGTGATTTCCGCCTTTGCTCGCGTGGAAGATGTGCGCCATACCGTGACGCCACAGCTCTCCACGGAAGATAACGCCCTGCTGCTGATTGATTTAGGTAAAGGCCGTAACGCGCTCGGTGCCACCGCGCTGGCGCAGGTTTACCGTCAACTGGGCGATGTTCCGGCCGACGTGCGCGATGTCGCACAGCTGAAAGGCTTCTGGGATGCGATGCAGGCGCTGGTGGCCGATCGTAAGCTGCTGGCTTACCACGATCGCTCTGACGGCGGCCTGCTGGTCACCCTGGCTGAGATGGCCTTTACCGGCCACTGCGGCCTGACGGCAGATATCGCCGCGCTGGGCGACGATCGTCTGGCGGCGCTGTTTAACGAAGAGCTGGGGGCGGTTATCCAGGTGCGTGCCGCGGATCGCGAAGCGGTTGAAGCGCTGCTGGCTTCTCACGGCCTGGCGGACTGTGTCCACTATCTGGGCCAGGCGACGGAAGGTGACCGCTTTGTCATCACCGCCGAAGGGCATCCGGTGTTCAGCGAAAGCCGCACCACGCTGCGTATCTGGTGGGCAGAAACCACCTGGCAGATGCAGCGCCTGCGCGACAATCCGGAGTGCGCCGATAGCGAGCACGAAGCGAAACGTCGTGAGGACGATCCGGGCCTTAACGTGAAGCTCTCCTTCGATATCAACGAAGACATTGCCGCACCGTACATCGCCACCGGCGCGCGTCCGAAGGTGGCGGTACTGCGTGAGCAAGGCGTTAACTCCCACGTTGAGATGGCGGCAGCGTTCCACCGCGCGGGCTTTGATGCGATTGACGTGCATATGAGCGACCTGCTGGCGGGACGTACCGGGCTGGCTGATTTCCAGGCGCTGGTTGCCTGCGGCGGCTTCTCCTATGGCGACGTGTTAGGCGCCGGCGAAGGCTGGGCGAAATCCATTCTGTTCAACGAGCGGGTGCGCGATGAGTTTGCCACCTTCTTCCACCGTCCGCAGACGCTGGCGCTGGGCGTGTGTAATGGTTGTCAGATGATGTCCAACCTGCGTGAGCTGATCCCGGGAAGCGACCTGTGGCCGCGCTTTGTGCGTAACTATTCCGACCGTTTTGAAGCGCGCTTCAGCCTGGTTGAAGTCACGCAAAGCCCGTCTCTGCTGCTGCAGGGCATGGCCGGTTCGATGATGCCGATTGCCGTTTCTCACGGTGAAGGGCAGGTGGAAGTGCGTGACAGCGCGCATCTGGCCCAGCTGGAGAGCAAAGGTCTGGTGGCGCTGCGCTTTGTCGATAACTTCGGTAAGGTGACGGAGAGCTATCCGGCTAACCCGAACGGTTCACCGAACGGGATCACCGCCGTGACCAGCGAAAGCGGTCGTGCGACGATCATGATGCCGCATCCTGAACGCGTATTCCGCACGGTGGCTAACTCATGGCACCCGGAAAACTGGGGCGAGGATAGCCCGTGGATGCGTATCTTCCGCAACGCACGTAAACAGCTGGGTTAATATCCGGCGAGTTGTGCAGGATCCGCCGCGTTCGCAAAGCCTTCCCGGCTGAAGCGTAATGTATCAGGCCCCCGCCTTTGAGCGGGGGCTTTTCGTTTGTGACGGCGGTCGCCTGAAGGTGTCGGGAATTGCCGACAAACGCCTCTGAGGAGTGTCGCTAATTGGAGACATTTAACTTGTTGATTTATAATGAGGTGGGAAAACAGGTCGCTATGTGTTGCTAAACAGCGACACTCTGGTTAAAAAAGCATCGCCACCACGGTGCGGGTAAAATGCTATAAATTCATTATATTTCATTGTGTTAATAATTTGTTTTGCTATGTGGCATAGTTAATGCATAATAATACGCAGTGGCTCATTCACCTTCTTATGTCAGCCCCTTCGGGACGCGCTACATAAACTTCGAATGACGCACAACAAGGTGCCTGCCGTCCAACTTCTGATAACAGCTTTGCTTTATCAACCATCGGGCGAAACGTCGAGTTAGGCACCGCCTTATTCCATAACAAAGCCAGGCCTGTGCCTGGCTTTGTTATATCCGCAGGACGACAATTTAGCGAACGCTACTGGCGGCTTGCCATGCCAGTCCGTTTGCCGTTATCGACGCGTCGCGGATTCTCTTATCAGCCGCGTCGGGCTATTTTTCGACTCTCCACGACAGAAAGGTCGATTGCACCTGTTACTCTGCGGCGTCCTCAGTTAGCATCGTGATGAGCTAATGATTGAGACCCTATCCTTGAAGCGAATCTCTCTTTTCCCCCGTTCGTTGCGTCAGCTGGTCACGCTCTCGTTTGTGTTGATTCTGCTGCCGCTGCTGGTTCTGGCCTGGCAGGCGTGGCAGAGCCTGAATGCGCTTAGCGCGCAGGCCGCGCATATTAACCGCACCACGCTTGTCGATGCCCGGCGCAGTGAGGCGATGATGAACGCGTCGCTGGAAATGGAACGCAGCTACCGGCAGTACTGCGTACTCGACGATCCGACGCTGGCGAAGGTCTATCAAAATCAGCGTAAACGCTACAGCGAGATGCTTGACGCTCATGCCGGGGTGCTCCCGGACGAAAAAATCTGGCAGGCGCTGAGCCAGCAGCTGAACGATCTGGCACAGCTCAGGTGTAAAAACAGCAGTCCGGATGTGCAATCGGGAGCCAGCCTTGAAGCCTTTGCCGCCGCCAACAGCGAAATGGTTCAGGCCACCCGAACGGTGGTTTACTCGCGTGGACAACAGCTCCAGCAGGAGATTGCCGAACGCGGACAGTTTTTTGGCTGGCAGGCGCTGGTTCTTTTTCTGCTGAGCCTGGCGCTGGTGCTGCTGTTTACCCGGATGATTATCGGCCCGGTTAAAGGGATCGAGAAAATGATTAACCGCCTGGGGGAGGGGAAGTCGCTGGATAATGCGGCGCTGTTTACCGGTCCGCGCGAACTGCGTTCCGTCGGCGAGCGTATCATCTGGCTGAGCGAACGTCTGGCCTGGCTGGAGTCGCAGCGCCATCAGTTTTTACGCCACCTTTCACACGAACTGAAAACGCCTCTCGCCAGCATGCGGGAAGGCACGGAACTGCTGGCCGACCGCGTGGCCGGGCCGTTGACCGCGGAACAGCAGGAGATCGTCGAAATTCTCGATAACAGCAGCCGCAATCTGCAAAAACTGATTGAGCAACTGCTGGACTACAATCGTAAACAGGCCGATGGCCCGGTCCCGCGTGAAATCGTTGATCTTGCTGAGCTGGTTGATAACGTCGTGGCCGCTCACAGTTTGCCCGCGCGCGCAAAAATGATGCATACCGCGATTCAACTGGCGGAACGTACCTGCCTGGCAGAACCGGCATTATTGATCAGCGTGATGGATAATCTCTATTCCAATGCGGTGCACTATGGGGCTGAATCCGGTAACATTCGTATTCATAGCTACCGGCACGGCGAGCAGGTTCGCATAGACGTGATAAACAGCGGCGAACCGATCCCGCAGGCGGAAAAAAATATGATTCTCGAGCCTTTTTATCAGGGAAGCCATCAGCGTAAAGGGGCGGTAAAAGGCAGCGGTCTGGGCCTGAGTATTGCCCGCGACTGCGTCCGACAAATGCAGGGTGAGCTAAGCCTGGAAGAGAGTGAGTCCGGGCTTATCTGTTTTCGCATAACGCTGCCCGCCGCGGAGCCGGAAAAAACCAACACATGAATCAACAATGGGTGAATATGTCCCACTTTTTCGTAGTGGTTCGTGCTTTCAAAGGATGGCTGTTGCCGGGAGTTTCTTGCCTGGCGCTGGCGGGGTGTTCCGCCGCTTTTTCGCCGCACACGGCAAATGACAAAGCACAACCCGAGCTGCCGCAGCACCAGGTTGCGGATTTTCTTTCAGTCGACTGTGCCGATATCTGGTCGTTGAAGAGCGAAGCCAGCGATAAAAACCCGCTGTACTGGCTGCGCGGGATAGATTGTGCCGACCGCCTGGCACCGGTTCAGGCGCGGGCGGAAGCCAAACGGCATGATGATGACAGCTGGCAGGACGCCTTTAAGCGCGGCATTTTACTGGCGGATGCGAAGATTACGCCGGATGAACGCCGCGAACTGGTATCCCGCCTGAATACCTTCAGTCCGCAAATCGCCGTGCAGGTGCGTCCGCTGTATCAGCTCTGGCGTGATGGTCAGAACAGGCAGCTGCAGCTGGTGGATGAACGCGCCCGTTACGCGAAGCTGCAGCAGTCCAGCGATAGCGAGCTGGAGGCGCTGCGCCTGCAGGAACAGCAGCTGCGCGGCCAGCTGGAGCTAACGACCCGCAAGCTGGAAAACCTCACCGATATTGAACGCCAGCTTTCCAGCCGCAAACCCGGAGGCAATTTTAATGCCGACGGCAGCCACAGCAGCGATAAAGTTCCGGAGGTCATACATGACGATCCGTAAACCTGCGCATCTGCTGCTGGTGGATGACGATCCGGGCCTGTTAAAACTGCTGGGAATGCGTTTGACCAGCGAGGGCTACAGCGTCGTGACCGCCGAAAGCGGCGCGGAGGCGCTGCGCATTCTGGCGCGAGACAAAGTCGAACTGGTGGTCAGCGATTTACGCATGGATGAGATGGACGGCCTGCAGTTGTTCAGCGAAATCCAGAAAGTTCATCCGGGGATGCCGGTGATTATTCTTACCGCTCACGGCTCGATTCCCGATGCGGTGGCGGCCACCCAGCAAGGGGTGTTTGGTTTCCTGACCAAACCGGTGGACAAAGACGCGCTGTATAAAGCCATCGACGATGCGCTGGAACACAGTGCGCCAGCGACGGATGAGCGCTGGCGTCAGGCAATCGTAACCCGCAGTCCGCTGATGCTGCGTCTGCTGGAGCAGGCCGGGATGGTGGCGCAGTCGGATGTTAGCGTGCTGATTAACGGCCAGAGCGGGACCGGGAAAGAGATTGTCGCGCAGGCGATTCATAATGCCAGCCCGCGCCATGACAAGCCTTTTGTCGCCATTAACTGCGGTGCGCTGCCGGAACAACTGCTGGAATCCGAGCTATTTGGCCATGCGCGCGGCGCGTTTACCGGCGCGGTGAGCAACCGGGAAGGGCTGTTCCAGGCCGCGGAGGGCGGGACGCTGTTTCTCGATGAGATCGGCGATATGCCGGTGGCGCTGCAGGTGAAGCTGCTGCGGGTACTGCAGGAGCGCAAAGTGCGCCCGCTGGGTAGCAACCGCGATATCGATATCGATGTGCGTATCATCTCGGCCACTCACCGCGATCTGCCGAAAGCGATGGCGCGCGGCGAGTTTCGTGAAGATCTGTTTTATCGCCTGAACGTGGTGAACCTGAAGATCCCGCCGCTGGCCGAGCGCGCGGAAGATATCCCGCTGCTGGCAAACCATCTGCTGCGTCAGTCTGCCGATCGGCATAAGCCGTTTGTTCGGGCGTTTTCAACCGATGCGATGAAACGGCTGATGGCCGCCAAATGGCCCGGCAATGTCCGCCAGCTGGTGAATGTGATTGAGCAGTGCGTGGCGTTGACCACCTCGCCGGTGATCGGCGATGCGCTGGTGGAACAGGCGCTGGAAGGGGAAAATACCGCGCTGCCGACCTTCGTCGAAGCGCGCAATCAGTTTGAGCTCAACTATCTGCGCAAGCTGCTGCAAATTACCAAAGGTAACGTCACCCACGCGGCAAGAATGGCGGGGCGCAACCGTACTGAATTCTACAAGCTGCTGTCGCGCCACGAGCTCGACGCCAACGACTTTAAAGAGTAGCTCCGCAGCATGACGCAAGTTATGATACGGTAAGCAACCGGTTACGCGACAAAGACAGGAACAACATGAAAAAGATTGATGCGATTATTAAACCTTTCAAACTGGATGACGTGCGCGAAGCGCTGGCCGAAGTCGGCATCACCGGGATGACGGTTACGGAAGTGAAGGGCTTTGGCCGTCAGAAAGGCCACACCGAGCTGTACCGCGGTGCGGAGTACATGGTGGATTTTCTGCCGAAAGTGAAAATCGAAATCGTAGTCACTGACGATATCGTTGATACCTGCGTGGATACCATTATCCGCACGGCGCAGACCGGTAAAATCGGTGACGGTAAGATCTTCGTCTTTGACGTCGCCCGCGTGATTCGTATTCGTACCGGGGAAGAGGACGACGCGGCAATTTAAGCCGGGCCGTATTCTGATGCATCCCCCGGTCAGCTTTGCCCGACCGGGGATATCCCCGAATGGCGGCATCTCTGCCTCTTCCGGGTTATTTCATTACAGCACCTTATGCGGGCCAAAACATTCGTAGTGAATGTTGTCGCTATTGACGCCCAGCGCCACCAGCTGTTTCGCTGCATGTTGCATAAAGGCTACCGGACCGCACAAATAGTACTGCATTTGTGGGTCACGCAGCGTGTCAGCCAGAACCGATAACATCATCAGACCTTCGCTGTTAAAGCGTGCCGCCTGGCGGTCGGCTTCTGTCGGCGTGCGATACCAGATATGGGAAGTGAATTTCGCCAGGCTGGCGCCGAGCGTTGCCACCTCGTCGGCAAACGCATGGACATCGCCATTTTCCGCCGCGTGGAACCAGTTCACCTGGGCCGCATGCTGCGTTTTTGCCAGCGTGTCGAGCATGGCCAGCATCGGTGTCTGTCCGACGCCGCCGGAAATCAGCGTAACCGGCGTTTTCGGCTCAACGGCGAGGAAGAAGTCTCCTGCCGGCGCAGCCAGATGCACAATATCCCCTTCCTGCGATGCGTTGTGCAGCCAGTTTGATACCTGGCCGCCGTTTTCGCGTTTAACCGCAATTCGGTAGCCTTTGCCATCTGGTTTGCGGGTCAGCGAATACTGACGAATTTCCTGATATTCAAACTCCTGCGGCTTCAGCCAAATCGCCAGATACTGGCCCGGCTGATAATCCGCCACCGGCTGACCGTCTACCGGCGCCAGATCGAAGCTGGTAATCAGGGCGCTACGCGGGGTTTTCTTCACGATACGAAACGCGCGCGTGCCTTCCCAACCACCGTTTTTGCTGGCGTTACCCTGGTAGATTTCAGATTCGCGTTGAATAAAGACATTGGCCAACACGCCGTAGGCTTTACCCCATGCCTCAAGCACTTCCTCGCCCGGGCTGAACATTTCGTCGAGCGTCGCCAGCAGATGGCCGCCGACAATATTGTACTGTTCTGGTTTGATCTGGAAGCTGGTGTGTTTCTGCGCGATTTTCTCAACGGCAGGCAGCAGGGCTGGCAGGTTGTCGATATTGCTGGCGTAAGCGGCAATGGCATTAAACAACGCTTCACGCTGGTCGCCGTTACGCTGGTTGCTCATGTTGAAGATCTCTTTGAGCTCCGGGTTATGGGCAAACATGCGATCGTAAAAATGGGCGGTCAGCTTAGGACCTGTTTCGACGAGCAGGGGAATAGTGGCTTTAACCGTTGCGATGGTTTGGGCGTCGAGCATAGCAGCTTCCTTCGGTGTTATTTAAATGATGTATTTTATATGCATCTTATAAAAATAACCCTGCACTGTAAATGGTTCCTTAACACTTTTCCCCGTAGTGGTAACAACATGAAGAATTCGCATCACAAACCTGAAAAGAAATCCGTTGATAATCGTTGAGTCGTTATTGCTCAAAGCCTTGTGTAATGGGGAGCCAATCGTTTGCGTAAAATCCTTTGTCAAGACCTGTTATCACAGAACGATTCGGTTATACTGTGGGCCGTCGCCCAAAAAGGCCCCTCTTTTAGAGCTGTAATCTATTGTTAGCTGAGCAGGAGATGCGGATGTTAAAGCGTGAAATGAACATTGCCGATTATGATGCCGAACTGTGGCAGGCTATGGAGCAGGAAAAAGTACGTCAGGAAGAGCACATCGAACTGATCGCCTCCGAGAACTACACCAGTCCGCGTGTTATGCAGGCACAGGGTTCTCAGCTGACCAATAAATATGCCGAAGGTTATCCGGGCAAGCGCTACTACGGCGGTTGCGAATATGTAGATATCGTTGAACAACTGGCGATTGACCGTGCAAAAGAGCTGTTCGGCGCTGACTACGCTAACGTACAGCCGCACTCCGGCTCCCAGGCTAACTTCGCGGTCTATACTGCTCTTCTGCAACCGGGCGATACCGTTCTGGGTATGAACCTGGCGCAGGGCGGTCACCTGACTCACGGCTCCCCGGTTAACTTCTCAGGCAAACTGTACAACATCATTCCTTACGGCATCGATGAGTCCGGCAAAATCGACTATGCAGACATGGCGAAGCAGGCTCAGGAACATAAGCCGAAAATGATCATCGGTGGTTTCTCTGCTTACTCCGGTATCGTTGACTGGGCAAAAATGCGTGAAATCGCTGACAGCATCGGCGCATACCTGTTCGTCGATATGGCCCACGTTGCTGGCCTGATTGCGGCGGGCGTTTACCCGAACCCGGTGCCACATGCTCACGTTGTGACGACCACTACCCACAAAACCCTGGCGGGTCCGCGCGGCGGCCTGATCCTGGCGAAAGGCGGTAGCGAAGAGCTGTACAAAAAACTGAATTCTGCCGTATTCCCTAGCGCTCAGGGCGGCCCTCTGATGCACGTTATCGCGGGTAAAGCGGTTGCGCTGAAAGAAGCAATGGAGCCAGAGTTCAAAGTCTACCAGCAGCAGGTGGCGAAAAACGCTAAAGCGATGGTTGAAGTGTTCCTGAATCGCGGCTACAAAGTGGTTTCTGGCGGTACTGAAAACCACCTGTTCCTGCTGGATCTGGTCGATAAAAACCTGACTGGTAAAGAAGCTGACGCTGCGCTGGGCCGTGCTAACATCACCGTCAATAAAAACAGCGTACCAAACGATCCGAAGAGCCCGTTTGTGACCTCCGGTATCCGTATCGGTTCTCCGGCGGTAACCCGTCGCGGCTTTAAAGAAGCGGAAGTGAAAGAGCTGGCCGGCTGGATGTGCGATGTGCTGGACAACATCAATGACGAAGCGGTCATTGAGCGCGTGAAGGGTAAAGTGCTGGATATCTGTGCACGCTTCCCAGTTTATGCGTAACGTTTAACGACGCAAGCGTAAAGAAAAAGGCCGCCAGTGCGGCCTTTTTTACGTCCGGCGTTCAGCGATTAACGACGGTCGAGGGAGATTGCGCCTGGGCCAGTGATGGCCAGAAGCAGGAAGGCTCCAGCTATACTGATGTTTTTGTAGAAGTTAATCATATTGGGGAGTACTGCATCGCCGGTCATATCCCAGTAATGATGGCCAATGACGGCGGTACCGAGCGTATAAAAAATAAAGATCACCGCCAGCGGACGGGTGAAGAAACCGAGGACAATCAGGATCGCCGCCGGAACCTCCATCACAATCGCGATAATAGCCGCTAGCGTCGGAAGCGGCGCGCCGGAGGAGGCCATATATTGTACCGTACCGCTAAAACCCATCAGTTTGGGATAGCCAAATATAATAAACAGCAGTACGACGGCAATACGGGCGATCAGCAGCAGAACGGAACGGGAAGAGCCAAAGTCGAAATAGCGTAGTGTGTTCATAATCAATCCGTTGTGAAGGTGCGTGATTTAAACGTAATACACAATTTTGTGATCTGCCACATACCTTGTGCGATCAACGTAGTGTCTGCAGTTGCTCTTCCACGTACAGATAGCCAATGCCGAGTAGCTGCTGTTGACGACTCAACTGTCCGAAGCCAATTTGCGTTGCTCTGGTGCGCGGTGTGTCACGATGATCGAAAGGGTTAAAGCCTGTCTGCCTGATGATGGTATTCAACCACTCTTCGCCAAAACCGCAGCTACGTCCGTACAATAAGATATTGTTTATATTTAAGATATTCAGAAAGTTGTAGAGGCTGAGCCCGATGGCGTTTGCGGAGTCCTCCACCCACGTATGAAGGCGAGAATCACCCTGCTGCCATTTTTCGATCAGGGCATCGATGGTCAGCGCATCAGGATTATTTGCGAGATCGGGCTGTGTTTTAAGCCATATCCGCGCCTGTTTTTTCAATGCGCTGAGTGATGCCACCGTTTCCAGGCAGCCATAGCGTCCGCAGTCGCAGGCAACGCCATCAGGATTGATAATGGTGTGTCCAATCTGGCCGCTACCGTAAAGGCTACCGCGCCAGACCTGGTCGTTGATGACAAATGACGAGCCAATGCCGTAATCGACGTTGATGACGCAGAAGTCCCGATACTGTCCTTCATTTTGCCATTTTTCCGCCAGCGCCAGCATGACGCAGTCGTTGTCGACCATTACGCGGACATTGAGCTTTTCTTCCAGCAGGTACTTCATCTCCACGGGTTGCTTCCAGGGCGCTTGCGGCATGGTCTGTGATACTCCGGTTCCCGCATCAACCTGCCCATGCACCGCCAGCGCCAGATTGATTTTACGTCTGGGCCAGTTCTTGCGGTACTGATGCCAGCATTTCTCAATCGCTGCCAGTAATGACTGGGGCGTTGGGGCGTCAATGGTGTGGTATTCGACATCGCCTTTCGCACTCAGACAGGCATTCCCAAGCTGACACTCGATACTGGTGGGCGTGATGTTCATGCACAGGGTCCAGTCGCCATCGGGCGCAATAAGCCACGCGCCGCTGCTATGACCGCGGGCAAGATGGTCGTCCTGCACGTTGACCACGCGTCCTTCCTCTTCCAGCTCCTGGAGGATATTACTGACCGCGGGAATTGAGATTTGCGCCAGCCGCGCGAGCGACGATTTACTGGCTCGTTTCTTCCGGTACAGGTACTCCAGCAGCACACCCTTGTTGTAATGGCGAATTTGCTGATTGTTAATGCAGGCTTTCATAAACTAAACCTTGTTAACTAAATTGCGTGATTATTGTGCGTAAATACGCTGATTCTGTCTATTAAACTGCTCTCATTATTTCACTTCAGTATGTCTTGTTAACTTTGAGGGCATTATGAGTTCAGTAAATGTTTGGCAGGAAACGGTACATATTCCAACCTATGAAACGGGGGCGCAGGATGTTCATCCTATGTTTCTGGAAAATCGGGTTTATCAGGGGTCTTCCGGGGCGGTGTATCCCTATGGTGTGACGGATACGCTGAGTGAGGAAAAAACGCTAAAGGCCTGGCAGGCAGTGTGGCTGGAAAATGATTACATCAAAATCATGATCCTCCCCCAGCTGGGAGGCCGCGTGCATCGCGCGTGGGATAAGGTCCGGCAGCGCGATTTTGTGTACCACAACGATGTTATCAAACCTGCGCTGGTTGGCTTACTTGGCCCATGGATTTCCGGAGGGATTGAGTTTAACTGGCCGCAGCATCATCGCCCCACCACTTATATGCCGGTTGATTTTACGATTGGCGAAAATGACGATGGCTCGAAAACCGTTTGGGTTGGCGAGACGGAGCCGATGCACGGTCTCCAGGTGATGACCGGGTTTACTCTGCGTCCGCAGCGCGCGGCGCTAGAGATTGGTAGCCGGGTTTACAACGGTAACGCCACGCCGCGCCATTTCTTGTGGTGGGCGAACCCTGCGGTCAAGGGGGGCGATGGACATCAAAGCGTATTCCCGCCGGATGTGACGGCGGTATTTGATCACGGTAAGCGCGCGGTTTCAGCGTTTCCGATTGCTACCGGCACCTATTATAAGGTGGACTATTCGGCTGGCGTCGATATTTCACGTTATAAAAATGTCCCTGTCCCGACCTCCTATATGGCGGAAAAGTCAGAGTACGATTTCGTCGGCGCCTGGTGCCACGATGAAAACGGTGGACTGTTGCACGTCGCGGATCATCACATTGCGCCAGGAAAAAAACAGTGGAGCTGGGGTTACAGCGAGTTTGGTCAGGCGTGGGATAAAAATCTGACGGATGAGAATGGTCCTTACATCGAGCTGATGACCGGCATTTTTGCCGATAACCAACCGGATTTTACCTGGCTCGATCCGTTTGAAGAAAAGCGCTTTGAACAATACTTCCTGCCTTACCATTCGCTGGGCATGGTACAGAACGCTTCGCGCGATGCGGTGATCAAACTGCAACGCGAAGAGGGCAGCATTATATGGGGTGTCTATGCTATTTCTCCTCTGGTCGCCCACCGGCTTACGGTTCGTGAGGAGGGCAACCCGCAGCCGCTGCTTGACGAAATGATTGAGCTGGCGCCATGCGCTGCCGTTCAGGGAGCCTTAGCCGGTATTGACCCATCTCGTCTGACGATGGAACTGCTGGACAGTCACGGCAGGTGCGTTTTGCGCTATCAGGAGCATCAGCCACAGGAGTTGCCGCTGCCGGAAGTGGCGGTTACGCCCTTAAGCGCAGGTGCGATAAGCAGCGTGGATGAGGCATGGTTTATCGGCCAGCATCTGGAGCAGTATCATCACGCCAGTCGCTCGCCGTTTGATTATTACCTGCGGGGTATTGAGCTGGATCCGCAGGACTACCGCTGCAATCTGGCGCTGGCGATGCTGGAATACAACCGCGCGGATTACTCGCAAACCATCGAGTATGCGACTCGGGCATTGTCGCGCGCGCATCGGTTAAACAAAAATCCGCAGTGTGGACAGGCAAGTTTGATTCGTGCCAGTGCGAGAGAGCGTTTACAGCAGTGGCATGATGCGCAGGAGGATTTTTGGCGCGCGGTGTGGAGCGGCAATAGCAAAGCCGGGGGATATTACGGACTTGCCCGTCTGGCGACGCGCAGCGAGCGCTACGATGATGCGCTGGCATTTTGCCGGCAGAGCCTGCTGGCGTGTCCTACCAACCAGGATGTCCTGTCGCTGGAAACCCTCTTGCTACATCTCACCGGCCGTCGCAGTCAGGCCTTACAGCAGATTGAAAGGCTGCGGGGCGACTATCCGCTAAATCCCACCTTGTGGTGGCTCAACGCAACAATCTCAGAGACTGAAGCGGATACGGCGCGATGGTTAGCCGTATGCCAGTCGCGGGATATTAACGCATTGCTGACGGCCGGGCTGCTGTTGAGCTGGGGGATGGCGGCGCGGGCGAAAGCGGTACTGACGGCGCTTCACTGTCAAAAAACGCTGCCGCTCTATTTACAGGCTACTCTGGCCGAAGGTAACGAGCGCATCGCGCTGATCAACCGCGCACGCGAAGTGTTCCCTGATTTCGTGCGTTTTCCCAATCTGCTGGTGGAAGTAGCTGCTCTGGAGGAGATACCCGAGTGCTATTTTGCCCAGCATCTGCTCGCCTGTTTCCACTATAGCCGGCGTCATTATGAGAAAGCGACGCAGCTATGGCATCGCTGCGTTGAAATGGCCCCCGATTTTGCCGATGCCTGGCGAGGGCTGGCGATTCATGCGTGGAATAAGCAGAGTAACGCTCGCCTGGCGGCGGAGTATCTGGATAAAGCCTACGCTCAGCAGCCGCAGGACGCACGCCTGCTTTTTGAACGCGACCTGCTGGATAAGCTGACGGCCATTGAGCCGGAAAAACGCCTTGCCCGGCTGGAGGCCAATCTCGCGACCGCATTGAAACGCGATGATTTAACGGCGGAGCTGCTCCATCTTTGGCACCTGGCGGGCAACGTTGAGCAGGCGGCAACCGTGCTTGCTTCGCGTAAATTTCACCCCTGGGAAGGTGGTGAAGGTAAAGTGACCAGCCAGTTTGTTATCAATCAGTTATTACGTGCCTGGCAGCTTCTCCAGCCGCAGCCACAGCAGGCGGAAGCGCTGTTGTTATCGGCGCTGTGCTATCCGGAAAACCTGAGCGAAGGGCGTCTCCCGGGACAGACAGATAACGATATCTGGTTCTGGCTGGGGATTTGCGCCAGGCAGCAGGGGATGGAAGAACGCGCGCTTGAGTGCTTCCGCAAGGCGGCGTCAGGCGATCGGACGATCAATATTCATAGCTACTACAACGATCAGCCGGTGGACTATCTCTTCTGGCAAGGTGTGGCTCTGCGGATGCTCGGCGATCGTCTGAGCAGCGAACAGCTTTTCACTGAAATGTTGCAGTGGGCTGAGCAGATGGAAGCGGCACAGATAGAGGCCGATTTCTTCGCGGTGTCACAGCCTGACCTGCTGGCGCTCTATGCTGATATCCAAAAACAGCATCAGGAGAAGTGTTTGCTGGTGCGCGTTCTGGCGACGGCGGGATTAGGCGGCGGAGCGAGCTATGAACAGGCGCTGTCTGAGCTGGAAGCGCTCAACCCGGCCTGGGCGAAGGCGGCATTATTCCGGAAAACACTGCCGTTTGTACTGCACCTCGTTAACTAAAGAGCGTTTACTGTAATTTATGAGCGGTCTGACCCGCCGCGCTTCTCGAGATGTTTAGAATATGTGAAATCGTTCTGCGGCAGGCCCGAATGCCGCAGAATCCAAACAACAATAAATGCCTGACCCTACAGGAGGCACGTATGTCTAAAAGTAAGACAGTCTCATGGTTTTTATGTTTACTGTTAACGTCGTTGAGTATTTTATTCCCCGGCTATAGCGCGGCAAAGGATATCACCATTGGTGCTATCTACCTCGATACCCAGGGCTATTACGCTGGCGTACGGCAGGGGGTTCAGGATGCGGCAAAAAGCACCGATGCGAAAATTCAACTGATTGAAACCAACGCGCAAGGCGATATTTCTAAAGAGAGTTCATTTATCGATACGCTGGTCGCGCGTAACGTGGATGCCATCATTCTATCCGCCGTTTCAGAAAATGGCAGTAGCCGCGCGGTGCGCCGGGCCAATGAAGCGGGTATTCCGGTGATTTGCTACAACACCTGTATTAATGAGAAAGGTGTCGACAAATATGTCTCTGCCTACCTGGTTGGCGATCCACTAGAGTTCGGTAAAAAGCTTGGCGAGGCGGCAGCTGATTATTTTATTGCCAACAAAATTAGCGCACCGAAAATTGCAGTCATCAACTGTGAAGCGTTTGAAGTGTGCGTACAGCGGCGTAAAGGTTTTGAAGCCGCGCTAAAGGCGCGAGTTCCGGATATGCAGATTGTCGCCAATCAGGAGGGGACCGTGCTGGATAAGGCTATCTCAGTTGGTGAGAAACTGATTATCTCCGCGCCTGATCTGGATGCCATCATGGGAGAGTCTGGAGGGGCAACGCTGGGGGCGGTAAAAGCGGTCCGCAACCAAAATAAGGCCGGAAAAATCGCCGTATTTGGCTCTGATATGACCACGGAAATAGCCCAGGAGTTAAACAGCTATCAGGTACTAAAAGCGGTGGTGGATATTTCCGGCAAGAAAATGGGTAACGCCGTTTTCGCGCAAACCCTGAATGTGATTAATAAAACTCCGCCCGCAAATAAAATTATCCCTGTGGCTATCGATACCTATACCAAATCTGAAGACGGTAAGCAGTGGCTGGCTACGCATGTTGATGGCTTGCCTTAATTCCCCTGTCGAATAACTGAGGTAAAGACTCGATGACGGCAACAGAAAACACGGTGGTGCCGGTGGCACAGATCCTCAGGGGAAATAAGCGCTATCCTGGCGTCGTCGCACTGGATAACGTTGATTTTACCCTGTCAAAAGGTGAAGTTCGCGCGCTGCTGGGGAAAAATGGCGCGGGAAAGTCCACCTTAATCCGCATGCTGACTGGAAGCGAAAGTCCTGATAGCGGCGAGGTTTGGCTGGCCGGGACTCGTCTTGAAGGTAACGACGCCACGCTAACCCGTCGGGCAGCGGAGCTGGGCGTCAGAGCCGTATACCAGGAGTTAAGCCTGGTCGAGGGATTAACGGTGGCAGAGAACCTATGTCTTGGCCAGTGGCCGCGCCGCAATGGCACGATCGACAAAAACGCCATGGTCCGCCAGGCCACAGAGGCTCTCGCCTCTCTGGGGGTTGATGTCCCGCCAGATGCGCTGGTCGACACGCTGAGTCCGGCGCAAAAGCAACTGGTAGAAATCGCCCGTGTGATGAAAGGTCAACCTCAGGTGGTGATTCTTGATGAGCCAACCAGTTCGCTGGCCAATACGGAGGTCGAACTGGTGATCAACGCGGTAAAGAAAATGTCAGCTCTGGGCGTTGCCGTGATTTATGTCAGTCATCGAATGGAGGAGATACGCCGCATCGCCTCTTGCGCCACCATCATGCGCGATGGCCAGGTGGCAGGTGATGTCACTCTGGAGAGTACGACAACGCAGGAAATCGTATCGCTGATGTTAGGAAGGGAGCACATCGATCTTCCGCTGGTAAAATCTGAAATCGCACTGACAACCCCGGTACTTCAGGTGGCCCGGCTACGCCATCCACCTAAACTTCAGCAGATTAATTTTACACTGCACCGTGGCGAAGTCCTGGGTATCGCCGGGTTGCTGGGGTCGGGCCGTAGTGAGCTACTCAAGGCTATCATCGGCTTAGAAACGTTTGCTGAGGGGGAAATCACGCTCAATGGTGTGCACATTTCGCGTCCACGGTATACCTCGATGCTCAAGTGTGGCGTGGGCTATACCCCGGAAAACCGTAAGGAAGCGGGCATTATTCCGCTGCTGGGCGTAGATGAAAATACGGTGATGACCAACCGGCACAAAGTTAGCCGCCGTGGCGTACTGAACTGGCAGCGGATTCAGCAGTTGACCGCCGCCGTCATGAGCAGAATGACGATCAAGGCGGCAAATACAGAGACGGCTATCGGGACGTTATCGGGGGGGAACCAGCAAAAAGTGGTGATTGGCCGCTGGGTTTACGCCGAAAGTGAAATTTTACTGCTTGATGAGCCTACGCGCGGAGTTGATATCGAAGCTAAGCAGCAGATTTATCGAATTGTGAGGGAACTCGCCGCTGAAGGAAAAAGCGTCGTATTCATTTCCAGTGAAATAGAGGAGCTGCCCTTAGTCTGCGATCGTATTTTGCTGCTGCAAAACGGTGAATTTACCCGCGAGCTTTTAGCCCCCGTAAATGTCGATGAATTAATGTCGGCAATTTTATCCACGCATTAGCTATTACGTTTATTGAGGAATTAACAGATGTCTGCCTCATCATTAACGCTGCCGCAAGGCAAACGTGCCACGCCCAAGCAGTTTATCAGTCGTCATATTAACGAAATTGGTCTGCTGGTGGTGATCGCTATTTTATATCTGGTGTTTTCATTTAACGCTCCGGGATTTATTTCTTTAAACAATCAAATGAACGTGCTGCGCGATGCGGCGACGATTGGTATTGCCGCATGGGCGATGACGCTCATTATTATCTCCGGTGAGATTGATGTCAGCGTCGGTCCGATGGTGGCATTTATCTCCGTCTGTCTGGCTTTTCTGCTGCAGTTTCAGGTTCCGCTTAGTATTGCCTGCCTGCTGGTGTTGATCCTCGGTGCTGCGTTAGGGACTCTCGCTGGCGTGCTGCGAGGCGTATTCAACGTGCCGAGCTTTGTCGCAACCTTAGGTTTATGGAGTGCATTACGTGGCATGGGGCTCTTTATGACCAATGCGCTGCCGGTTCCCATTGATGAAAATGAGGTGCTGGACTGGCTTGGCGGGCAGCTCTTTGGCATACCCGTTTCGGCATTAATTATGCTGATTTTGTTCGTCATCTTTGTTTTTATCAGCCGCAAAACCGCCTTTGGCCGTTCCGTGTTTGCCACCGGGGGCAACGCAACCGCAGCACAGCTCTGCGGGATTAACGTTAAGCGGGTGCGTATTTTGATTTTTACGCTTTCAGGTTTGCTGGCGGCGATTACCGGCATTCTGCTGGCGGCGCGTCTTGGTTCGGGCAATGCGGGGGCCGCCAATGGCCTCGAGTTTGATGTTATCGCCGCGGTGGTGGTCGGCGGTACCGCACTGTCCGGCGGCCGCGGTTCGCTATTTGGCACCTTATTAGGCGTGCTGGTTATTACCCTTATTGGCAATGGGCTGGTGCTTCTGGGTATTAACTCATTCTTCCAGCAGGTTGTTCGCGGATTAATTATCGTGGTTGCTGTTCTGGCAAATATATTGCTGACTCAGCGCAACAGTAAATTTAAACATTAATATTCATTAATTTGTTAGAGGGAATTATGAAAACAATGTTAGCTGCTTTTTTACCAGGGAACTCAAGCGTTGAGCTGCGAGAAGTTCCTGTGCCAACCCCGGGGATTAACCAGGTTCTGATTAAAATGAAGTCCTCAGGAATATGCGGTAGTGATGTCCATTATATTTACCATCAGCATCGTGGTACCGCCGCCGCGCCGGATAAACCGTTGTATCAAGGCTTTATTAATGGCCATGAACCCTGTGGGCAAATTATAGAGACCGGGGCCGGATGCCGACACTTTAAAGCAGGGGACCGGGTGCTGGTTTACCATATTTCCGGCTGCGGTTTTTGCTCCAACTGCCGCCGCGGTTTTCCTATCTCCTGCACCGGAGAGGGCAAAGCGGCCTATGGCTGGCAGCGCGATGGCGGCCATGCAGAATATTTACTGGCGGAGGAAAAAGACCTTATTCATCTGCCGGATGCGCTGAGCTATGAAGATGGCGCATTCATTAGTTGCGGGGTAGGTACCGCCTATGAAGGCATTTTGCGTGGCGAGGTTTCCGGCAGTGACAACGTTCTGGTTGTCGGGTTAGGGCCTGTTGGCATGATGGCGATGATGCTGGCGAAAGGACGCGGTGCAAAACGCGTTATTGGCGTCGATATGCTGCCGGATCGTCTGGCGACAGCAAAACAACTGGGAGTAATGGATAACGGCTTCCTGGCGACAACGGAGAACCTTCCGGCACTGATTGCCGAATTGACGCGGGGCGGCGCGGATGTGGCGCTGGATTGTTCTGGCAATGCCGCGGGGCGTTTACTGGCATTACAGTCTACGGCGGATTGGGGAAGAGTGGTGTACATCGGCGAAACGGGTAAGGTTGAGTTCGAGGTGAGCGCCGATCTGATGCATCACCAGCGGCGTATTATCGGCTCCTGGGTGACCAGTTTGTTCCATATGGAGAAATGCGCTCGCGATCTGACCGACTGGAAACTGTGGCCGCATAGCGCGATTACCCATCGTTTTTCTCTTGCCCAGGCGGGGGAGGCCTACGCGCTGATGGCCAGCGGTAAATGTGGCAAAGTGGTGATTAATTTCCCCGATTAAGGAGCCATGATGACGCTTTTTACACTGGATAACGATCGGGTACGGCTGCAGGTTGCGGAGCGCGGCGGCGCGATCGAGGGGTTATGGTGGCAGCATCAGGGGAAAACGATACCGGTGCTGCGCCCTGGTCTGAATAGCGGCGTGGCGGTGGAGTCCTCTTGCTTTCCGCTGGTGCCGTTTGGCAACCGGGTGAGTGGTAATCAGTTTTCTTCGCCGGCTGGGGAGCGCCGGCTGGCGCCAAACGTGGAGTGGGATAGCCACTATCTTCACGGCGACGGCTGGTTGAATAGCTGGCGCTGTATGGATCAATCTCCCACGCACCTCACGCTAGAGTATATTCACCGCCAGGGGGTCTATCACTATACCGCGCAGCAGCGCTTTACCCTAAGCGAGAGCGGCGTTGAGGTGGAACTGTGCGTGACGAATGATGGCGACGCCCTGCCGTTTGGCCTGGGATGGCATCCCTATCTGCCGCTGTCACAGGAGACGCGGGTGCAGGCACGGACCACGGGTTACTGGCTGGAGAAAGAACATTGGCTCACCGGAGAGTATCAGGAGAGTTTGCCGCAGGAACTGGATTTCAATCAGCCCGCGCCGCTGCCCGAGCACTGGGTGAATAATGGGTTCTCCGGCTGGGATGGCATCGCGACGATCCGGCAACCGGAACTGGGGTACCAACTCTCCATGACCACCGAGCCGCCGGCGCCATGCTATTTTGTTTTTGTGTCCGAACCGGCGTTTGATAAAGGCTATAAATTTGATTTCTTCTGTTTTGAGCCGATGAGCCACGCGCCTGACGATCATCATCGTCCGGGATTTGGCCAGCTAACCGTGCTGGCACGCGGTGAAAGCATGCGGCAAAAAATGGTGCTGAAAGTTCGTGCGCTTTAAGCCCGACCTGCCCGGAAACGGGCAGGTAAACTTCACCTTGCGGCATTCATGCTTTATCGCCAGACTATCGACTCCATTCGGGAGGGAATCATGGTCTTGCACTCCACGCGCTGGTTGGCGCTTAGTTACTTCACCTATTTTTTCAGCTACGGTATTTTCTTGCCTTTCTGGAGCGTCTGGCTGGCGGGAACAGGCTTAACGCCGGAAACCATCGGCATGCTGTTGGGCGCCGGGCTGGTGGCCCGTTTCCTGGGAAGCCTGCTTATCGCGCCGCGGGTCAGCGATCCCTCCCGGCTGATTTCCGCCCTGCGGATCCTCGCGTTACTGGTGCTCTTGTTTGCCCTGGCCTTTTGGGCCGGGAACCACGTAGCCTGGCTGGCGGTGGTGATCGTGGGGTTCAACCTCTTTTTCTCTCCGCTGGTGCCGTTGACCGATGCGTTGGCCAACACCTGGCAAAAACAGATAACCATGGACTACGGGCGCGTGCGTCTGTGGGGGTCGGTGGCGTTTGTTATCGGTTCGGCGCTTACCGGTAAGCTGGTCAGCCTGTTTGACTATCGGGCGATTCTGCTGCTGCTCAGCCTCGGCGTTGCTTCTATGCTGCTGGGGATGCTGCTGAAACCCTCGGTGATGCCGCAAGGGGAGTCTCGTCATCAGGAAGCGGCGGGGGTGGCGGCCTGGTTGTCGCTGATACGGCAAAGCTGGCGTTTTCTCGCCTGCGTCTGTCTGCTTCAGGGGGCGCATGCCGCCTACTACGGCTTCAGCGCGATTTACTGGCAGGAAGCCGGTTACTCTGCCTCTGCCGTGGGCTATTTATGGTCATTGGGCGTGGTGGCGGAAGTGGTTATCTTTGCACTGAGTAAAAAAGTATTCAGTCGCTTCAGTGCCCGGGAGCTGCTGCTGCTTTCGGCAGTGTGCGGTCTGATTCGCTGGACGCTGATGGGCGCGACCACGGCTCTTCCATGGCTTATCGTCACGCAGATTTTGCACTGCGGCACCTTTACGGTCTGCCACCTGGCGGCGATGCGCTATATCTCCGCGCGCCAGGGCAGCGAAGTGATACGCCTGCAGGCGGTCTATTCTGCCGTGGCGATGGGCGGCAGCATTGCGGTCATGACGGTTTTCGCTGGCTTCCTCTATCAGCACCTGCATCAGGGGGTCTTCTGGGTGATGGCGCTGGTGGCCCTCCCGGCGCTGGTGCTGCGGCCAAAAGCGGTTGCCTAATCCTCGAGCATTTTGCAAATATGCTGCCGCTGGTGATCGCTGAACATCTCTTCAGTGTGAAACAGCGGCGGTGAAAACAGCGGTAACGCGGTGGCGTAAGGGGTGACGACCAGCGCCACGCCTTTGGGCGCGCCTTCCTTCTCAAAAGCCTGCACGCTTTGATATTTAATATTCAGCGGCAGCAGCGTCAGTTCGCGCAGCTGGAGTTCAAGCGCCTGTTCAAGAACGGGATTATCATGGGTGAGCAGCACGACCTGTTTTTCATGCAGATCGCTTTTCTGCATCAGCCATGCGCCAAAAATCACCGCGATCAGTCCCACCTCTTCCTGATTAAACGTAATCTCGTACGTCGCTTCAAACTCGCTGAGCGCGGCCTGGGTCGTGCGCATCAGCCGCGGGTAGAGACGGCTAATCTCTTCCGGCAGCGCGTTATCAATACCGATAGCGAAAACGCTACGGTTGAGCGCCTGCGACAAATGAATATAAAGCTGATCGCTAAGTCCCTGGTCATCACTGAACGGCCGGCCTGCCAGATCCTGGAAACGATGAATCAGGCGGTCGATTGCCAGGTGTAGCCGCCGATCCTGGTGATGGCCGTCGCGGATGGGATCGGGCGTTTTCAACAACATAAAGAGCAGCGTCAGGAACAGCTGTTCGCCCGCGTGCGGCGCGCTGGCGACCCGGCGTTGCCAGTGGCGAACGATCTCCTGGGCGAGAGTGAACTCCACCGCTTGTTGCGTCCAGCGCTGCTGCTCATAGGTAAAATCCGGGGTGAGTCCAAGATGATGCTGCAGCAGGCAATATTGCAGATACAGACGCAGGAAATGAACATCGCGACAGTCAAACTGCCGGTTGAGCATCCGCGAGCAGCGGTTGACCAGCGCCTGCAGGTTGGTGTCGTCATACAGCGTCCGCGCAATGCCCTGTAGTTTAAGCTGCGTTTTTAATGCCGGCGTAAAATGGTGGGCGATAAAATGCGGGCATAGACGTAATGCCCGCCGCAGACCGTGCAGCAGACACAGACGTTGATCGATGACAGCACCTTCAATCCGGTAGCTGCCGTCCACCTGTGACGAAAGGGTCAGTCGGTGGTAACGCTGAATTTCGCGTGCGGTCTCTGCGATATCCTGCCGGGCCGTTGACTCATCAACCTGGTTGATGTGGCTAAGCCGTTCTGGCGTCACCGGTTGCCCGGGCAGATAAAACATCAGCAGTACCTGGCTACGGCGCTGTGGACTGGAAAGCGCAGATGGTGGTTCAATGACGGTCATCATCTGGTGAGTTCCAGTTAGGGTTTTTGCTAAGAATAGCTAATGGATGAATGGAGATCAGGGCAGTTCGGCGCCTTTACGTCAGGATTGCTGGCTAAGTTCACAGAATTTTTCACGTGAGGATCGGATGAAGAGAGTGAAACAATGCACCAGTGCGGCATTTTTCATGGTTTTATCATTTAGTGTGCTAGCGCACCCGCATAGCTTCATTAGCCTGAAAACGGAAGTCGTGGCGGACAACGGGCTGCTCACCGGTTTTAAAATGCGCTGGATGATGGATGAAATCACTTCGGCAGACTTGCTCTACGATGCGGGGAAAGCAAAGCCAGGGGATGAGGTGTGGAAAAAACTGGCGGCGGAAGTGATGGCCAATGTGCTCGGCCAGCATTATTTCAGCGAGCTATGGCATAACGGCCAGCGGGTGAAGTTTGATAATCGACCTGATGGCTATGGTCTCGAACGCGAGGGGCACCAGGCGGTGCTGACGTTTACCCTGCCGCTGGCAAAGCCTCAGCCGCTGGCCGGACAAACGCTGACGTTATCGACATTTGACCCGACCTATTATGTCGATATGCACTATGACAACGCGAGCGATGTCACGTTGCCCGCCGCCTTGAGTACGACGTGCAAGGTTAAGGTGGTCACGCCGGAACCGAATGAAAAAATGGCGGCTTTTGCCCAGTCTCTCGATAAAGCCGACGCGCCGCCGGAAGATATGGCGCTGGGAACCTACTTTGCGCAGAAGGTGACGCTGACATGTCCGTAATTTTCTCTCACACCGCACGCACTTCGCGTCTGCGCCAGATGTGGCCGCTGGCGCTTTTTTTGCTGCTGGCAACCGCGGCGGGGATCTGGCTGTGGCAGGCCTGGCCGCAGGTCTTGCTGCAAAGCGCCGTCTGGCAGCGGGCGTTGAATCTTGAGCTCAGCCGTCTGCTGAAAGCGGTTGCGGACAACCCTTCAGCGGCGGGATTATCGCTGCTGGCGTTCAGTTTTATCTACGGTGTGCTGCACGCCCTGGGGCCTGGGCATGGCAAGATCGTGATTACCACCTGGCTGGCAACACATCCGGCAAAACTTAAATCCAGTATCATGCTGACCCTGGCGGCCTCGCTCCTGCAGGGCGTAGTGGCGATTGCGCTGGTCGTGGTGGTGTTAACCCTCCTGCAGCTACCGGCCAGACAGCTGCACCTCAGCAGCTTCTGGCTGGAGAAAGGCAGCTATCTGCTGGTGGGGGCGCTGGGCCTGCTGTTGTGCTGGCGGGCGGTAAAAAAGCTACGCTCGGTACTGCGACGACCGACGTTTATCGCATTTACGCCGCACCACATTCATCATGCGCAGTGCGGATGCGGACATCAGCATATGCCCGCACCGGAACAGCTACAGGGCGGCGATGACTGGCGCGCGCGGCTGGTCATTATCCTTTCGATGGGGATGCGGCCCTGTTCCGGGGCGATTATGGTCCTGCTGTTTAGTAAAGTGATTGGCGTATTTAACTGGGGAATGGCGGCGGCGCTGGCGATGGCAGCAGGCACGTCGTTGACCATTAGCGCGCTGGCGCTGCTGGTTCATGGTTTCCGGCAGCTGGCCGTTAAGCTCAGCGGCAATAAGACGCCACCGCTGTGGCAACACGTTGGTTGGGCGACGCTGGCATTGTCGGGCGGTGTGATTTTACTGGTTGCGGCGCTGGTGATGTGGAGCAGTGCGGCGCCTGTTGGTGGGGGCTTACGACCATTTTGAAGAATCCCCTCCCCCGTGAACCGGGGGAGGGGAGAACGATTAACGCTTCAGCGCTTCACTCAGTTCGTCACGCATATTCGCCAGCATAGCTTTAACGACACGCGGATTACCGGCAACGATGTTGCCGGTATGCATGTAGTTGTGGCCGCCGGTGAAATCGCAGACCAGCGCGCCTGCTTCACGAGCAATCAGCTCGCCTGCCGCAAAATCCCATGGTTTCAGCGCGATTTCAAAATAACCGTCAACGCGGCCTGCGGCCACGTAAGCCAGATCCAGAGCAGCAGAACCGGTGCGGCGGAAATCAGCACACTCGGTAAACAGCTTACCGAGAATATTCATGTACGCCGTCGCGTGCTGTTTTGCTTTGAACGGGAAGCCGGTCGCCAGAATCGTGCCATCCAGGTCGCGAGCGTTGCTACCGCGCAGACGGTAACCGTTCAGCTGTGCGCCCTGACCACGGGTAGCCGTGAACAGTTCGTTACGCATTGGATCGTAAACCACCGCGACTTCAGTACGGCCTTTGATGCGTACGGCGATAGAAACAGAGAAGTGCGGCAGACGTTTGACGAAGTTGGTGGTGCCATCCAGTGGATCGATAACCCATTGAACATCCTGATCTTCACCTGCGTGTTCACCGCTTTCTTCGGTGATAATGGTGTGCTGCGGGTAAGATTTGCGAATGGTTTCAATAATCAGCGCTTCAGCTGCTTTATCGACGTTGGTCACAAAATCATTGCTGCCTTTCTGGCTCGTTTCTACGGAGTCTGGGGTTTCGTAGTGCTTGGCAATTAAATTACCCGCCTTGCGCGCTGCGCGCACGGCGATGTTCAGCATCGGATGCATCGGTCTCTCTCACTGGATGTTAAAGAACGGGAAAAAACGGCGCACATAGTAACAGTGAAATCTGCCTATGTCTCCGTTTTATGATAGCATGCGTGAATAATCTTTAGCCGAAGAACCATAATGCTACAAAATATTCGAATTGTACTGGTAGAAACATCACATACCGGAAACATGGGCTCCGTCGCCCGGGCAATGAAAACCATGGGATTAACCAACCTGTGGCTGGTTAACCCGCTGGTTAAACCTGACTCTCAGGCTATCGCGCTGGCCGCTGGCGCCAGTGATGTGATTGGTAACGCGCAGATCGTTGATACCCTGGATGAAGCCCTGGCCGGCTGCAGCCTGGTGGTGGGGACCAGTGCCCGTTCACGTACTCTGCCGTGGCCGATGCTTGACCCGCGCGAGTGCGGTCTGAAGAGCGTGGCGGAAGGGCAGCATGCGCCGGTCGCACTGGTCTTTGGCCGCGAACGCGTTGGGCTGACCAACGATGAACTGCAGAAATGTCACTATCACGTGGCTATTGCCGCAAACCCGGAATACAGCTCGCTGAACCTGGCAATGGCGGTGCAGGTTATCGCCTACGAAGTACGTATGGCGTGGCTGGCCACCCAGGAACAGGACGAACCGGCAGCAGAGCACGAAGAGACGCCGTATCCGCTGGTTGATGATTTAGAACGTTTCTATGGCCACCTCGAGCAAACCCTGCTTGCTACCGGTTTTATTCGCGCCAGCCACCCGGGACAGGTGATGAACAAACTGCGTCGTCTGTTTACCCGCGCGCGTCCGGAAAGCCAGGAGCTGAATATCCTGCGTGGTATGCTGGCGTCTATCGATCAATTAAAGAAAGAGAAGTAAGCGTCTGCATCCCTTGACGGGGGCGGCTCTGGCTTACCTGGCCTGCATTGCCACAGGCCCGCGCAAGCGTAGCGCCGCCGGGCAAATACAGACCGCACGGATGGTTAAATACCTGACTAAAACAGTCAAGTAAATAGTTGACCAAATTACTCGGGAATGTCAGACTTGGCCCTGCTATGCAATACCCATATTAATAAAAAGCCCGGGCAGGGGCGAGTTTGAGGTTAAGTAAGACATGAGACTGACATCTAAAGGGCGTTATGCTGTGACCGCGATGCTGGACGTTGCGCTCAACTCTGAATCGGGCCCGGTTCCGTTGGCTGATATTTCTGAACGTCAGGGAATCTCGCTGTCCTATCTGGAACAGCTGTTTTCCCGCCTGCGTAAAAATGGTCTGGTATCCAGCGTTCGTGGCCCAGGCGGCGGTTATTTGTTAGGTAAAGAAGCTGGCAGCATCGCCGTAGGCGAAGTGATCAGCGCAGTAGACGAATCGGTTGACGCGACCCGCTGTCAGGGTAAAGGCGGCTGCCAGGGCGGCGATAAATGCCTGACCCACGCGCTGTGGCGCGACCTGAGCGAACGTCTGACCGGCTTCCTGAACAATATCACCCTGGGTGAACTGGTGAATAACCAGGAAATCCTCGATGTTTCAGGTCGTCAGCATAGCCATGAATCCCAGCGCAATACCCGCACTCAGGACGCAATTGACGTCAAGCTGCGTGCATAATACTCGTCTTGTTTCAGCTTGCGGCTCCGCTGCAGCAGGCTGAAATAGTCAGAGTAAAAACGATAAAAAAGAGATTTCAGAATCAGGCCGGGATGTTGCGACATCCCGTGTCCCCGGTCGTACATCAAGCCGGTTGCCTGGTTCCTTGCATTGAGTGATGTACGGAGTTAAAGAGCAATGAAATTACCGATTTACCTCGATTACTCCGCAACAACGCCGGTGGACCCGCGTGTTGCCGAGAAAATGATGCAGTTCCTGACCCTGGACGGGACCTTTGGTAACCCGGCCTCTCGTTCACACCGTTTCGGTTGGCAGGCTGAAGAGGCGGTAGATATCGCCCGTAATCAGATTGCTGAACTGGTCGGTGCCGATCCGCGTGAAATCGTCTTTACCTCCGGTGCAACGGAATCCGACAACCTGGCGATTAAAGGTGCTGCCAACTTTTATCAGAAAAAAGGCAAGCACATTATCACCAGCAAAACCGAGCATAAAGCGGTTCTGGATACCTGTCGCCAGCTGGAGCGTGAAGGTTTCGAGGTCACCTACCTGGCGCCGCAGCGCAACGGGATTATCGATCTGAAAGAACTGGAAGCCGCGATGCGTGACGACACCATCCTGGTCTCCATCATGCACGTGAACAACGAAATCGGCGTTGTGCAGGATATCGCCACCATCGGCGAACTGTGCCGCGCGCGTGGCATCATCTACCACGTTGACGCCACCCAGAGCGTGGGCAAACTGCCTATCGATCTGAGCCAGCTGAAAGTTGACCTGATGTCCTTCTCGGGTCACAAAATTTATGGTCCTAAAGGTATTGGCGCACTGTACGTTCGTCGCAAACCGCGTATCCGCATTGAAGCGCAGATGCACGGCGGCGGTCACGAGCGCGGCATGCGTTCCGGTACTCTGCCAGTCCACCAGATCGTCGGTATGGGTGAAGCTTACCGTATCGCGAAAGAAGAGATGGAAACCGAGATGGCGCGTCTGCGCGGTCTGCGTAACCGTCTGTGGGACGGCGTAAAAGATATGGAAGAGGTTTACCTCAACGGTGACCTCGAGCAGGGCGCACCGAACATTCTCAACGTCAGCTTCAACTATGTTGAAGGCGAGTCGCTGATTATGGCGCTGAAAGACCTGGCCGTTTCCTCCGGTTCTGCTTGCACCTCCGCAAGCCTTGAGCCGTCCTATGTGCTTCGCGCACTGGGCATGACTGACGAACTGGCACACAGTTCTATCCGTTTCTCTTTAGGTCGCTTCACTACCGAAGAAGAGATTGACTACACCATTGATCTGGTTCGTAAATCCATCGGCCGTCTGCGCGACCTTTCTCCGCTGTGGGATATGTTCAAACAGGGCGTAGATCTGAACAGCATCGAATGGTCACATCATTAATCGGTAGGGTATAAGGAGAATTCATCATGGCATACAGCGAAAAAGTTATCGATCATTACGAGAATCCGCGCAACGTCGGCTCTTTTGACAACAGCGACGACAGCGTCGGCAGCGGCATGGTTGGCGCACCGGCGTGCGGCGACGTGATGAAGTTGCAGATTAAAGTCAACAATGAAGGTATCATTGAAGACGCGCGCTTCAAGACCTATGGTTGCGGTTCTGCTATCGCCTCCAGCTCCCTGGTTACCGAATGGGTGAAAGGGAAATCTCTGGACGAAGCTCAGGCTATCAAGAACACCGATATCGCCGATGAGCTGGAACTGCCGCCGGTGAAAATTCACTGCTCCATCCTGGCGGAAGACGCGATTAAAGCCGCGATTGCGGATTATAAAAGCAAACGTGAAGCGAAATAATTAAGAGGTTATTGTATGTCGATTACTCTTAGCGACAGCGCAGCGTCGCGAGTTAATTCCTTCCTGGCCAACCGTGGCAAAGGCTTCGGTCTGCGCTTAGGTGTCCGCACTTCCGGCTGCTCAGGTATGGCCTACGTGCTGGAATTTGTTGACGAGCCGGCGGCAGAAGACACCGTGTTTGAAGATAAAGGCGTCAAGGTAGTGATCGACGGCAAAAGCCTGCAGTTCCTCGACGGCACTCAGCTGGACTTCGTCAAAGAAGGCCTGAACGAAGGGTTTAAATTCACCAACCCGAATGTGAAAGATGAGTGCGGTTGCGGCGAAAGCTTTAACGTATAATCCCGACACTATCCGACGTATTTCCGGCCGCATCAGGGCGGTAAACGCGTGAATCCCGGAGGCTGACAGCAGTCGGCCCAGCGGGTAAGCGACGACAGCCCACGCAGAGGCGGCCCGATGTGCACGGGTAGAGGACCCCACCGCGGTGAATCGTGAGTGGGGTTTGCTTTATCTCGTTAACCCTGAGGTTACTATGGACTATTTCACCCTCTTCGGGTTACCGGTCAGTTATACCCTTTCGCAAGAACAGCTGGCTGTCCGGTACCAGGATTTGCAGCGCCAGTATCATCCCGACAAGTTCGCCAGCGCGAGCGCGGCCGAACAGCTCGCCTCCGTGCAGCAATCCGCAACGATCAATCAGGCGTGGCAAACGCTCCGTCATCCGCTGACCCGCGCCGAATATCTCCTTTCGCTCCATGGCTATGACTTAGCCAGCGAACAGCACACCGTGCGCGATACCGCCTTTCTGATGGAACAGCTGGAGCTGCGTGAAGAGCTGGATGAGATTGAAAAATCGCAGGATGAAGAACGTCTGGCGGCATTTATCAAACGCGTGAAGGGGATGTACGACGTTCGTCATCAGCAGGTTGTCGAACAATTAAATAGCGAGACGTGGGACGCGGCGGCGGATACCGTGCGTAAACTGCGTTTTCTCGATAAACTTCAGAGCGTTGCAGAACAACTCGAAGAAAAGCTGCTCGATTTTTAATTTTCGGAAGCAATTATGGCCTTATTACAAATTAGTGAGCCTGGTCTGAGTGCCGCGCCGCACCAGCGTCGTCTGGCGGCGGGTATTGACCTGGGCACCACCAATTCTCTGGTCGCTACCGTGCGTAGCGGTCAGGCCGAAACTCTGCCCGACCATCAGGGGCGCTACCTGCTGCCTTCCGTGGTGAACTACCATGAATCTGGCCTGAGTGTCGGTTACGATGCCCGACACAATGCAGCCCTCGACCCGGTTAATACCATCAGTTCCGTGAAACGGATGATGGGGCGCTCGCTGGCCGATATCCAGACTCGTTATCCCCATCTGCCTTACCAACTGCAGGCCAGCGAAAATGGTCTGCCGATGATTCAGACCGCCGGCGGTCTGCTCAACCCGGTTCGCGTCTCCGCCGACATCCTGAAGGCGCTGGCCGCCCGGGCAACGGAAGCGCTGTCCGGCGAACTCGACGGCGTAGTGATTACCGTCCCGGCCTATTTTGACGATGCTCAGCGCCAGGGCACCAAAGACGCCGCGCGTCTGGCCGGTCTGCACGTATTGCGCCTGTTGAACGAACCGACCGCTGCGGCCATTGCCTACGGCCTGGACTCCGGTCAGGAAGGGGTGATCGCGGTTTACGATCTCGGCGGCGGCACCTTTGATATTTCGGTGCTGCGCTTAAGCCGCGGCGTATTTGAAGTGCTGGCCACCGGCGGGGATTCCGCGCTGGGCGGCGATGACTTTGACCATCTGCTGGCGGATTATCTCCGTGAACTGGCCGGGCTGAGCGATCGTAGCGACAATCGCCTGCAACGTGAACTCCTGGATGCGGCCATCGCGGCGAAAATTGCCCTCAGCGATGCCGATTCCGTCAGCGTTAACGTCGGCGGCTGGCAAGGCGCTATTACCCGTGACCAGTTTAACGAGCTGATTGCGCCGCTGGTGAAACGCACGCTGTTAGCCTGCCGTCGCGCGCTGAAAGATGCGGGCGTGGCGGCGGAAGAGGTACTGGAAGTGGTCATGGTCGGCGGTTCAACCCGCGTGCCGCTGGTTCGTGAGCGCGTCGGTGAGTTCTTTGGCCGCACGCCGCTGACCACTATCGATCCGGACAAAGTGGTGGCCATTGGCGCCGCGATTCAGGCCGATATCCTGGTGGGCAACAAACCCGATAGCGAACTCCTGTTGCTCGACGTTATTCCGCTCTCTTTAGGGCTGGAGACGATGGGCGGCCTGGTGGAGAAAGTGATTCCGCGCAACACCACGATTCCGGTGGCGCGTGCGCAGGAGTTCACCACCTTTAAAGATGGTCAGACGGCGATGTCTATCCACGTCATGCAGGGTGAGCGCGAACTGGTGCAGGACTGCCGTTCGCTGGCGCGTTTTGCGCTGCGTGGTATTCCGGCGTTACCGGCGGGCGGAGCGCACATTCGCGTCACCTTCCAGGTGGACGCCGATGGCCTGCTGAGCGTGACCGCGATGGAGAAATCGACCGGCGTCGAAGCCTCCATTCAGGTCAAGCCCTCCTACGGTCTGACCGACGGCGAAATCGCCACCATGATTAAAGATTCGATGAGTCACGCCGAACAGGATATCAAGGCGCGTATGCTGGCCGAGCAAAAAGTGGAAGCCGCGCGCGTTCTTGAGAGCCTGGAAAGTGCGCTGGCCGCCGATGCCGCGCTGCTAAGCGCCGCAGAACGTCAGGCTATCGATGAAGCAACGGCGCAGCTGCGTGCGGTTGCCGCAGGCGATGACGCCGACGCGATTAAAGATGCGATTAAAAATACAGACACACAAACCCAGGAATTTGCCGCACGCCGCATGGACCAGTCGGTCCGTACTGCGCTGAAAGGCCAATCCGTGGACGAGGTTTAATATGCCAAAGATTGTTTTTCTGCCCCATCAGGACCTGTGCCCGGATGGCGTAGTTGTGGAAGCTGAGATCGGTGAGACCATTCTGGATGCTGCTCTGCGTAGCGGCATTGAGATTGAACACGCCTGCGAAAAATCCTGTGCCTGCACCACCTGCCACTGCATCGTGCGTGAAGGTTTTGACTCGCTGGCCGAAAGTACCGAAGATGAAGATGATATGCTGGATAAGGCCTGGGGGCTGGAGCCCGACAGCCGTCTGAGCTGCCAGGCGCGCGTGACCCACGATGATCTGGTCGTCGAGATCCCGCGTTATACTATCAACCACGCACGCGAGCATTAATATGGGACTGAAATGGACCGATAGTCGTGAAATTGGCGAAGCGCTGTATGACGCCTTCCCGGATCTCGACCCGAAAACCGTTCGCTTCACCGATATGCATCAGTGGATTTGCGAGCTGGAAGATTTTGATGACAATCCGACCGCATCCAATGAAAAAATTCTGGAGGCGATTCTGCTAGTCTGGTTAGATGAAGCAGAATAATTTCCGCAACATGCTTCACGCTGCAGATGCGTGGTTCATGTTTGCTCACTCCCGCCACACAGTCATCTGTGGGCCCGGCGAATGAGCGGCTGACCGCCTTCTCCTGCAGCGTGAAACATCGGAAAATAATATGGGCTGCCTTTTGGCGGCCCTTTTGCCAAATAAGGATAAAGATAAAATGACCGAAGCCATGAGGATTACGCTGACGACCCAACCCGCCGACGCGCGCTGGGGAGAAAAAGCGGCTTACAGCATTAATAATGACGGCATCACCCTGCATCTGAACGGTAAAGACGATCTCGGTTTGATTCAGCGTGCGGCGCGTAAAGTCGACGGGATGGGGATCAAACACGTTGCGCTGAGCGGCGAAGGCTGGAATACCGACCGCGCGTGGGCATTCTGGGCCGGCTACAAAGGGCCGAAAGGCAGCCGCAAGGTGGAATGGCCGGCGCTGGACGACGTGCAGAAAAGCGAGCTGGACAATCGCCTGACGATTATTGACTGGGTGCGGGATACCATTAACGCGCCGGCGGAAGAGCTCGGTCCGGAACAGCTGGCTCAGCGCGCCGTCGATCTGCTGTGCAGCGTCGCCTGCGACAACGTGACTTACCGTATCACGAAAGGTGAAGACCTGCGCGAGCAGGGCTACCTTGGCCTGCATACCGTTGGCCGCGGCTCCGAGCGGCCGCCGGTACTGCTGGCGCTGGATTACAACCCAACCGGTGATAAAGAAGCTCCGGTGCATGCCTGCCTGGTCGGCAAAGGTATCACCTTCGATTCCGGCGGCTACAGCATCAAACAAAGCGCGTTTATGGATTCGATGAAGTCCGATATGGGCGGCGCGGCAACGGTTACCGGCGCGCTGGCGTTCGCGATTACCCGCGGCCTGAACAAACGCGTGAAGCTGTATCTGTGCTGTGCAGACAACCTGATCAGCGGTAACGCCTTTAAACTGGGCGACATCATTCGCTACCGCAATGGCAAGACCGTGGAAATCATGAACACCGACGCTGAAGGCCGTCTGGTGCTGGCGGATGGTCTGATTGACGCCTCGGCGCAGAAACCTGAGCTGATCATCGATGCCGCGACCCTGACCGGGGCGGCGAAAACCGCGCTCGGTAATGACTACCACGCGCTGTTCAGCTTTGATGACCCGCTGGCTAACCGTCTGCTGGCGAGCGCGCAGGCGGAAAATGAAGCCTTCTGGCGCCTGCCGCTGGCCGAGTTCCACCGTGGTCAACTGCCGTCTAACTTCGCCGAGCTGAACAACACCGGCAGCGCAGCCTATCCGGCTGGCGCCAGCACCGCAGCCGGTTTCCTGTCGCATTTCGTTGAAAATTATCATCAGGGCTGGCTGCACATCGACTGCTCGGCGACCTACCGCAAAGCGGCGGTTGAGCAGTGGTCTGCCGGCGCCACCGGCCTCGGCGTACGTACCATAGCGAACCTGCTGACGGCTGAGTAATCTTTTTTGCCGGGTGGCGCTACGCTTACCCGGCCTACAGAACCCGTAGGCCCGCGCAAGCGGGCAATTGTGAAGTAGCCAAACTATGTCCGAAACTAAAAATGAATTAGAAACTCTGCTGGAAAAGGCGGCGACCGAGCCGGGCCACCGCCCCGCATTTTTCCGTACGCTGCTGGAATCCACCGTGTGGGTTCCGGGGGCGGCGGCGGAAGGCGAACAGATTGTCGAAGAGAGCGCCGTCGATCTGCAGCACTGGGAGAAAGACGATGGCGCCTCGGTGATACCGTTTTTCACTTCTCTGGAAGCGCTGCAGCAGGCGGTGGAAGATGAACAATCGTTTGTGGTGATGCCGGCCCGGACGCTGTTTGCGATGACGCTCGGCGAAACGCTGTTCCTCAATGCGAAGCTGGCAACCGGTAAAGAGTTTATGCCCAATGAGATCCGCCATCTGCTGGGGGAAGAGGGCAGCCCGCTCAGCACCCAAACCGTGCTCGAAGGCGGCGAATCTTTGTTGTTGTCTGAAGTCGCCGAGCCACCGGCGCAGATGATTGATTCGCTGACGACGCTGTTTAAAACGATGAAGACCGTCAGACGGGCGTTTCTGTGCTCAATTAAAGATAGCGCTGATGCGCCGGCAAACCTGCTGATCGGGATTGAAGCAGAAGGCGATATCGAAGAGGTGATCCAGGCGGCAGGCAGCGTGGCGACCGATACGTTACCGGGTGATGAGCCGATTGATATCTGTCAGGTGGTTGAAGGTGAAAAGGGGATCAGTCATTTTATGATGGCCCATATCACGCCATTCTATGAAAAGCGCTGGGGCAGTTTCCTGCGCGATTTCAAACAGAACCGCATTATCTAAAGCCGCGGGGGCCGAGGCCCCCGCTGTTGTTCTTATTGCGCCGGTTCGATCGGCAGGTCGCTACGTGCGCCCCATTCGCTCCACGAGCCGTCATACAGGTAGACGCCGTTGACGCCCAGCGTCGTCAGCGCCAGCACCACCACCGCCGCCGTGACGCCGGAGCCGCAGCTGGCGATAATCGGTCGCTCGAAATCCACGCCCTGGCGAATGAAAATCTCATTCAGCTCATCAACGGTTTTCAGTTCGCCGTTAATCACCAGATCGGTCCACGGTACGTTGAGCGCGCCGGGAATATGGCCACGACGCAGCCCCGGACGAGGCTCATCCACCAGGCCATTAAAACGCCCGGCCGGACGCGCATCGACGATCTGCGCCGATCCCTCATGGCTAACCAGCAGCACATCGGTCAGCCGTTTGATCACTTCCGGATCGAAGCGTCCGTCAAATTCGCCTTCCGGAATCTCGGGAACTCCCTGCTCAAGCGGCAGTTCATCGCGCTGCCAGCCGGCCAGGCCGCCGGCGAGAATCGAGACATTTTCGACGCCAAATGTGCGCAGCATCCACCAGGCGCGCGGGGCTGAGAAGAGATTGCCTTCATCGTAAACCACCAGATGTTTATCGCTGCTGACCCCCAGTTCGCGCATCGCCACGGCAAAAGCCTCCGCGCGCGGCATCATATGCGGCAGCGGGCTGGTGTGATCCGACAGGGCTTCGATATCGAAAAATACGGCGTTGGGAATATGACCCGCGCGATACTCCGCATCCATATCACGCAGGGCTTCCTGACCTGCCGGCGCCATTCGCGCATCGATAATCTGAATTTCCGGGTCATCAATATGTTCCGCCAGCCAGTCGGCGGCGACAAAAAACGAGGTGGACATGGGGGGCCTCCGTTTTATTATCCATCATTCAATGAATTGTCGACGTTTTCCCGACGGCTGACAAGCTCAGAGCACCGGAGTTGCGACGCCGCGACGTTCCTTAAAATAGGCTTAGCCAGATTCTATTATGGTGGCTATTGGTAATTCCGTCGTTGGCGCATAATACTGTGTTCACTGTTGGTATCCGGTCTTTCGGCCGAGGGGTTAAAGGATGAAACCATTTCGTTTAGCGGCATTGTCTCTGGCGCTACTGACTGCACTATCGCTGACCGCCTGTGATGACAGCGGTAAACCGCAGGCCGTCGCACCGGCCGCCTCTTCCTCTGCAGACAAAGGCGGGGCAAAGCTCGATAGCACCCAACTGGCGGCGCTGGCGGAAAAAAGCAAAGGTAAGGCGCTGACGCTGCTTGATGCCTCGGAAATCCAGCTGGACGGCGCGGCGGCGATGGTGCTCACCTTCTCTGTGCCGCTTAATCCCGATCAGGATTTCTCCCGCAGCGTGCATCTTGTCGACAAAAAAAGCGGCAAGGTTGACGGCGCATGGGAACTGGCGCCGAATCTGAAAGAGCTACGCTTGCGCCATCTTGAGCCGAAACGCGAACTGATTGTCTCCGTTGACCCGACGCTGAGCGCGCTGAACGCCGCCACCTTTGACACCCATTTTGAAAAAACCATCGCGACCCGCGACATTGCCCCGAGTATTGGCTTCGCCAGCCGCGGTTCGCTGCTGCCGGGCAAAGTGGTCGCCGGGCTGCCGGTGATGGCGCTGAACGTCGATAACGTCGACGTAAACTTTTTCCGTATCAAGCCGGAGTCGCTGTCCGCTTTCGTCAGCCAATGGGAATACCGTAACTCATTGAGTAACTGGGAGTCTGACGAGCTGTTGAAAATGGCCGATCTGGTCTATACCGGGCGTTTCGATCTCAATCCGGCGCGCAACACGCGGGAGAAACT
Organism: Klebsiella sp. YJ; assembly: GCF_002108615.1. Taxonomy (NCBI): domain Bacteria; kingdom Pseudomonadati; phylum Pseudomonadota; class Gammaproteobacteria; order Enterobacterales; family Enterobacteriaceae; genus Klebsiella; species Klebsiella sp. YJ. The sequence goes on from NZ_MTEG01000019.1 coordinate 66,602, forward strand.
GCTGCTGCCGCTGGCGGATATTAAGCCGTTGCAGCAGCCGGGTGTTTACGTAGCGGTGATGAATCCGGCGGGACGCTACAGCTATAGCAACGCCGCAACGCTGTTTACGCTGAGCGATATCGGCGTGTCGGCGCACCGTTATCACAACCGGCTGGATGTCTTTACCCAGAGCCTCGAAGACGGTGCGGCGCAATCGGGTATCGATGTGCAGTTGCTGAATACGAAAGGGCAAACCCTCGCCGAGGCGAAAAGCGACGCCCAGGGGCATGTTACCCTGCAAAACGATGATAAAGACGCGGCGCTGCTGCTGGCGCGAAAAGACGGGCAGACCACCCTGCTGGATCTCAAACTTCCCGCACTGGATTTGGCCGAGTTCTCGATTGCCGGCGCTCCGGGATTCAGCAAGCAGCTCTTTATGTTTGGTCCGCGCGATCTTTATCGTCCGGGAGAAACGGTGATCCTTAACGCGCTGCTCCGTGACGGCGACGGCAAACCGCTGGCCGAGCAGCCGGTGAAGTTCGAGGTGGTGCAGCCGGATGGTCAGGTGATCCGCTCGCTGGTCAGCAAACCGCTCAACGGTCTGTATCAGTTTACCTGGCCGCTTGATAGTGGGGCGGCGACCGGTATGTGGCATATCCGCGCCAGCACCGGCGACAATCAGCCGCGCGAGTGGGATTTCCACGTTGAAGATTTTATGCCTGAGCGTATGGCGCTGAATCTGACGCCGCAAAATAGACCGCTGGCCATGGATGCCGATGTGCACTTTAACGTTGCCGGCGCCTATCTGTATGGCGCCCCGGCCAGCGGCAATCAGCTGCAGGGGAAACTGTTCCTGCGCCCGCTGCGCGATGCGGTTGCTGCGCTGCCGGGCTTCCAGTTTGGTGATATTGCCGAAGAAAACGTCTCCCGCAGCCTGGATGAAGTCCAGACGACGCTGGATGAAAAAGGCCATGCCGACGTGACTACCGCCAGCCAGTGGCAGGATAGCCATTCGCCGCTGCAGGTGGTTTTACAGGCCAGCCTGCTGGAGTCAGGTGGCCGCCCGGTTACCCGTACCGTACAGCAGCCGATCTGGCCGGCCGATACGCTGCCGGGGATCCGCCCTGAATTTGCCCTTAAAGAGGTCTACGACTACCGCACCGACAGTACGGTGAAACAGCCGGTGGTAGAAGAAAACAGCAGCGCGGCGTTTGAGATTGTCTATGCCGATGCCAAAGGCGAGAAAAAAGCGGTCTCTGGGCTACAGGTGCGGCTGATTCGCGAGCGCCGCGACTACTACTGGAACTGGTCTGACAGCGAAGGCTGGCAGTCGCAGTTCGATCAAAAAGATCTGCAGGAAGGCGAACAATCTCTCGATCTGCAGGCCGGGCAAACGGCGAAAGTGAGTTTCCCGGTGGAGTGGGGGTCCTACCGCCTGGAAGTGAAAGGCCCCAATGACGTCATCAGCAGCGTGCGTTTCTGGGCGGGCTACAGCTGGCAGGATAACAGCGATGGCACAGGGGCTGCGCGTCCGGATCGGGTCACCATGAAACTGGACAAAGCGGCCTATAAACCGGGCGACACTATCAAACTGCACATCGCGGCGCCTGCGGCGGGGAAAGGCTATGCGATGGTCGAATCCAGCGAAGGGCCGCTGTGGTGGCAGGAAATTGACGTCCCGGCGGAGGGCATGGCGCTATCGATTCCGGTCGATAAAGCCTGGAACCGTCACGATCTCTACCTCAGCACCCTGGTGATTCGCCCCGGAGATAAATCTCGCTCGGCGACGCCGAAACGGGCGGTGGGTCTGCTGCACCTGCCGCTGGGCGATGAAAACCGTCGCCTGACGCTTGCGCTGGATGCACCAGAAAAAATACGTCCGAATCAGCCGCTGACGGTGAAAATCAAAGCCAGCGTGGCGCAGGGGGAAGTACCAAAACAGGTCAATGTGCTGCTCTCCGCTGTGGACAGCGGCGTGCTGAATATCACCGATTACGCCACTCCGGATCCGTGGAAGGCTTTCTTTGGTCAGAAGCGTTACGGCGCGGATATTTATGATATCTACGGTCAGGTGATTGAAGGGCAGGGGCGTCTCGCCAGCCTGCGTTTCGGCGGCGACGGCGATGAACTCAAACGCGGCGGTAAACCGCCGGTTAACCACGTCACGATTATTGCCCAACAGGCGCAGCCGGTGGTCCTGGATGAGCGTGGTGAAGGGGTTGTAACGCTGCCGATTGGCGATTTCAACGGCGAGCTGAGGGTGATGGCGCAGGCGTGGACCGCCGATGATTTTGGCAGCAGCGACGAGAAAGTGGTGGTGGCCGCGCCGGTGATTGCCGAGCTGAATACGCCGCGCTTCCTTGCCAGCGGCGATGCAACCCGGCTGGCGCTGGATCTGCGTAATCTCACCGACAGGCCGCAAACGCTGAACGTGGCGCTGAGCGCCAGCGGTTTGCTGCAGCTCGATGGCGCGGCCATTCCTCCGCTACAGCTGGCGCCCGGCGCGCGCAGTACGCTGTTTGTCCCGGTGAGCGCCCGCGATGGTTTTGGCGATGGTCAGGTGAACGCCACGATTACCGGCGTGGCTCTGCCGGGTGAGACCTTCACCCCGATGCAGAAACAGTGGAAAATTGGCGTGCGTCCGGCCTACCCGGCGCAAACCGTGAATAGCGGCGCGGTGCTGCAACCGGGGGAACGCTGGCAGGCGCCAGCCGGGCAGACGCAGGGCTTCTCACCGGCGACGCTGCAGGGGCAACTGGTGTTCAGCGGTAAGCCGCCGTTGAATCTCGCCCGCTATATTCGCGACCTGAAAGCCTATCCGTATGGCTGCCTGGAACAGACCGCCAGCGGTCTGTTCCCGTCGCTTTACACCAACGCCGCTCAGCTCAAAGCATTGGGCATCGCCGGCGACAGCGATGAAAAACGCCGTGCGGCGGTGGACATCGGTATTTCCCGACTGCTGCATATGCAGCGTGACGATGGCGGATTTGCCCTGTGGGACAAAGAGGGGCCGGAAGAGTACTGGCTGACCGCCTATGCTATGGATTTCCTCGTGAGAGCAGGTGAGCAGGGCTATAGCGTACCGGCTCAGGCGATGAATAACGGTAACCAGCGTCTGCTGCGCTATCTGCAGGAACCGGGACTGATGACCGTTCGTTACAGCGATGACGCGGCGGCCAGCCGTTTCGCCGCGCAGGCCTATGCCGCCCTGGTGCTGGCCCGCCAGCAAAAAGCGCCCCTTGGCGCCCTCCGCGAAATCTGGAGCCGTCATGAGCAGGCGCGTTCTGGCCTGCCTCTGCTGCAGCTGGGGATCGCCCTCAAAGCGATGGGCGATGCGCCGCGCGCCGAGCAGGCGTTGACGCTGGCGATGAGTACGCCGCGTCAGGATACGGACCGCTGGCTGGGTGATTATGGCAGCGCGCTGCGCGATGATGCGCTGAAGCTGGCCCTGCTGGAGGAGAATCAACTGCTGCCGGATGCGCAGAACACCTTACTGAGCAACCTTGCGGAAGAGGCCTACGGTCAGCGCTGGCTCTCAACCCAGGAGACCAATGCGCTGTTCCTGGCCGGCCGGACATTACAGGACTTACCCGGCAGCTGGCAGGCGCAAACGTCGCTACAGGCGCAGCCGCTCTCGGCGGATAAAGCGCAGACCCGCACTCTGAGCGCTGAACAGCTGGCGACCCTGCAGGTCAGCAACACCGGCGATCGCCCGCTCTGGTTGCGTCTCGATAGCAGCGGATACCCGCTCACTGCGCCGCAGGCCACGGGAAACGTACTGGGCATTGAACGCCAAATCTTTGATACCCGCGGTCAGCAGAAGTCCCTGACCTCGCTGCGTAGCGGCGAGCTGGTGCTGGTGAAGCTGGAAGTCACCGCCAAACGCAACGTTCCGGATGCGCTGGTGGTGGACCTGCTACCGGCGGGGCTCGAGCTGGAAAACCAGAACCTGGCGAACAGCAGCGCCAGCCTGCAGGAGAACGGCGACGCGGTACAGAACCTGCTTAACCAGATGCAGCAGGCGGATATTCAGCACATCGAGTTCCGCGACGATCGCTTCGTCGCCGCCGTGGCGATTAACGAAGGGCAGCCAGTGACGCTGGTGTATCTGGCGCGCGCGGTCACGCCGGGAACATATCAGGTTCCGCAGCCGCAGGTAGAGTCGATGTATATTCCGCAGTGGCGGGCGACCGGCACGGCCAGCGGCCCGCTGACTGTTACCCCGTAAATGCGGCCGCTGCGACAGGTAAAACGCCGCTGGCGCTGGCTGGCGGCGTTGGTCGTTATGCTATGGCTGGCGGTGTTGGCGGCCGATCGTCTGTGGCCGTTACCGCTGCATGAAGTGGCGCCGGCCCGGGTGGTGGTAGCGGAAGATGGCACGCCACTGTGGCGCTTTGCGGATAAGCAGGGGGTCTGGCGCTATCCGGTCGCTCTCGATGATGTGTCACCGCGCTATCTGCAGGCGCTGATCCAGTATGAAGATCGCTGGTTCTGGCGGCATCCGGGCGTGAACCCGTTTGCGGTTATTCGCGCGGCCTGGCAAGACCTGACCGCCGGGCGAGTCGTCTCCGGTGGCAGCACGTTGACCATGCAGGTCGCGAGGCTGCTCGATCCCCATCCCCGTACCTTCGGCGGCAAGCTGCGTCAGCTCTGGCGCGCGCTGCAGCTGGAATGGCATTTATCAAAAAGCGAGATCCTGACGCTGTATCTTAACCGCGCCCCCTTTGGCGGGACGCTGCAGGGGATTGGCGCTGCCAGCTGGGCCTATCTCGGTAAACCCCCCGCGCAGCTGAGCTATGGCGAAGCGGCCCTGCTGGCGGTGCTGCCGCAGGCGCCGAGTCGTTTACGTCCGGACCGTTGGCCGCTGCGGGCTCAGGCCGCGCGCGATAAAGTCCTGGCGCGGATGCGCAGTCAGGGCGTCTGGTCCGATAAGGCGGTACAAGAGGCAATTGAAGAACCGGTATGGCTGTTTCCACGACAGATGCCGCAGCTGGCCCCGCTGTTTTCCCGTCGGCTACTGGCGAGCAGCCGTAAAGAGAAAGTGGTGACGACGCTGGATGCCGGGCTCCAGCGTCAGCTGGAAGATCTGGCGCTCAACTGGAAGGCGCGCCTGCCGCCGCGCAGTTCGCTGGCGATGGTGGTCGTCGACCACACCAATATGAAAGTGCGGGGCTGGGTCGGTTCGGCGGATATTTCCGACGATAGCCGCTTCGGGCATATCGATATGGTCTCGGCGCTGCGTTCGCCGGGTTCGGTCTTAAAACCGTTTGTGTACGGTATGGCGCTGGATGACGGGCTGATTCATCCGGCATCTTTATTACAGGATGTGCCGCGCCGCTTTAGCGATTACCGTCCCGGAAATTTTGATAGCGGTTTTCATGGGCCGGTCAGCGCCAGCGAAGCGCTGGTGCGCTCGCTGAACCTTCCGGCGGTTCAGGTGCTTGAAGCCTACGGGCCGAAGCGCTTCGCCGCCACCCTACGCAATGCCGGTTTGCCGCTGACATTACCGGCCGGTGCGGAACCCAACCTGTCGCTGATCCTCGGCGGGACGGGAACAAAACTGGAAGATATCGTGGCCGGATATAGCGCCTTCGCCCGCCATGGCAAGGTCGCGCGATTGCGGATGACGCCGGACGACCCGCTGGTGGAAAGACCGCTGTTGTCGCCGGGCGCGGCATGGATAATCCGGCGAATTCTGGCTGGCGAAGCCCAGCCGGTGCCGGACGCTTCGTTGGTGCAGGTGGTTCCGCTGGCGTGGAAAACCGGGACCAGCTACGGCTACCGCGATGCCTGGGCCGTTGGCGTCAATGCCCGCTACCTGATCGGGATCTGGACCGGGCGGCCGGATGGCACCCCGGTGGTGGGGCAGTTTGGTTTCGCCAGCGCGGTGCCTCTACTGAATCAGGTCAATAATATGCTGCTGGCGCGACCGGCTATGGGGCGCGGCGGCCTGCCCACCGACCCGCGTCCGCAGACGGTCAGCGCGGCAACGATCTGCTGGCCTGGCGGGCAGAGCCTGGCGCCAGGCGATAGCAACTGTCGACGTCGACTGGCGACATGGCTGCTGGATGACAGCCAGCCGCCGACGCTGCTGTTACCGGGCCAGGAAGAGGGGCGCGGTATTCGCTTCCCTGTCTGGTTAGATGAACAGGGACGGCGGGTGGCGGCGGATTGCCCTGGCGCGGTGCGGAAGGTCGTCGATGTCTGGCCGCTGCCGCTGGAGCCCTGGCTGCCTCCTGCGGAGCGGCGGGCTGCCCGCTCAGGCGCGGTTTCACCGGACTGCCCGCCGCCGCAGGCGACGGACGTGGCGCCGCTGGTGCTGTCGGGCGTGCGCGAGGGGGCGGTGATTAAACGTTTACCGGGAACGACGCGGGTCATGCTGGCGTTGCAGACAACCGGTGGCGAAGGGCGGCGTTGGTGGTTTATTAATGGTGAACCCCAGACCGCCGCCGGCGCCAGTGCGACGCTTCCGCTGGCGCGACCCGATCGTTATCAACTGGTGGTTATGGACGAGAGTGGCCAGGTGGTGACGGCGAATTTTACGCTGCAATAGCGGCAGATGCCCAATTCCCCTGTTTTATGTGTTGCTAAAACTCGTCTTATTTTAACAAAATGTTACCTTCATCCATAGGCAGCGTCGGTGTTGCTCATTATAATGCGCGCCAGGCCATACGATCGTATGCGCAACAACAGAACACTTTATTAGAGGTAATCATGGCTATTGAACGTACTTTTTCCATCATCAAACCAAACGCGGTGGCAAAAAACGTTATTGGCAGCATCTTTTCTCGCTTTGAAGCTGCAGGGTTCAAAATCGTCGGCACCAAAATGCTGCACCTGACCGTTGAACAGGCTCGCGGTTTCTACGCTGAGCACGAAGGTCGCCCGTTCTTTGACGGTCTGGTTGAGTTCATGACTTCCGGCCCGATCGTGGTCTCCGTTCTGGAAGGCGAAAACGCCGTTCAGCGTCACCGTGACCTGCTGGGCGCAACCAACCCGGACAACGCGCTGGCAGGCACTCTGCGCGCAGACTACGCCGACAGCTTCACCGAGAACGGCACCCACGGTTCCGACTCCGTTGAATCTGCCGCTCGCGAAATCGCGTTCTTCTTCGCTGAAGGCGAGGTTTGCCCGCGCACTCGTTAATCTCCTGCGTCTTTCACGCCACCGCTTTGTTGGCTTCATTCGCGCCCCCGGTCACATAGCTATCTATGCTCCCGGGGATTTGCGAACTTACCGCCTCGCCGTGACGTGAAATACTTTGGAGATTCAGAGCCTCATCTTTTCGACAATCGAAAAGCCATAGAGGCTCAAGTACGCAGTAACAGATTTTTTCATCATTGCCGCGTGCAAACGTGGTATTGATGCAGCAGAATTTGTACAATGCAGCGCCCCTGGACGAGCACTCGTTCATAGGGGCGTTTCTTTTTTCAACCCTCCTGGGGCCATAACGTGTAACAACGAGGCCGGAATAGATTATGTCTGAACATATTGTCACACCTGATACCGCCGCTCTGACGGTGCCGAACAAAGATGCCAAAATCAACCTGCTGGACCTGAACCGTCAGCAGATGCGCGAGTTTTTCAAAAACATGGGTGAAAAACCCTTCCGCGCCGATCAGGTGATGAAATGGATGTATCACTACTGCAGCGACAACTTTGATGATATGACCGATATCAACAAGGTGCTGCGCAACAAGCTGAAGGAAGTCGCGGAGATTCGCGCGCCGGAAGTCGTTGAGGAGCAACGCTCCAGCGACGGTACCATTAAATGGGCGATTGCCGTCGGCGATCAGCGTGTGGAAACGGTTTATATTCCGGAAGACGATCGTGCGACGCTGTGCGTTTCGTCGCAGGTTGGGTGTGCTTTAGAGTGTAAATTCTGCTCGACGGCGCAGCAGGGCTTTAACCGTAATCTGCGGGTTTCAGAAATTATCGGCCAGGTATGGCGTGCGGCGAAAATCGTCGGTGCGGCCAAAATTACCGGCCAACGTCCGATCACCAACGTGGTGATGATGGGGATGGGCGAACCGCTGCTGAACCTGACTAACGTCGTCCCGGCGATGGAAATCATGCTGGACGATTTCGGTTTTGGCCTGTCGAAACGTCGCGTGACGCTTTCTACTTCAGGCGTGGTCCCGGCGCTGGATAAACTCGGCGATATGATTGACGTGGCGCTGGCGATTTCTCTGCACGCGCCCAACGATACCATTCGTGATGAGATCGTGCCGATCAACAAGAAATATAACATTGAGACCTTCCTGAACTCGGTCCGCGGCTATATTTCGAAGTCCAATGCCAACCAGGGTCGCGTCACCATTGAGTACGTCATGCTGGATCACGTCAATGATGGTACCGAGCATGCCCATGAGCTGGCGGCGCTGTTGAAAGATACGCCGTGCAAGATCAACCTCATTCCCTGGAACCCGTTCCCGGGCGCGCCTTACGGCCGTAGTTCAAACAGCCGTATCGACCGTTTCTCCAAGGTGCTGATGGAATATGGCTTTACCACTATCGTGCGTAAAACGCGCGGCGATGACATTGACGCCGCCTGTGGACAGCTGGCCGGCGACGTTATCGACCGGACCAAACGTACGCTGCGTAAACGCATGCAGGGCGAAGCCATTGATGTGAAGACGGTCTGATAAATGACGCAGCGCACGCCATGAAGCATGCGCTGCGGATTTATGCCTAATCGCCAGGCGAAATACGCTGATTCGGGCAATAATTACGGTGCGTTTTTGTCGACTTTGAGGCAGTATGTAGCGGCACTACAACCGCTTAGCATTCAATATTGATAAGTATCTGTGATAGTGGGTCATACGGACTTATACTCTTCGTGTGACGTTTAGCAGATGTTTCGCGGCGCGGGGTAAACCGGCGCTGAACTTTAAATTCACGTACCAGTAGTTGTCGAATGAACACTGAAGCCACTCAAGACCATCAAGAAGCAAATACGACGGGCACGCGTCTACGTCATGCCCGTGAACAACTCGGACTCAGCCAGCAAGCGGTGGCGGAGCGCTTATGCCTGAAAGTTTCCACGGTTCGTGATATTGAAGACGACAAGGCGCCGGCCGACCTGGCCTCTACCTTCCTGCGCGGCTACATCCGCTCCTATGCGCGCCTTGTGCACATTCCGGAAGATGAACTGCTGCCAATGATGGCAAAACAGGCCCCGATTCGTGCCGCGAAAGTTGCGCCGATGCAGAGCTTCTCCCTGGGAAAACGCCGTAAAAAGCGTGACGGCTGGCTGATGAGCTTCACCTGGCTGGTACTGTTTGTGGTCATTGGCCTCAGCGGCGCCTGGTGGTGGCAAGACCATAAGGCCCAGCAGGAAGAAATTACCTCGATGGCCGACCAGTCAACCGCTGAACTGAATGCGGGCGACAGCAGCCAGAGTATTCCGTTGGATACCGGCGCCAGCAATACGGCGCCGGATAGCACTGCCAACAGCGCGCCGGTTGATACCACCCCTGCACCGACGGCCTCTACCCAGGCACCGGTTGATAATAACGCCGTTGTGGCGCCGTCTCAGGCCAATGTCGATAGCGCACCGGCTGCCGCGGCGCCGACTTCTCCACTGCCAACCGCCCCGGCTAATGCAGCCGCTACGGCCGCTGCGGCCGCTGCGGCCCAGGATTTGGTTCTGAACTTCTCTGCCGACTGCTGGCTGGAAGTGAGCGATGCAACCGGCAAGAAACTGTTCAGCGGTTTGCAACGTAAGGGCGGTAATCTGAACCTGAGCGGTCAGGCGCCTTATAAACTGAAAATTGGCGCACCGGCAGCGGTACAGATTCAGTATCTGGGTAAACCCGTCGATTTAAGTCGTTTTATCAGAACTAACCAGGTTGCGCGTCTGACCCTTAATGCCGAAACATCACCGGCGCAGTAACAGACGGGTAACGCGGGAGATTTTTCATGCATAACCAGGCTCCGATTCAACGTAGAAAATCAAAACGTATTTACGTTGGGAATGTGCCGATTGGCGATGGTGCTCCCATCGCCGTACAGTCGATGACCAATACTCGCACCACCGATGTGGCTGCGACGGTAAACCAAATCAAAGCCTTAGAGCGCGTAGGCGCGGATATCGTCCGCGTCTCCGTTCCGACGATGGATGCAGCGGAAGCGTTCAGGCTTATCAAGCAGCAGGTCAACGTCCCGCTGGTCGCCGATATCCACTTTGACTACCGTATCGCCCTGAAAGTGGCGGAGTACGGTGTGGATTGTCTGCGTATCAACCCGGGCAACATCGGTAACGAAGAACGTATCCGCATGGTGGTTGATTGCGCCCGCGATAAAAACATTCCTATCCGTATCGGCGTCAACGCCGGTTCGCTGGAAAAAGATCTGCAGGAAAAGTACGGCGAACCAACGCCGCAGGCGCTGCTGGAATCAGCTATGCGCCATGTCGATCATCTCGATCGTCTCAATTTTGATCAGTTTAAAGTCAGTGTGAAGGCCTCCGATGTTTTCCTGGCGGTAGAATCGTATCGTCTGCTGGCGAAACAGATCGATCAGCCGCTGCACCTTGGGATCACTGAAGCCGGCGGCGCGCGTAGCGGCGCGGTGAAGTCGGCGATCGGCCTGGGGCTGCTGCTGTCTGAAGGGATCGGCGACACCCTGCGCGTTTCCCTGGCGGCGGATCCGGTTGAAGAGATCAAGGTCGGTTTCGACATTCTGAAATCCCTGCGCATCCGCGCTCGCGGGATCAACTTCATCGCTTGCCCGACCTGTTCGCGTCAGGAGTTTGACGTTATCGGCACCGTTAACGCGCTGGAACAACGTCTGGAAGACATTATTACGCCGATGGACATTTCGATTATCGGCTGCGTGGTGAACGGTCCGGGCGAAGCGCTGGTTTCGACGCTTGGCGTGACCGGCGGCAATAAAAAAAGCGGCCTCTATGAAGATGGCGTGCGTAGAGACAGGCTGGACAACGACGATATGATCGATCAGCTGGAAGCGCGGATCCGTGCGAAAGCCTCGATGCTCGATGAAGCGCGTCGCATCAATGTTCAGCAGGTCGAAGAGAAATAATCCGGGGCGGTGTATCACTTCCCGTGTATGATTGAACCCGCAGACGCGCGGCGTCGGGGTTCATTTTTGTATATAGATAAAGAGAATAAACGTGGCAAAGAACATTCAAGCCATCCGTGGCATGAACGATTATCTGCCGGGCGAGACCGCTCTCTGGCAGCGCATTGAAGGCTCACTGAAACAGGTGCTCGGCAGCTACGGTTACAGCGAAATCCGTTTGCCGATTGTAGAGCAGACCCCGTTATTCAAACGCGCGATCGGTGAAGTAACCGACGTGGTTGAAAAAGAGATGTACACCTTTGAGGACCGCAATGGCGATAGCCTGACGCTGCGTCCGGAAGGGACGGCGGGCTGCGTACGTGCCGGCATCGAACATGGTCTCCTGTACAATCAAGAACAGCGCCTGTGGTACGTCGGGCCGATGTTCCGCCACGAACGTCCGCAGAAAGGGCGCTATCGCCAGTTCCACCAGATGGGCGTTGAAGTCTTTGGCCTGCAGGGCCCGGATATCGATGCTGAGCTGATCATGCTGACCGCTCGCTGGTGGCGTGAGCTGGGCATCGCTGACCACGTTGCGCTGGAGCTGAACTCCATCGGTTCGCTGGAAGCGCGTGCAACCTATCGCGATGCGCTGGTTGCCTATCTTGAGCAGTTTAAAGATAAGCTCGACGAAGACTGCAAACGCCGCATGTATACCAACCCGCTGCGCGTCCTGGATTCCAAAAATCCGCAGGTGCAGGCGCTGCTCAACGACGCACCTGCGCTGGGCGACTATCTGGATGAAGACTCCAAAGCGCATTTCGCGGGCCTGTGTGCCCTGCTGGACGATGCCGGTATTCGCTATACCGTCAATCAGCGTCTGGTGCGCGGTCTGGATTATTATAACCGTACCGTGTTTGAGTGGGTCACCACCAGCCTCGGTTCCCAGGGAACGGTCTGTGCCGGCGGTCGTTATGATGGTCTGGTAGAGCAGCTGGGCGGGCGTGCAACGCCGGCCGTAGGCTTCGCTATGGGGCTGGAGCGTCTTGTTTTACTGGTTCAGGCAGTAAATCCGGAATTTAAAGCCGATCCTGTTGTCGATATATACCTGGTGGCTTCCGGAACCGATACCCAGTCTGCAGCGATGCGTCTGGCTGAGCGGGTTCGCGATGAGCTGCCCGGCGCTAAGCTGATGACCAACCACGGCGGCGGCAACTTTAAGAAACAGTTTGCCCGCGCGGATAAATGGGGCGCTCGCGTTGCTCTGGTGGTCGGTGAATCAGAAATTGCTGACGGAAACGTGGTAGTGAAGGATTTACGCTCAGGTGAGCAAACTACCGTAACGCAGGATAGCGTTGCTGCGCATTTGCGCGCACTTCTGGGTTAATCTCCCGGGAATCATTAGTCAGGAGAAGGACTGCGTGGAAACGTATAACAACGAAAACGATCAGGTCGATGCGCTCAAGCGTTTCTTTGCCGAAAATGGCAAAGCGCTGGCCGTTGGTGTGATTTTAGGGATTGGCGCGTTGGTTGGCTGGCGCTACTGGAGTTCTCATCAGCAGGATACGGCGAGAGAATCCTCTTTAGCCTATGAAAACGCCATTTCCGCGCTCAAATCAGACAAGCCGGAAGCGATCGGTTCGGCGGAAAAATTTGCCGCCGATAGCAAAAACAGCTATGGCGCGTTTGCTTCTCTGGAGCTGGCCCAGCGTTTTGTCGATAAGAACGATCTGCAAAATGCCGAAAAGCAGCTTCAGCAGGGCCTGGCCGCCGCGCCGGATGATAACCTGAAGTCGGTTATCAATATGCGTCTTGCGCGTGTACAGCTGCAGCTGAAGAAACCTGATGAAGCGCTGAAAACCCTTGAGGGTATTAAAGGTGAAGGCTGGGCCGCTATTGTCGCCGATCTCCGTGGTGAGATTCTGCTTAACAAAGGCGATAAGCAAGGCGCTCGCGCAGCCTGGGAAGCTGGCGTGAAAAGCGATGCTTCACCTGCGCTCAGCGAAATGATGCGTATGAAAATAAATAATCTGTCCATCTGAGAGGGACTCGATGCAATTGCGTAAATTACTTTTGCCAGGGCTGCTTTCCGTTACCTTATTAAGCGGTTGTTCGTTGTTTAACAGCGAAGAAGATGTGGTGAAAATGTCACCGCTGCCGACGGTGGAAAATCAGTTTACGCCGTCCACGTCCTGGAGCACCTCTGTTGGCGATGGTATCGGCGATTTCTATTCTAACCTGCACCCGGCTTTCGCCGACGGCGTCGTCTATGCGGCCGATCGTAAGGGCACCGTCAAAGCGCTGAACGCTGATGACGGTAAAGAGGTATGGTCGGTTAACCTGGCTGAAAAAGACGGCTGGTTCTCTCGCACGCCTGCGCTGCTCTCTGGCGGCATCACCGTTTCCGGCGGTCATGTCTATATCGGCAGCGAAAAAGCGCAGCTGTTCGCCCTGAATACCAGCGATGGTACCGTGGCGTGGCAGGCTCGCGTTGCGGGCGAAGCGATTTCTCGTCCGGTAGTCAGCGACGGCATGGTTCTGGTTCACACCAGCAACGGTCAGCTGCAGGCGCTGAATGAAGCGGATGGGGCGGTGAAGTGGACCGTTAACCTGGATATGCCGGCGCTGTCTCTGCGCGGTGAATCGGCACCGGCGACCGCCTATGGCGCAGCCATCGTTGGCGGCGATAACGGCCGCGTGAGCGCCGTGCTGATGCAACAAGGGCAGATTATCTGGCAACAGCGTATCTCCCAAGCGACCGGACCGACGGAAATCGATCGTCTGAATGATGTCGATACGACCCCGGTTATCGTCAACGGTGTGGTATACACGCTGGCGTATAATGGCAACCTGACCGCGCTGGATCTGCGCAGCGGCCAGATCATGTGGAAGCGTGAGCTGGGTTCCGTGAACGACTTTATCGTTGACGGCAACCGTATCTACCTGGTCGATCAGAATGACCGCATCCTGGCGCTCTCCACCGAAGGTGGCGTGACGCTGTGGACGCAAAGCGATCTATTGCATCGCCTGTTGACTGCGCCGGTGTTGTATAATGGCAACCTGGTGGTCGGTGATAGCGAAGGCTATATGCACTGGGTGAACCCGGAAGATGGTCACTTTGTGGCTCAGCAGAAAGTGGATAGCTCCGGCTTCCGTACCGACGCGGTGGTAGCCGATGGTCGACTGCTGATCCAGGCAACAGACGGCACGCTGTATTCTATTACGCGTTAGTCGTGGCGGCTTACCCCGCGGCTCTTGAGTTTCTTCGCGGCGGCCGGCAACGCAGCCGGTAGCGAAGTTCACTGAGAGACAACGGGTATAGTGCGAATTGAGAAACGGCTCCTGGCAGACAGGGGCCGTTTTGACTTTTTTAAAAACGTCGTTAAATCGATGTTGCATAGCAATTTGTAAGAGGCATTTAACATGATACCTGTGGTCGCGCTTGTCGGGCGCCCTAATGTTGGAAAATCCACGCTTTTCAACCGTTTGACGCGCACTCGTGATGCGTTGGTCGCGGATTTCCCGGGGCTGACTCGTGACCGTAAGTACGGTCGTGCTGAAGTTGAAGGTCGTGAATTTATCTGTATCGATACCGGCGGTATCGATGGCACAGAAGATGGCGTTGAAACCCGAATGGCGGAACAGTCGCTGTTGGCGATTGAAGAGGCGGACGTCGTGCTGTTTATGGTCGATGCGCGTGCGGGCCTGATGCCTGCTGATACCGCGATCGCCAAACATCTTCGCTCCCGTGAAAAGCCGACTTTCCTGGTGGCGAACAAAACCGACGGCATTGATGCCGATCAGGCGATTGCCGACTTCTGGTCACTGGGCCTCGGCGATATCCATCCGATCGCTGCGTCTCACGGTCGCGGCGTGACCAGCCTGCTGGAGCACGTCCTGCTGCCGTGGGCCGAAGAGATCGACCCGTCGGAAGAGGTCGATGAAGATGCGGCGTACTGGGCGCAGTTTGAAGCGGAACAGAACGGTGAAGAAGCGGAAGAGCCAGAAGACGACTTCAACCCGCAAGATTTGCCGATTAAGCTGGCGATTGTCGGCCGTCCGAACGTGGGTAAATCCACGCTGACCAACCGTATTCTCGGCGAAGACCGCGTGGTGGTCTACGACATGCCGGGGACGACGCGCGACAGTATCTACATTCCGATGCAGCGCGACGAACGTGAATACGTGCTCATCGACACCGCGGGCGTGCGTAAGCGCGGTAAAATTACCGACGTGGTCGAAAAATTCTCGGTCATCAAAACGCTGCAGGCCATTGAAGATGCCAACGTGGTGATGCTGGTTATCGATGCGCGTGAAGGGATTTCCGACCAGGATCTTTCTCTGCTCGGTTTTATCCTCAACAGCGGCCGCTCGCTGGTGATTGTGGTCAATAAGTGGGATGGCCTGAGCCAGGAAGTGAGAGAGCAGGTTAAAGAGACGCTGGACTTCCGTCTGGGCTTCATTGACTTTGCACGGATTCACTTTATCTCCGCACTGCACGGTAGCGGCGTCGGTAACCTGTTCGAATCCGTACGCGAAGCGTATGACAGCGCAACCCGTCGCGTCGGGACGGCGATGCTGACCCGTATCATGACCATGGCGGCAGAAGATCATCAGCCGCCGCTGGTGCGCGGCCGTCGCGTGAAGCTGAAATACGCCCATGCCGGTGGTTATAACCCGCCGATTGTGGTCATCCACGGTAACCAGGTAAAAGACCTGCCGGACTCCTATAAGCGTTACCTGATGAACTACTTCCGCAAGTCGCTGGACGTCATGGGGACGCCGATTCGTATCCAGTTCAAAGAAGGGGAAAACCCGTTTGCCAACAAACGCAATACCCTGACGCCGAACCAGATGCGTAAGCGTAAGCGCTTGATTAAACACATCAAGAAAAGCAAATAAGAGAAACCCGCCGCTGGCGGGTTTTTTTATCTCTCAACAACCCGTGATATTGGTGAATCACGTTCGTCGCCCGTTCGATGTGTATAATACCCCTATTATTTCCACCAATTTACTGGCAGGTCACTATGCAGACTGGATTTGTTGGGCTGGGCGCGGTAGTCGAAACCGCTTATCTTCCCGCGCTGAGGCATCTGGGGAACCCCATGAGCGAATGCTGGGGCTTCGATGTGAATCCTGCCAGGAGATTAGCGGGGATAACCCGCTGTGAGTCATTAGCGGCACTGCTCGGAAAACCGTTAGATCTGCTATTTATCACCACCGCGTCGTTGCAGCATCTTCCGGTGCTGGAGGCGGCGCTGGCATCAGCCTGTCCGCGCATTGTGGTGGAAAAACCGGTTGTGGCGACCCTTGAACAAATGACCCGTCTGCGTGAGCTGCTCAGCGAGCCGCAGCATGCGCGGCGGGTACTGGCGCTCGATCACTGGATGGCGCGGGACGGCGCGCTGAAGCGGGCATTGGGTGAGCTGGACGATCGCTGGCAGGGGGAAGATGAGCTGCAGTCCCGTCGGCCTCTGCTGTCGTCAATCCAGGATATCGTGCGTATTGACGGCTTTTTGCAGGAGCCCAGCGGATTTAACGACCAGGGCGAACCCGTGGCGCTCAATTTTGCCACCGGTGAGCCGGATACGCGCCAGTTGCGCCATCCTGACGGCGTGATTCTTGATATTGGTACGCATGTGCTGGCGATGTTGCGCGAAACAATCCGCTACTGTGGTGGCACGGATGAGATGCACCTTGAAATCCGGCAGGCCAGCGATCGGCTGGGTCATGCCATTGCCCGTGGTGATACGCAAACCGCGGAAGGCAATGCCCATCTGCAGGGGGAACTCAGCGGTATCCCGCTCAATATCTGGCTAAACAAATATGCCGGACCGGCGGGAGGACAAAAAGGAGTGCGCATCTGGTTACGCGATGGACGCATTATCAATCAGGACCGGCGCGATAATTGCGAAGTGGTGGAGCTGATTGATGGCGATCGTATTGAGCGCTGGCGGCGGCCGGGCGCTATCTATGAGCATTGCCTGGGCGAGCATATTCTGGGGAAAGACAGCCTGTTTGTTCGCGCTCCCGAGGAGGTGTCCCGGTTAACGCAGCGACGGATCGGCGAAGTGGCGCTATTGCTTGAATTACAGCAGCAATTACGTGGGCCACACTGAACCGCCGCCGTGGTAAACTGGATAGACGAACATTCGGTAAGGAATCATCATGGAACTCGCATGCCCCATCTGTCGCGCGCCGCTGGCACGACAGGATCACAATGCACACTGTCAGCACTGTGCGAAAGACTTTGCCCTGGAAGCCCGCTGTCCGGATTGCCACAAGCCGCTGGAGGTTTTAAAAGCGTGTGGCGCAGTGGATTATTTTTGCCAGAACGGGCACGGGCTGATTTCGAAAAAACGCGTGGAGTGGGCGGCGGTAGAATAACCGGTGTTACTTTTTCTTCGCCCGGGTTTTCTTCACCGGCGTAATCGTTCTGACTTCGCTTTCGACCCAGCCGTCATTTAAACGAGTGGTCAGCAGATCGCCTGTCTTCACCTGTTTGGTTTGCTTCAGCACTTTGCCGTCGCTGGCGGAGGTTACGCTATAGCCGCGGGCCAGCGTTGCCAGCGGGCTCACGGCCTCCAGATGGGTAACCGCGTTGCCGAAGCGCTCGCGGCGCTCGCTTAAACGCGAGCGGATGCTCTCGGCGAGGCGGTACTCGAGTTGCTGAATGCGTGACTGAATACGGTGGATGCGCGGCTGCGGGTTTTGCATGTTCAGCCGCTGAATGACGCGCTGTTGACGCTGATCGGCGCGTTTCATCTGCGTTTCAAGCGCAAGGCGCATCCGCTCGCGTAGCCTTTCCAGCGCCGTTTGCTGGCGTACTAATCGCAGCTGCGGATGCTGCTGCTGAAGACGATGGAACAGCTGGGTAAAACGACGGTGACGGTTGGCGATAAAATAGTCCATCGCCATTTCCAGACGTTGCTGGCCGGACTGCAGCTGGCGCAGCAGCTCCTGCTGATTGCGGCTGACAATCTCTGCAGCGGCTGAAGGAGTTGGCGCCCGCAGGTCGGAGACAAAATCGGCGATGGTGACGTCGGTTTCATGGCCGACGGCGCTGACGACCGGAATGCGGCTGGCAAAAATCGCCCGCGCTACCCGTTCATCGTTGAAGCTCCATAAATCTTCCAGAGAACCGCCGCCGCGGCCAACGATCAGCACATCACACTCTTCGCGAAGGTTGGCTAATTGTATGGCGCGAACGATTTGCCCTGGCGCATCGTCGCCCTGAACCGACGTTGGGTAGATAACCACCGGCAGCGACGGATCGCGTCTTTTCAGCACCTGCAGAATGTCGTGTAGCGCCGCGCCGCTTTTCGAGGTGATGACGCCTACGCAGCGCGCAGGGGAGGGGAGCGCTTGCTTATGCTGCTGATCGAAAAGACCTTCCGCCGCCAGCAGCGCTTTTAGCTGTTCATACTTTTGCTGTAACAG
Source organism: Klebsiella sp. YJ (assembly GCF_002108615.1). Taxonomy (NCBI): domain Bacteria; kingdom Pseudomonadati; phylum Pseudomonadota; class Gammaproteobacteria; order Enterobacterales; family Enterobacteriaceae; genus Klebsiella; species Klebsiella sp. YJ. Next base: position 85,043 of record NZ_MTEG01000019.1, read on the forward strand.
CCCTTCACCGGCAGGCTGCATGCTCTCGACGATAATCTGATAGTCGCCGCGCGGCTCATACAGCGTGATATTGGCGCGTACCAGTACCTGCTGTCCGTGCTGCGGGCGAAAAGTAACCCGACGGTTGCTATTGCGGAACATCGCGCAGCGCACCTGGGCGTTATCGTCTTTTAAGGTGAAGTACCAGTGGCCGGAAGAGGGCTGGCTGAAGTTTGAGATCTCGCCGCTGATCCAGACCTGGCCCATTTCCTGTTCCAGCAGCAGGCGAACCGTCTGGTTTAGGCGGCTGACCGTGAAAATTGCAGGGGATTGAGATGGCAACATGTGAGCAAGATCAAATTTTAAATCAGCAGGTTATTCAGTCGATAGTAACCTGATGATAGACGATCGCAAGTATTATTTTCAAAAAAGGGTAGATGCAATCGGTTACGCTCTGTATAATGCCACGGCAATATTTATCCACCCTGGTCGAGATATTGCCCATGCTACGTATCGCTAAAGAAGCTCTGACGTTTGACGACGTCCTCCTCGTTCCCGCTCATTCTACCGTTCTGCCGAATACTGCCGATCTCAGCACCCAGCTGACGAAGACCATTCGTCTGAATATTCCTATGCTCTCCGCAGCCATGGATACCGTAACAGAAGCGCGCCTGGCAATTGCCCTGGCACAGGAAGGCGGCATCGGCTTTATTCACAAAAACATGTCCATCGAGCGTCAGGCGGAAGAAGTTCGCCGCGTGAAGAAACATGAGTCCGGCGTGGTTTCCGACCCGCAGACCGTACTGCCTACAACCACCCTGCGTGAAGTAAAAGTGCTGACCGAGCGTAACGGCTTTGCTGGTTATCCGGTGGTGACCGAAGACAACGAACTGGTCGGTATCATCACCGGTCGCGACGTCCGCTTCGTGACCGACCTGAACCAGCCTGTCAGCGTTTACATGACGCCGAAAGAGCGTCTGGTTACCGTGCGCGAAGGCGAAAGCCGCGAAGTCGTGTTTGCCAAAATGCACGAAAAACGCGTTGAAAAAGCGCTGGTTGTTGATGATGGCTTCCATCTGCGCGGCATGATTACCGTTAAAGATTTCCAGAAAGCGGAACGTAAACCGAATGCGTGTAAAGATGAGCATGGTCGTCTGCGCGTCGGCGCAGCGGTTGGCGCAGGCGCAGGCAACGAAGAGCGCGTAGATGCGCTGGTTGCTGCAGGCGTTGACGTTCTGCTGATCGACTCCTCCCACGGCCACTCTGAAGGCGTTCTGCAGCGCATTCGTGAAACCCGTGCTAAATATCCTGACCTGCAAATCATCGGCGGCAACGTGGCCACCGGTGCCGGCGCACGTGCCCTGGCTGAAGCGGGCGTGAGCGCGGTGAAAGTAGGTATTGGCCCTGGTTCTATCTGTACTACCCGTATCGTCACCGGCGTTGGTGTCCCGCAGATTACCGCCGTCTCCGACGCGGTAGAAGCGCTGGAAGGTACCGGCATTCCGGTTATCGCCGATGGCGGTATCCGTTTCTCCGGCGATATCGCGAAAGCAATCGCTGCTGGCGCTGCTGCCGTGATGGTCGGCTCCATGCTGGCGGGTACCGAAGAGTCCCCGGGTGAAATCGAGCTCTACCAGGGGCGTTCTTACAAATCTTATCGCGGGATGGGTTCTCTGGGTGCGATGTCCAAAGGCTCCTCTGACCGTTACTTCCAGAGCGACAACGCTGCGGACAAACTGGTACCGGAAGGTATCGAAGGCCGCGTTGCCTATAAAGGTCGCCTGAAAGAGATCATTCACCAGCAGATGGGGGGCCTGCGCTCCTGTATGGGACTGACCGGTTGTGGTACCATCGACACCCTGCGTACCAAAGCGGAATTCGTGCGTATCAGCGGTGCTGGCATCCAGGAAAGTCACGTTCACGACGTGACGATCACCAAGGAATCCCCGAACTACCGCATGGGCTCCTGATTTTCATCGCCCGGTCATGCGCCGGGCGATTTTATTTAATCGCTACTGCTCTGGAATAAACGTCAATGACGGATAACATTCATAAACATCGCATTCTAATCCTGGACTTCGGTTCTCAGTACACCCAGTTGGTTGCGCGTCGCGTACGTGAATTAGGGGTTTATTGCGAGCTGTGGGCCTGGGACGTAACGGAAGCTCAGATTCGTGAGTTCAATCCTAGCGGCATCATTCTTTCCGGCGGCCCGGAAAGCACCACTGAACATAACAGCCCGCGCGCGCCGCAGTATGTGTTCGAAGCCGGTGTACCGGTGTTTGGCGTTTGCTACGGTATGCAGACCATGGCAATGCAGCTGGGCGGCCATGTAGAAAGTTCTAATGAGCGCGAGTTCGGCTATGCGCAGGTTGAAGTTGTTACCGATAGCGCGCTGGTGCGCGGTATTGAAGACTCCCTGACCGCTGAAGGCAAGCCGCTGCTCGACGTCTGGATGAGCCACGGCGACAAAGTTACCGCGATCCCGTCTGACTTTGTTACCGTTGCCAGCACAGAAACCTGCCCGTTTGCCATTATGGCGAACGAAGAAAAACGCTTCTACGGCGTGCAGTTCCACCCGGAAGTGACCCACACCCGCCAGGGTATGCGTATGCTGGAGCGCTTCGTGCGCGACATCTGCCAGTGTGAAGCTCTGTGGACGCCGGCAAAAATCATCGACGATGCCGTTGAGCGTATCCGCCAGCAGGTTGGCAATGACAAAGTGATCCTCGGCCTCTCCGGCGGCGTGGACTCCTCCGTGACCGCAATGCTGCTGCACCGTGCTATCGGGAAAAACCTGACCTGCGTATTCGTGGACAATGGTCTGCTGCGTCTGAACGAAGCCCAGCAGGTTATGGACATGTTCGGTGACCACTTCGGTCTGAACATCGTTCACGTGGAAGGCGAGAAGCGTTTCCTGGACGCGCTGAAAGGCGAGAACGATCCGGAAGCCAAACGCAAAATCATCGGTCGCGTGTTCGTCGAAGTGTTCGACGAAGAAGCGCTGAAGCTGGAAGACGTTAAATGGCTGGCGCAGGGTACCATCTACCCGGACGTCATCGAATCCGCCGCGTCTGCAACCGGTAAAGCGCACGTCATCAAATCTCACCACAACGTGGGCGGCCTGCCGAAAGAGATGAAGATGGGGCTGGTTGAACCGCTGCGTGAGCTGTTCAAAGACGAAGTGCGTAAGATTGGTCTGGAGCTGGGCCTGCCGTACGACATGCTGTACCGTCATCCGTTCCCGGGGCCGGGTCTCGGCGTGCGCGTACTGGGCGAAGTGAAGAAAGAGTACTGCGACCTGCTGCGTCGGGCGGATGCTATCTTCATCGAAGAGCTGCATAAAGCCGACCTCTACAACAAAGTGAGCCAGGCGTTCACCGTGTTCCTGCCGGTCCGCTCTGTAGGCGTCATGGGCGATGGCCGTAAGTACGACTGGGTCGTTTCCCTGCGTGCGGTCGAAACCATCGACTTTATGACCGCGCACTGGGCGCACCTGCCCTATGACTTCCTTGGCCGCGTCTCCAACCGCATCATCAACGAAGTCAACGGCATTTCCCGCGTCGTCTATGACATCAGCGGCAAGCCGCCGGCAACGATCGAGTGGGAATAACTCCCCGGCGTTGTTAAACGAAGCCCTCTGTTTTTACAGGGGGCTTTTTCTTTTCTGCCGCCGGATTAATGCTGAGTTTTATCGCTGAACTGGGGCACTTCCGTTGAGAAACGCGCGCTGCGAGCATCGCGTTCATAACCCTGATTCTGGCTCAGAATCGCATAGAGCTCGGGGCGTCTGCCGTGAATCCAGCGTCGGCCCGTGGACATGGTCAGCAGGCTTAAATCCAGCGTGGCGCAGACCAGGGTGTCTTCAAACGCATCGGTTTCTGCAATAATACGGCCATAGGGATCGATAATCATCGCATTGCCGGTACGCACCTCCCCGTTGTCGAGCCCGACGCCATTGCTGAATAAGATAAACATCCCGTTATCGTGCGCTCTTGAGGGCAGCCAGCGGAGCAACCATTCCCGACCGTTACGGCCCTGGAACGCGGCTTTCAGCGCGTCAGGATCCTGATACCGGTTCTCCCAAAGGGCTACGGGTACGGGCTTCATCCCGAACGGGCTGCGGGAGTTCGTACCGCCGGTTTGATGAGGGGCCAGCAGGATATCCGCGCCCAGCAGCGCGGTAGCTCGTGCATTTTCCGTCAGATTATTGTCCCAGCAGATCAGAACGCCAACTTTCACTCCCCACGGCGTATCGAAGACGGTGAAGCTATCCCCCTGGTCTATCGCCGGATGTTCAAAGGCGTGCAGCTTGCGGTGGATATGTCTCTGGCCATCCGGCATACAAACGACGTAGGTGTTATACAGGCGATCGTCACTCGCTCTTTCAATCAGCCCCACGCCAATGGCCATCTGGTAACTTTGTGCCAGGCGGGCAATTCTCGCCAGGGAAGGACTGTCGTCAATGGGCTCGGCGAGCGACCCCACCTCTTCGGCGCTGAGATCGATAACGTGCCAGTAGCCGGTAATGCACATTTCGGGAAAGGCCAGAATGCGGGTACCTTCGCCGGCTGCCTGATGAATAAAGCGTTCCATAATGCCCAGGTTATAGGACTTATCATTAGCGCGGTGGCAGAACTGTACCGTAGCTACCTGAAGTTCGTTGTTCATAGGTCTCTTCTCGTTGCTAAAAACTGAGCGCATTACGCCAGCAGAGACACAGGATGTATAATCACGCTTTCTCCGCGTTTGATAAGGGACTGGAATGGACATCAGATTAATACGGGCGTTCGTCACCCTGGCCCAGCAGCGGCGCTACCATGCGGCGGCGGAGCGGCTTTGTTTGACCCAACCGGCGCTGACGAAACAAATCCAGACCCTGGAGCATCTGACGGGCATGACCCTTTTTCAGCGGGGTCGGCAGGGAGCACAGCTAACCGCGGCGGGGGAGGCTATCTATTCTCAGGCCTGCCATTTTGTGGCGCAGCATGACCAGTTTTGTGCCTGGACGGAGCAGGTCCGGCGCGGAAACGTCGGCACGCTGGCGCTGGGATTCGGCATCTCAACCTTCCAGTTGGCCCCGGCGCAAGTTAAAGCCTTTCGCCAGCAGTTTCCCGATATTGACGTCTCCCTCAACGATATCGCTTCCCACGAGCAGTATCGAATGCTGCTGGAGGGGCAGCTGCATGCCGGGTTCGTGCGGATGCCCGTTCCGGACGCGCTGGAGGCCCAGGCGCTGATGGAAGAGAGCCTGGTGCTTGCCGTGCCCGCTGGCGCAACGCAGGCGCTCCCGGATATCGCCTCGGTGCTCCGACAGTTCCCGCTGCTGCAAATTAACCCAAGGCGCGGCCGTGGGTTGGCACAGCAAACGGCGCATTTCCTGCAAATCAACCGCCTGACCGCTGACATTGTGGCGGATGCTGACGATATTCATACGCTGCTGGCGCTGGTTGCCGCCGGAAATGGTGTTGCGCTGCTTCCCGCCGGCGCATGTCATCTCCTGCCGGCGGGCATAACGCTCGTTACCGTGACGGGGGAGGGCGCGCAATGGCAGGTTGGCGTTGCCTGGAATCCACAGGTAGTGGACGCCGTCCGCGATCGTTTTATCGCGATGGTCTGTCGGAAGAACGGGGAGATACCTCCTCGCTAAGGCGCGTGCAGGTATCGCCACGAAGTTCAGGAATCAATGGCTGCCGGCATCGCCTCTGGAGGCTGGTCGGACTGGCTCCGGGCAATGGCCAGCGCCAGCCCGGCGACCACCAGCGTCAGCGCAGCGGAAACACCTAAGCTCCCCTGCACCCCGAACTGCTGATTTAACCAGGCGTAGACAAACGGCGAGGCGGCGGCCAGCAGCTGGGCGGGGATCAACAGGATACCGGTGCGGCTGGCGTAATCCTCGGCGGCAAAAAGCTGTAGCGGTAGCGTGGCCTTAAACACGGTCGTTAACCCATTGATGGCGCCATAGCCCAGCACAAATCCGCCGGCCGCCCAGATGAGATATGGCCCGCTCAGACCGAGGGCGAAACAGACCGGCATCAGCAACGTGGTCAGCAGCGTAAGTCGAAGCGGCGTGAGCACCGAACCCGAGGCGACCTCCAGAAAACGGGCGCCGGTCTGGCCAATGCCCCAGAGCATCCCCGCCGCCACTGGCAGACCGTAGTGGGCAATAAATTCCGGCAAATGGGTGGAGGTTCCGTTAGAAACAAACGTCACCAGCGCGATCAGCGCCGCATACAGCAGACCAACGCGTCTCTGCTGGTGAGAAGTGGGCCGATGCGCTTTCGGGGGTATCGCCGCCGGTCGCCTGGCATTCGGCATTCGCCAGAGCAACAGCGCGCTGAACAGGCCCAGCAGGCCATAAACCAGCAACGCCTCCCGCCAGCTCATCATCGTCAACAAAAATGCGCCCAGTGGCCAAAACAGAGCGGAAGCCAGGCCGCCAGCCAGCGTCACGCGGGAAAGGGTTCGTCTCGCCTGTTGTCCGTACAGATTCACCAGCGCGGCGAACAGCGCATCATACAGCGCCAGACGCATTCCGATACCGGTAAGTAGCCAGGCGCCCAGCCAACCGGATAGGGTAGGTACAGCGGCCATCATGAAACAGCCTGCGGCGATCGCCAGCGTGCCGCTGACCACAATTTGCTGGCCGCCAAAGCGGGCCAGCAGGCGGGCGACAAACGGGGAGATTAGCGCCATTATCAACATGGCGATCGTCAGGCCGAGGTAGATTTGTGTCTCTGGCCAGCCGGTGTCCTGCCCGATAGCCCGGGCAAAAGTGCCCGGCATATAAAATGAAATCCCCCAGTTAATCAGCTGATTGCATCCAGCGGCAAGCGTCAGCATGGCGGGCGCGGCGCGTCTGTTTTCCGTATTTTTCATTCGTATCTCAGTCTGTTATGCAGTTGTCGGCAGCATAACCTGCGCGCTATTGTGCAGGCAGACTCGTTCGTTTATGACCCTTATAAGAGAAACTTTGAGATGACGACGCTTAATCTGGGAAACCTGGCTACTTTTCGGCTGGTGGTACAGCGGGGGAGCTTCTCTGCTGCTGCGGATATCCTGGGTCTATCGCAGCCCGCGGTCAGCCTGCAGGTCCGTCAGCTGGAACAGTTTCTGCAGACCCGGTTGATTGAGCGGACCGGACGGGGGATTAAAGCGACGGCGGCCGGTATGGCTCTGCTGGCTCACGGTGACAATATTGAACGAGCGGTCAGCGCGGCGGTGCTGTCGGTCAGCGAGTTTAGTCGCGAAATCAGCGGCGCGATAACGCTCGGAACGGGGGCCACGGCCTGCATTCATCTGTTACCGCCTGTCTTACAGCAGTTGCGGCAGGCGCATCCGCTGCTGACGGTAGGCGTGACGACCGGCAATACGCTGGATATCGTGCGTGCCGTGGAGGAGAACCGACTCGATCTCGGACTGGTCACGCTTCCGGCGCACGGGCGCAACCTGGCAATAGCTCCGCTGGTGGAAGAGGAGTTTGTGTTTATTTTTGCCTGCGGACAGGATGCGCTGCCGCTGGAGCTGACGCCGGAGGTGCTGCAGGCGCTGCCGCTGATTGCCTTTGAGGCCGGGAGCGGAACCCGGGAGCTGATTGATGGCTGGTTTCGTGCTAGCGGGCGCGATATTTCGCCGGTGATGCAGCTGGGCAGCATTGAAGCCATCAAGCGAATGGTGCGTGCCGGACTGGGATACAGCATTGTTCCACGCATGGCGGTGGCGCATCATGACGATCGGCAGGGGTTACGCGTTCAATCGCTGACGCCAGTACTCCACCGTCAGTTGGGGGTCGTGATGCGTCAGGATAAAATTCTCAGCAAAGGGATCGGCGAAATGCTGCGCCTGCTGCGAGAGGTGCAGTTTACCGTTTAAAGCAATGTCATGCCGTACTGGCTGGCACCGTAATGTGCTGGCTTATTCCCGCGGCGTGGTATCAACCGGGAGCGTCGATTGCTGGGACTCGATCTTGTCCTGATGATGATACCAGGCGCCAATAGAAGAGTAGACAAAGCGTCCAAAGAAGAAGATAAAGCTGATAAGCAGTACGATACGGGTCATGCGACGGTTAAATCGATGTCGTTTACGCATACTGGGTGCCTGACTCACAAAAGGTTCCTTGAGGTATACCCACAACTGGGGCGATAAGGGTATTAAGGCACAGGAATGCAGCAGGGTCAATTGATGAGGATGTAAAAATCCGCCGCTCAAACATTACTTAATGTTATGTAAGATAATTATCACATTCACATCCTTTTTCTTTCATTCGAACAGACGCATAAAAATAAGCTTTATTAATCATAGCTAAAAGGTTTATTGATTTATATCAACAGTCCGCGTGTGCTGATAACTAAAATCTCTTGCCTGTTCCGCGTAGGTATTCCTTATGCGGCTAGGATGGTTAGGTTGGATGCCTGCCTGAATATACCCTGCGGGAATTTGGGTTATCTGTCGAGCATCAATGAAAATAATTAAACGATACAGACAATATCGGGATAAATGGTGGGCGCTGCCGCTGATTTTACCCCTGCTTTTACTGCCTCTGGCACGAGGGGCAAATACCTATGCTGAGCTGGGCGGTAGTGAAGTTTCGCTTTACTATTTGCCGTTGGCGCTGGTCCAGAGTCTTATGCTGTTTTTTGATGTGGCGGCGCTGCCCGGCATTATCATCGGCCTGCTGTGCACCGTGGCCCGGGGAATGAGTCCGTGGGAAGCCATTGTGGTCGTTTTTCATTTTCTTATCCCGGCGGTTCTGTGCTGGGGCGGCTATCGGATTTTTGTGCCGCGCCGGCAGCATATTTACCATGGTAACGTGAGCCTGATGCCGTATCGTCTGTTCTGGCAGATGCTGCTGCCTTCGTTCATTTTTCTCGTGCTTTCTCAGGTTGCCGAGTATCTTGGCATGCACCCGCGGATGACGGAACTGGCTGGGGTTGATCCGTTAAGTTTACGCTCGCTGATTACTTTTCAGGCCTTGATGGTGGGCGGTTTAACCGGTGTTCCGCTGTGCTATTTCTTGATTCGTATTCTTCGCAATCCTTTTTATCTGCGTAGTTTTATTTCACAAGCGAAGTTACAGGTTGATCCAAAAATAAAATGTGGTGAATTTGTTTTATGGTCGATAACATTGTTAATGTTATTGGGTTTGTTATTAATACCGCTGAATGGTCAGAGTACGATATTTAGCACAAACTATACATTGTCATTACTCATGCCGGTAATGTTGTGGGGAGCGATGCGCTTTGGCTATCGCTGTATCGCAATGATTTGGACGCCGGTTTTAATCATCATTATTCACTTTCATTATCGCTATTTGCCTTTTTCTCCGGGATATGACAATCAGCTGGCCATTACCTCTTCGAGCTATCTGGTGTTCTCATTTATTATTACTTATATGGCCATGCTGGCGACCCAGCAGCGTCTGATTCATGCCAGGGTACGGCGGATGGCGTTTCTCGATCCGGTTGTCCATATGCCCAATTTACGGGCGCTGAGTCGGTCGCTGGACAGTTCAATGTGGTCGGTGCTGTGCTTTTTACGCATTCCTGAGCTGGAGCTGCTGGGGCGCCATTATGGCGTTATGCTGCGCATTCAATATAAACAAAAACTGGCTGAACATCTGGGCGACTTACTCCAGCCGAACGAGGCCGTTCACCATCTGTCAGGACACGAGCTGGTACTCCGTCTGAACAGCGGCGATCATAAGGCGCGTATTGCCGCGCTGGATGAGCGTATACGACAGTTTCGCTTTATCTGGGATGGTATACCTCTGCAGCCTGCGGTAGGGATGAGTTACTGCAGCGTCCGCTCACCGGTGAAGCACCTCTATTTGCTTTTAGGCGAGCTGAATAATATTGCAGATCTGTCTCTGACCAGCGGCCAGCCAGAAAATATGCAGCGTCGCGGGGCGGTGCATATTCAGCATGGCTTACGGGATAAAGTGGCGATGATGAACCAGATCCAGCAGGCGCTGGAGCAGAATCGTTTTTGTCTGATGGCGCAGCCGATCGTCGGTATTCGCGGTGACAACTATTATGAAGTTCTGCTGCGCATGGCGGGAGATGACGGGAAGCTCATTTACCCGGATGATTTTCTCCCGGTGGCGCATGAGTTTGGCCTGTCATCCCGTATTGACCTGTGGGTGCTGGAGAATACGCTCGCCTTTATGAACCAGCACCGAAAAGTTTTACCCGGGCTGCGGCTGGCGGTGAATCTTTCGCCGGCCTCCGTCAGCAGGAGCCAGTTCCCTGGCGAGGTGGAACGACTGCTGGCGCAGTATCATGTTGAACCGTGGCAGTTACTATTTGAGTTAACGGAAAACCATTCGCTCAGCAACCCTGAGCAGGCACGGCAAACGCTGGCGCATTTGCAGGCGCTGGGGTGTCGGGTGGCAATCGATGACTTTGGTACCGGCTATGCCAGCTACGCGCGCCTGAAAACTCTGAACGTTGATCTGCTGAAGATTGACGGCAGCTTTATTCGTAATTTGCACTCCAGCAGTCTTGATTATCAGGTCGTGGCATCGATTTGCCATCTGGCGCGGATGAAGAATATGCAGGTGGTTGCGGAGTATGTGGAAACGCCGGAGATTCGACAGGCGGCGCTGTCATTGGGGATTGATTATCTGCAGGGGTATGAGATTGGCCAACCGGTTCCACTGGCGTCTCTGGTGACGGCTGAAGCGAGTTGACGGGGAAGAAACGGGCCGGGTGAGAGCAACCCGGCCTCGGGACTAGTTTTTGCTGTCCGGCTCTTCTTCGGCGATTTTCAATAGCCAGTCAGGAACGCCTTCCCAGTACTGCTGTTCTTTTTCCAGATCGAGCAGCACCAGCGCATTCTGGCTGAACCAGTCGTGCGGGAAGACCAGCGTCCAGTGATTGGCTTCGGTCTTCAGCCTGAGCGTGGGCGGTGTGGTGGTCGCCTGACGCTGGTTGTTCAGCAAAATACCAAGGCGTAAAAGCTGAATGAGCGGCAGGAACTGCTTTTTCTTAAACAGCGTAAAGCGGGGCAAATCATCCAGCTTGATCGCTTTACGGTGATAGCGAACCAGCGTCGCCATCAGCATTTGCTGCTCCTGATTGAAGCCCGGCAAATCGCTGTTTTGCAGAATATAAGCCGAGTGGCGGTGCATTCCGCTGTGGTTAATATTCAACCCCACTTCGTGCAGCATCACCGCCCATTTCAACAACGCCGACAGATTCGGGTTGTCCAGTTTGGGGTTCTGTTCCTGCCACTGCTCGAATATATGGGTGGTGGTTTCCAGTACCCGACGCGCCTGCTCGCGGTCAATGTTGTACTGGTTTGCCAGACTTTGCGCGGTGCGGCTGCGGATATCCTGATGGCGAAAACGTCCCTCCATCTCATACAGCACGCCTTCACGCAGCGCGCCATCAGACAAGCGCAGCTCTTTGATCGCCAGCGCATCGAAAACGCCGCAGAGGATAGCCAGCCCAGGAGCAAACACCGCTTTGCGTTCTTCCGACAGACCCGGCAGGCTGAGCGCGTCAAAGTTTTTATACTTCAACACTTCATCCACCAGCATTTCAAGGCGTTCCGGGGTGATAAAACCGTCTTTCTCACCCATCGCCACCAGCACTTCCTGCGCAGCTTTAATGGTGCCGGAGGCGCCCAGCGCCACATTCCAGCCCTGGATGCGGAACTGCCACGCCAGCGTTTCCAGCTTCTGCACGGCCGACAGACGCGCGCGCTGGAAATTCTCTTTGTTGATGGTGCCGCCGGGGAAATAGATCTGCGAGAAGCTGACGCAGCCCATACGACGGCTCTCAACCAGACGCGGTTCGAAATCCTCGCCAATCACCAGCTCTGTCGACCCACCGCCGATATCGATGACCAGCTTACGGCCCCGTTCCGGCTGCGTATGCTCGACGCCCATAAAAATCAGACGCGCCTCTTCGTTACCGGAGATTATCTCTATCGGATAGGGAATCACCTTTTCCGCGCGCTTGAGAAATTCCGCGGCGTTGGCGGCCTGGCGTAAGGTGTGTGTCCCGACGATGCAGACGCTGGAGGGAGAAAAACCCTGCAGGCGTTCGGCAAACAGCGACAGGCAATTAAGCCCGCGGGCGATCGCCTCTTCGCTGAGCACGGAATTTTCATCCAGTCCATCGGCCAGGTGAACCCGCTGTTTCAGGCGGCCGATGATCTGCATGGCTCCGTCGACGACGCGAGCGATCACCATATGAAAACTGTTTGAACCAAGGTCGACCGCAGCGAACTCCTGCGGACGAGGGGTTTTTTCGTTTATTGGCATAGGTTAGTCGGGTTGTTCGAGTGATTTGAGATAATCGTAAATCGCCAGCTGTGCGCGCACTTTACGGCGATTGCCGCGCGGCACATAGCGATTACTCAGTTCTTTATCAAGATAGCGTGCTTTGACCGTATCGTTGAATAAGAGATCAAAAATATCCAGTACGCGCTGCTTCAAACGCGGATCCAGCAGCGGCGCGGCGACCTCAATACGGTAGTCAATATTACGCGTCATCCAGTCAGCAGAGGAGAGCCAAACCTGTTTGTCGCCGCCATTTTCGAAAACATAGACGCGGTCGTGCTCAAGGAAGCGGTCGACGATACTGGTGACGCGAATATTTTCGCTGATCCCTTCCAGCCCAGGAATCAAAGAGCACATGCCACGAATCAACAGGTTAACGGGAACCCCGGAGCTTGACGCGGCATAAAGTCGATCCACCAGTCCTTTATCGACCAGGTTGTTCAGCTTCAGCGTGATGCCAGAAGGCTGACCGTTCTGGGCGTTGGCGATTTCTCTGTCGATCATTTCATACAGCAGGCGACGCGAGTTCTGCGGTGAAACCAGCAGGTAATCGAAGCTCACCGGGCGATATGGGTTTTCGATAAAGTTAAAGACGCGGCGCACTTCATTGGTGATACGTGCATCTGCCGTCAGCAGCGAATAGTCGGTGTACAGACGGGCGGTTTTTTCGTTGAAGTTACCGGTCCCGATATGCGCGTAGCGGACGACTTCGTCTCCCTCTTTGCGCGAGATCAGGAACAGCTTGGCGTGAATTTTCAGCCCCGGCGCGGAGAAGATAACGTGTACCCCCGCTTCGGTCAGACGTTTCGCCCAATGAATGTTGGCTTCTTCGTCGAAACGCGCCTGCAGCTCCACCACCACGGTGACTTTTTTCCCGTTATGGGCTGCGTGGATCATCGAGTCGATGATGCGTGAATCTTTGGCAACGCGATAAATATTGATTTTGATTGCCAGCACGCTCGGATCGAATGAGGCCTGGCGCAGCAGTTCCAGCACGTGCTCAAAGGTATGATACGGGTAGTACAGCAGCACGTCGCGTTCGCGAATGGCATCAAACCCGTTGCGGAACTTATCGAACCAGGTGTGGCGCAGGCGCGGCAGCGGCTTGTTGACCAGATTAGCCTTACCGACGTTCGGGAAGCCGATAAAGTCTTTAAAATTATGATAGCGCCCGCCGGGCAGCATTGAGTCGTAGCGTGAAATGGAGAACATCTCACGCAGCATTTCAACCATGGTGTCCGGCATATCGCGCTGATAAACAAAACGCACCGGTTCCGCCGTCAGACGCTGTTTCAGACTTGAAGACATCAGCTCCATCAGGCTCGACTCCATCTCGTGCACCAGATCGTACTCGGCGTCACGGGTCATTTTCATCGAGTAGGCGTTCAGCGCATCGTAGTCAAAGAAGCCTTTAAAGATATCATCGAGGCAGTAACGCAGGATGTTATCAAGCAAGATCATTGGCTTGCGGCGACGCGGTGCTTCCGGCGGCAGATTGACGAACCGCGGGACTTTATCTGACGGAATCTCCAGCAGGGCGTAGTTGATGGTCTCCCCGCGGATGATTTCGACCGCCAGATAGGTGTAATCATCTTTCAGGAACTGGATCAGGTCCGTTTCAGGGTTAATCAGGATCGGGGTGATGTGCTGACGCAGGTACTGTTTAAAATAGTTGCGTAGCCAGGACTGCTGATTCACCGAGAGCTGGCGTTCATTGATCAAAAAGATCTGGTTACGCGCCATTTCCAGCAGCAGCTCATTATACAGGCTGTCAAATTCCTGATCGGCCTTCAGAACGCGGGCCTGAATTTTGCCTAACAAATGGCGAGAATGGGCGGTACTCCCTTGTTCTTCGCTAATTATGATGCGGCGCTTAAGTTCAGCGAAGCGCACTTTATAAAATTCATCGAGGTTGTTGGAGTAGATGCCCAAAAAGCGCATGCGCTCAATCAGTGGATTGCTTTTATCCGCCGCTTCCTGAAGTACGCGTTCGTTAAAGGACAACCAGCTGAGTTCTTTCTCGATATATAGCTTTTCCTGGCCCATTACAACTCACACTCCGGTTGATTGATGTTGCTTTTTCATTATGGCGAGCTTTGCCATTGAATGTCCAACTATGTCAAAGAAGTATGACAGTTTTCTTTCAATGTGCTGTGAACAAAAACGATGGCGAGCGAGTGCCCATATTGTGTGCAAAGCGAGGCCGTGCCTGGAGATATACAGGGCAAAAATCATCGCTGATTTGAACAAAACCGAGGGAAAGCGGCTGGCGCTGAACCAATAAAAGGCGCCTCTGGCGAGTGCCGGAGACGCTGATGATTATTCTTCGGCCGCATGGCCCTGCGGCGGCAGAGGGGCGTTATCAAGCCAGGCCTGATTCCCCTCCATGCGCAGACGACCGTCCATAAACCAGCTCACCACCAGCGGATAGATGGCATGTTCCTGAGTCTGCACGCGGGCGGTAATCTCGTCTTCGCTATCCCCGGCAAAAACCGGCACTTTGGCCTGCAGAATGACCGGACCACCGTCGAGCTCATCGGTGACGAAATGCACCGAGGTACCGTGCTCCTCATCACCGTTTTCCAGTACCTGGCGATGCGTATGCAGCCCCGGGTATTTTGGCAACAACGACGGGTGGATATTCAGCAGGCGCCCCTGATAATGGGCGACAAACGCCGGACTAAGGATCCGCATGTAGCCTGCCAGCACCACCAGATCCGGCGCATAAGCATCGATCTCATGCATCAGCTCGCGATCGAAGGCTTCGCGATTGGCAAACTGGCTGGCCGACAACGCATGGGCCGGGATACCGGCCTCACGCGCGCGTTCAAGGCCGAACGCGTCGGCCTTATTGCTGAATACCGCTCTCAGGGTGCCGTTAATCTGCTTTCGGGCGCAGGCATCAATTATCGCCTGCAAATTGCTTCCGTTACCGGAAATCAGCACCACAATGTTTTTCATTCAATGACCACACGCTGTTCGGAATCAGAAGCTTTGATATAGCCGATTTTCCACGCGTTTTCACCTTTCTCGCTCAGCAGCGCGATGGCGCTGTCGGCGACGTCTGCCGGCAGGGCGATAACCATGCCGACGCCGCAGTTAAAGGTACGGTACATTTCATGGCTGCTGACGTTACCGGCCTGCTGCAACCAGTTGAAGACTTCTGGCCATTGCCAGGAGGACTCGTCGATGACCGCCTGGGTGTTATCCGGCAGAACGCGCGGAATGTTTTCCCAGAAGCCGCCGCCGGTCAGGTGGGCAATCGCGTGGACTTCAACGTTAGCAATCAGGTCCAGCACCGACTTAACGTAGATGCGGGTCGGCGCCAGCAGATGGTCAGCCAGCGGCGAACCATTCAGATCGGTAGTCTGCGGATCGACGCCGCTGACTTCGATAATTTTGCGCACCAGCGAGTAGCCGTTGGAATGTGGACCGCTGGAGGCCAGCGCGACCAGCACGTCGCCATCGGCAACTTTGCTACCATCGATAATTTCTGATTTTTCTACTACGCCGACGCAAAAGCCCGCGACGTCATAGTCATCGCCGTGGTACATGCCCGGCATTTCCGCCGTTTCGCCGCCAACCAGCGCACAGCCTGACTGCAGGCAGCCTTCTGCGATGCCGCTGATGACGCTGGCTGCCGTATCGACATCCAGTTTACCGGTTGCATAGTAGTCGAGGAAAAACAGGGGTTCTGCCCCCTGGACCACCAGGTCATTGACGCACATCGCCACCAGGTCAATACCGATAGTATCGTGGCGCTTCAGGTCCATCGCCAGCCGCAGCTTGGTGCCGACGCCGTCAGTGCCGGAAACCAGAACCGGCTCGCGGTATTTTTGCGGCAATGCGCACAGTGCGCCGAATCCGCCCAGTCCACCCATCACTTCCGGGCGTCGGGTTTTCTTCACCACACCCTTGATACGGTCGACGAGCGCGTTGCCTGCATCAATATCTACGCCGGCATCTTTATAGCTGAGAGAGGTTTTATCGGTCACTGCGAAATCTCCACACATTTGCGGTAGCAAGAAAAATCGGCGCAATTCTAACAGGGAAAGCAAACGTTTGCGAGCCTGCTTTGCAGTCGGCGTTAATCGGCTGTGATATGAACAAATTTGAAGCGGTTCACGAAAATGAAACCGGGTACATTCTTGTACTTGCCTCTGACATCGGGAATAGCCATCATGCCACTGAAACCGGTTTCTTTTTTTGTTCAGGAGAGCCGAAGGTTGATTCTGCGGGGATTCAGGAGGAAGAGACGGGATGAACATTGCCGCATTTGATATCGGTGGAACGGCGTTAAAAATGGGCGTCAGCACCGCTGCGGGCGAACTGCTTGAAAAAGGTAAGCAGTCGATTATTGACAGCGACGGCGACCAGATACTGCAAGCGATGCTGGCGTGGATTGCCGCTCACCCGACGTGTGAAGGCGTGGCGATCGGCGCGCCTGGCTATGTCAACCCGCACACCGGCTTTATCGAAATGGGCGGCGCAATCCGTCAGTTCGATAATTTTGCGATTAAGCGCTGGCTGGAACAACAGACCGGGCTTCCGGTCGCCATCGAAAACGATGCTAACTGCGTCCTGCTTGCCGAGCGCTGGCAGGGTAAGGCGGTCGACATGAGTGACTTTCTGGTCCTGACAATCGGCACCGGCGTCGGCGGCGCGATTTTTTGTCACAACCAACTGGTGCATGGCGCGCGTTTTCGCGCGGGCGAATTCGGCTATATGCAGACCGAACGCCCCGGCGCCCGCGATGTGCGCCGCTCTTCAATGAATGAAAACTGCACGATGCGCGTATTGCGCGACCGCTATGCCGGGCATGTCGGTAAATCGCTGGAAGCGGTAACCGGTGAAGAGATCTTCGATCGCTACGAGGCGGGCGATGCGGTTTGCCAGCGGCTGGTGGCTGACTTTTTCAACGGTCTCGGTACCGGTCTGTATAACCTGGTGAACATTTTTGATCCGCAGGCCATTTTCATCGGCGGCGGCATTGTGGAACGGCCGGGCTTTTTGGCGCTGCTGCGCGAACATCTGGCCTGGTTCGGTATCGCGGACTATCTCGACACCGTCAGCCACGGCAACGATGCCGGTTTGATGGGGGCGGTTTACCATTTTAATCAGCAAAACCGATCGCTTAACGGCGATCGCTCATAAGGAAGAGAACATGTCTGGATTTAAAGAAGGTTTTCTGTGGGGCGGCGCGGTGGCGGCGCATCAGCTGGAAGGCGGCTGGCAGGAAGGGGGGAAAGGCGTCAGCGTGGCCGACGTGATGACCGCCGGCGCACACGGCGTGCCGCGTGAAATCACCGATGGCGTACTGCCGGGGAAAAATTACCCCAATCATGAGGCGATTGATTTTTACCATCGTTATAAAGAAGACATTCAGCTGTTTGCTGAAATGGGGTTCAAATGCTTCCGCACTTCGATTGCCTGGACACGTATCTTCCCGCTGGGTGATGAGCTGGAGCCTAACGAAGCAGGGCTCCAGTTCTATGACGACCTGTTTGATGAATGTCTGAAGTACGGCATTGAACCGGTGATTACGCTCTCTCACTTCGAGATGCCTTACCATCTGGTGACCGAGTATGGCGGCTGGCGTAACCGTAAGCTGATCGATTTCTTCGTCCGCTTTGCGAAAGTGGTGTTCGATCGCTATCAGCACAAAGTGAAGTACTGGATGACCTTTAATGAGATCAATAACCAGGCTAACTTCCATGAAGATTTTGCCCCGTTTACCAACTCAGGTCTGAAGTATCTGCCGGATGAAGATCGCGAGCCAGTGATGTATCAGGCGGCGCACTATGAACTGGTTGCCAGCGCACTGGCGGTAAAAGCCGCTCGCCAGATAAATCCATCGCTGCAGGTGGGTTGCATGATTGCCATGTGCCCGATTTATCCGTTCTCCTGCGACCCGAACGATATGATGATGGCAATGAACGCCATGCATCGCCGTTACTGGTTTACCGACGTTCACGTCCGCGGTAAGTACCCGCAGCATCTGCTGAACTACTTCGCGCGCCGCGGTTTTGCGCTGGATATCACCGCAGAAGATCGTCAGGCGCTGGCCGAGGGCTGCGTCGACTATATTGGCTTTAGCTACTATATGTCGTTTGCCACTAAAGCGACCGATGATAATCCGCTGCTGGATTATGACGAGACCCAAAGCCTGGTCTCTAACCCGTACGTGCAGAAGTCAGACTGGGGCTGGCAGATTGACCCGGTGGGTCTGCGCTACTCCCTGAACTGGTTCTGGGATCACTACCAGCTGCCGCTGTTTATTGTTGAGAACGGCTTTGGGGCCATCGACGTGCGCGAAGCTGACGGCACGGTGAACGATCGCTACCGTATCGATTATCTCTCCGCGCATATTGCCGAGATGAAAAAAGCGGTGGTTGAGGACGGCGTTGACCTGATGGGCTATACCCCATGGGGATGTATCGACCTCGTTTCCGCCGGTACCGGTGAAATGAAGAAACGCTACGGATTTATCTACGTCGATAAAGATAACGAAGGCAACGGAACGCTGGACCGTAGCCGGAAGCAATCTTTCTCCTGGTATCAACAGGTTATCAGCAGCAACGGCGAAACGCTGTAAAACTCCCCTCAAGCCTTGTGCGACCCCGCCTGCGCGGGGTTTTTTTATTTTGTTTTATACTGGCTCAGGCAGCGCAAAGCATTTTGGTTGATCCCGGTCAAACATATCGGCTATGGCGCAAATGGAAAAAAGCGGTATAATCCCGCGATTTTTTTTGTGGCTGCCCCTCAGAGGAGAAAGAGAATGAAGATTGTGGAAGTGAAACACCCGCTCGTCAAACACAAGCTGGGCCTGATGCGTGAGCACGACATCAGCACCAAACGCTTCCGTGAACTTGCCTCAGAGGTAGGTAGCTTGCTGACTTATGAAGCCACTGCCGATCTGCAGACCGAGAAAGTCACCATCGAGGGCTGGAATGGTCCGGTAGAAATCGAGCAGATCAAAGGGAAGAAAATCACCGTTGTGCCAATTCTGCGCGCCGGTCTGGGGATGATGGAAGGGGTTCTGGAGCACGTACCGAGCGCGCGTATCAGCGTGGTGGGGATCTATCGTGACGAAGAGACGCTGGAGCCGGTTCCTTATTTCCAGAAGCTGGTGTCGAATATCGACGAACGCATGGCGCTGGTGGTTGACCCGATGCTGGCAACCGGTGGTTCGATGATCGCCACTATCGACCTGCTGAAAAAAGCGGGCTGCTCCAGCATTAAGGTGCTGGTTCTGGTGGCGGCGCCGGAAGGGATTGCCGCGCTGGAGAAAGCGCATCCGGATGTTGAGATGTATACCGCATCCATTGACCAGGGCCTCAACGAGCACGGATACATTATTCCGGGGCTCGGCGATGCCGGCGATAAGATTTTTGGTACCAAGTGATTGCATAGATAATAAGAAGCCGACTTTAAGAGTCGGCTTTTTTTTGAATAAAACAAACTCACAGCAACTAATAAACGACTCTTAGAGGAAAACGCTATGACGCGCCGCGCAATCGGGGTGAGTGAAAGACCGCCGCTTTTACAGACTATCCCACTGAGTTTGCAGCATCTGTTCGCTATGTTTGGCGCAACGGTTCTGGTGCCCGTTCTGTTTCATATCAACCCGGCTACCGTCCTGCTGTTTAACGGTATTGGGACATTGCTGTATCTTTTCATCTGTAAGGGAAAAATCCCGGCCTATCTCGGATCGAGCTTCGCGTTTATCTCCCCGGTTCTGCTGCTGTTGCCGCTGGGGTATGAAGTGGCGCTGGGTGGCTTCATTATGTGCGGCGCGCTGTTCTGCATCGTCTCCTTTATTGTCAAAAAAGCCGGCACCGGCTGGCTGGACGTGATGTTCCCGCCGGCGGCCATGGGGGCCATTGTCGCGGTTATCGGCCTCGAACTGGCGGGCGTCGCTGCCAATATGGCCGGCCTGCTGCCGGCTGACGGGCAGTCGCCGGATAGTAAAACCATCATTATTTCGATGGTGACGCTGGCGGTGACGGTTTTCGGTTCGGTGCTGTTTCGCGGTTTCATGGCCATTATCCCGATTCTCATCGGCGTACTGGTCGGCTACGCGCTCTCTTTCGTGATGGGCGTTGTCGACACTACGCCGATCGCCGAGGCGCACTGGTTCGCCCTGCCGACGTTCTACACGCCGCGTTTTGAATGGTTTGCTATCTTCACCATTCTGCCTGCTGCGCTGGTGGTGATTGCCGAGCACGTCGGCCACCTGGTGGTGACGGCGAATATCGTTAAAAAAGATCTGATCCGCGATCCCGGGCTGCATCGTTCGATGTTTGCGAACGGCCTGTCGACGATGATCTCCGGCTTCTTTGGGTCGACGCCCAACACCACTTACGGCGAGAACATCGGCGTGATGGCGATCACCCGCGTCTACAGTACCTGGGTTATCGGCGGGGCGGCAGTCTTCGCGATTCTGCTCTCCTGCGTGGGTAAACTGGCGGCGGCGATTCAGATTATCCCGCTGCCGGTAATGGGCGGCGTTTCTCTGCTGCTGTACGGGGTGATCGGCGCATCCGGTATCCGCGTGTTGATCGAGTCGAAAGTGGACTACAACAAGGCGCAGAATTTGATTCTGACCTCCGTGATTCTGATCATTGGCGTCAGCGGCGCGAAAGTGCACATTGGCGCGGCGGAGCTGAAAGGCATGGCGCTGGCGACAATTGTCGGCGTGGGTCTGAGTCTGATTTTCAAACTGATCAGCGTCCTGCGTCCGGAAGAGGTTGTGCTGGATGCGGCCGACAGTGAAGAAGTAAAACATTGATCCTGCAACCGGGCGGCGATCCCGCCCGGTTCTCTCGAGGCATACTTCGTGATAAACTCTTCGCGTTTTTCTGTAAGCCTATGATGAGGTCCATCTGAACGCACCGGCACAGCTCTCTCTGCCACTGTATCTTCCCGATGATGAAACTTTCGCGAGTTTTTGGCCGGGTGATAATCCTTCTCTTCTTGCTGCCTTACAGAATGTGTTGCGGCAGGAACATAGCGGGTACATCTATATCTGGTCACGCGAAGGGGCGGGGCGCAGTCACTTGTTACATGCCGCCTGTGCGGAGCTTTCCCAGCGCGGCGACGCGGTGGGCTATGTTCCACTGGATAAGCGTACGTGGTTTGTACCGGAAGTGCTCGACGGGATGGAGCAGCTTTCGCTGGTCTGCATTGACAATATCGAGTGCGTGGCCGGCGACGAGCCGTGGGAAATGGCCATTTTCAACCTCTATAACCGGATCCTCGAATCGGGTAAAACGCGTTTGTTGATTACCGGCGATTGTCCGCCGCGCCAGCTGAATCTCGGGTTGCCGGATCTGGCGTCGCGCCTCGACTGGGGGCAAATCTACAAGCTACAGCCGCTGTCGGATGAAGATAAGCTGCAGGCGCTACAGCTGCGCGCGCGTCTGCGGGGTTTTGAGATGCCGGAAGACGTCTGTCGTTTCTTGCTTAAACGGTTAGATCGTGAAATGCGCTCACTGTTTATGACGCTCGATCAGCTCGATCACGCTTCGATTACCGCGCAACGTAAGTTGACCATTCCTTTCGTGAAAGAGATCCTCAAGCTCTAGCCGGGCTGGATCTCGGCTATCTGCCAAATCCGCGTCCCTCGTCGTTCACTCGCTGCGCCATCACGGTAAAACCACGATGGCGCATCGGCATCAGTTGACGATTTCCAGAACCTGCTCCGGCGGTCGGCCGATCCGCGCCTGACCATGGCTGACGACAATCGGGCGCTCCATCAACTTCGGATTATCGACGATGGCCTGAATCAGCGCGTCCTCGCTAAGCTGCGGGTCAGCGAGCTCCAGGGATTTATACAGATCCTCTTTCTGGCGCATCAGTTCGCGGGCGCTGACCATGCCGAGCATTTTCAACAGCTGGCGCAGCGTGTCTGCATCCGGCGGCGTCTCCAGATAGAGCACGACTTCAGGATCGATACCGTTAGCCTTCAACAGGCTTAAGGTGTCGCGGCTCTTGGAGCAGCGGGGATTGTGATAGATTTTTACCGCGTCAGACATGTCGTCTCCTTACATTTTTTGATAGGGGCGGAATCGTTCCTGCAGCTGGCGCAGCTGGTCGATACGCGCATCGTAGCGCGCCTGCTGCAAACTGCCCAGTTTCACCTGCGAGCTGGCGCTGCTCAGCAGAGTAATCGCCTGATCGAGCTGGCCAACCAGCGCCATACCTTCTGCACGCGCCGCCAGCTCCTGGTCACGATGGCCGAGGCTTGCTTCAGCCTGCGCCAGCAGATCCCAGCCGTTGCTGTCATCTTTGTAGCTAAAGGTATAGCGGTTAAGGATTTGCGCCGCTTCCGCCGCTTGTCCGCCCTGTAAGTATGCGTTGGCAAGGTTCAGCTGCAGAACCGGGTTGGTACGAATTTCGCGAGCATTTTTCAGCCGGTTAATCGCATCGGCCGTTTTCTTCTGTCCGAGATCGATATCGGTCGCCAGGTCGAGATACCAGGCGTTCTGCGGATCGGCGCTCAGCAGAGGCTGCAGCGTTTTGCGCGCCAGATCGTAATTATTGCTTCCCATGGCCAGCAGCGCTCGCCCGTACTGGGAGGCGTGCTGTTCACGGATATTGCCTTTCGCCCACGCGTTCAGCAGATCGTCACCAAGCTTATTTTCCCCGGAGTTATACATTCCCAGGGTTCTGGCCTTGGCCAGGTAAAAATCGGCGGAAGACTGGACAACCACAGGACGCATCTGGTTTGCGCGGTTGCGGGCGTCAGACAGACGGCTTTCCGGCAGGGGGTGAGTCAGCAGCATTTCCGGCGGACGGGTAGAGTAACGCGACTGGTCGAGCAGTTTCCCCATAAAGGCCGGCATCGCCTGCGGATCAAAACCGGAGCGCTGCAGCACCTGAATCCCGATGCGGTCAGCTTCTTCTTCGTTTTGACGGGTAAAACTGATCATCCCCTGCTGGGTTCCCGCCAGCGTACCGGTGAGTGCCGCCATCCCGGCCTGCGGGCTGGCCATCGCCAGCAGAATCGAGCCCAGCGCACCGACCCAGGTCAGCGGGGCGTTGCGCTTTTGGTCTTCCATTGCCCGCGCGAGGTGGCGCTGGGTGACGTGTGAGATTTCGTGCGCCATGACCGACGCCAGTTCGCTTTCGGTATCTGAATAGCGGAACAGAGCGGAGTGCAGCACGACATTGCCGCCGAAGAAAGCAAAGGCGTTTATCTGGTCGTTATTAATCAGGTAAAAGTGGAAAGGGGTGCGAACAGAGTTAGCGTGTGAGACCAGACGCATACCTAATCCGTTAATATATTGCACCAGCAGAGGGTCGTTGATGAGCGGCGCGCTACCGCGTAGCTGGCGCACATAGTAGTCCCCCATCTGCATTTCCTGGCCAATAGAGAGCGTGCTTCCCGCAGAGGTTCCCATATCGGGCAGGGTATCTGCGGAGTCAGCAAAAGCAGGCAAAATCGAACCCAGCGTCAGCGACGCTATGACGGTTGCCACCAGCGTTTTCTTTAACTGCCTGAACATAACCTCTGTCCTGTAATGTGGGTGTGCCAGTTTGACCGATTGGGCGGCGTAATGTTCCATTTCCGCGCGTCATGCGAGTTTAGCTGGCGTTGAGGCTATTGAAAATATGATATTCACACCAGCGTGAATGTTTGTGGCTTTGCTAATAAAAGCGAAGTCTTTCAGGTGACATTTAGATACAATTCCCTCGGTTTTTTTGCCGCTACGCGCTTCAGGGAAGGGTTTTATGCTTGAGATGTTAATGCAGTGGTACCGTCGTCGGTTTAGCGATCCGGAAGCGATAGCGCTGCTGGTTATTTTGCTGGCCGGGTTCGGGATCATGTTCTTTTTCAGCGGCCTGCTGGCGCCATTGCTGGTCGCCATCGTGCTGGCTTATCTGCTGGAATGGCCAACCGTCAGGCTGGAGCGCGTAGGGCTTTCGCGAACCTGGGCAACCTCGTTCGTGCTGATTCTGTTCGTGGGCGTCTTGTTGCTGATGGCGTTTGTGGTGATGCCCGTTGCCTGGCAGCAGGGTATCTATCTGATTCGCGATATGCCTGGCATGCTCAATAAGCTGTCCGATTTTGCTGCCACGGTTCCGCGCCGTTACCCGGCGCTGATGGACGCCGGGATTATCGACGCCATGGCGGATAATATGCGCAACCGCGTGCTCACCGTCGGCGATTCGGTGGTCAAATACTCTCTGGCTTCGCTGGTCGGTTTACTGACTCTGGCGGTCTATCTGGTGCTGGTGCCGCTGATGGTGTTCTTTCTGTTAAAAGATAAAGAGCAGATGCTGAATGCCGTGCGCCGCGTGCTGCCGCGCAACCGCGGGCTGGCGGGGCAGGTATGGAAAGAGATGAACCAGCAGATTACCAACTATATCCGCGGTAAGGTGCTGGAGATGATTGTCGTCGGCGTGGCAACGTGGATTGGCTTTATCCTGTTTGATCTCAACTATTCGCTGCTGCTGGCGGTGCTGGTCGGCTTCTCGGTACTGATTCCCTACATCGGCGCCTTCGTGGTGACCATTCCGGTGGTCGGCGTGGCGCTGTTCCAGTTTGGCGCAGGCCCGGAGTTCTGGAGCCTGTTTGCGGTGTACCTGATTATTCAGGGGCTGGACGGTAACCTGCTGGTACCCGTGCTGTTTTCAGAAGCCGTCAACCTGCATCCGCTGGTGATTATCCTGTCGGTGGTTATCTTCGGTGGGCTGTGGGGATTCTGGGGCGTCTTCTTTGCGATTCCGCTGGCAACCCTGATCAAAGCGGTGGTGCATGCGTGGCCGGATGGCCTGGCGGTGGAAGACGAGAAGAAATAGTCCGCGCTGGAAAACGCAGGGAAGAAAACGGACGCCGGGTCAGTGAATTGCGACCCGGCGTCCTGCGTCAGGTAGAACGTTAGCCGTTTTCTTTCAACCAGTTCAGCACCACATCGTGGTGATTGCTGGTTTTAAAGTTATCAAACACGTGTTCGACTTTGCCGTTGCTATCGATCAGGAAGCTAATGCGGTGAATACCGTCGTAGGTTTTCCCCATAAACGATTTTTCGCCCCAGACGCCAAACTGCTCACACACCTGGTGATTTTCATCAGACAGCAGCGTGAAGTTCAGCAACTCTTTTTCGGCGAAACGGGAGAGTTTTTCCGGTTTATCAGTGCTGATACCCAGCACCTCAACGCCCGCTTTTTTTAAGTCATCCATATTATCGCGCAGGCCGCAGGCCTGAACTGTACAACCCGGGGTCATGGCTTTCGGGTAAAAATAAACCAGAACACGCTGTCCCTGGAAGTCGGTCAAATTTACTTCCTCGCCGTCCTGGTCCGGTAAGCTAAATTTCGGTGCAAGATCACCGGCTTTCAGTGGATTCATTACTCAAACTCCATCCTGTTCATCATGTTGTGAATAATTAACGATGTTAATACTGCCTTGTGCGTTCAGTTCTGTACATAGGGCTTTGAACGCTTGTTCGATATTTGATGCATTTTGTGTTGCAGGGCTGTGTGCGGTTATCTGAATAAACAACTGCGCTGAATCGTCATCACCGCTGACCTGGGTACGAGAAACCAGTTCGGCGATGTTCATATTCCACGCGTCAAACAGGGCAGTGAAACGCTCGATAATATGCGGCGAGTCCGGTACCTCAACCTGGACCCAGACGGTGTTTGGCATGGCCTGAGGAGGCCGCGCGGTCGTCCGCTTCATCACGATCAGCAAATCCAGCTCAGCACCTTTCAGCGGCAGGGTCGATTCGATAAGCGTAATCGCGTTCCATGAACCTGAAAGCAGCATGATAAACGTAAATTCGTCACCAAGCATGGCCAGCCGGCTGTCTTCGATATTACAGCCGCAGCTGCTGACGTGGCGGGTGATGGTGTTCACGATGCCGGGACGGTCAGCGCCCAAAGCGGTAATAACCAGATAGTGTTGTAATGAGGCGGTCAAACCTGTTCTTCCTTTAAAAAGGTGAGGTAACATTAGGAAAGCATAAAAAAAACCGGCATACAACATCCCTGATGGCATCGGGTCTCTTGCTTTTATTACGGCACCAAACGTAACATTGAGAATCTTGTCGCACTTCAGCTCTGAGGATGGCCCATGTTCACGGGAAGTATTGTAGCGCTTGTCACGCCGATGGATGAAAACGGTAATGTCTGCCGGTCAAGCCTGAAAAAACTGATTGATTACCATGTCGCCAGCGGAACCTCGGCGATCGTTTCGGTAGGGACTACCGGAGAATCCGCGACCCTCAGCCATGAAGAGCATGGCGATGTCGTGATGATGACGCTTGAACTTGCTGACGGGCGTATCCCGGTCATCGCAGGTACCGGTGCAAATGCAACCGCAGAGGCGATTAGCCTGACCAAACGTTTTAACAATAGCGGTGTTGTCGGTTGCCTGACGGTCACTCCTTATTACAATCGTCCGACCCAGGAAGGGCTGTTCCAACACTTTAAAGCCATCGCAGAACACACCGACCTGCCGCAAATTCTGTATAATGTGCCGTCCCGTACCGGTTGCGACATGCTGCCGGAAACCGTCGGTCGCCTGGCGGAAGTAAAAAATATTATTGGTATTAAGGAAGCGACGGGGAACTTAAGTCGTGTTCATCAGATCAAAGAGCTGGTTTCAGATGACTTTATTCTGTTGAGCGGCGATGATGCCACCGGAATGGACTTTATGCAGCTCGGCGGTCAGGGCGTGATTTCCGTAACGGCGAACGTTGCGGCTCGCGAAATGGCGGATATGTGCCGACTGGCTGCAGAAGGCCAGTTTGCGCAAGCTCGTGCAATTAACCAACGTCTGATGCCATTGCATACAAAATTATTTGTCGAACCCAACCCGATCCCCGTGAAATGGGCATGTAAGGCGTTGGGTCTTGTGGCAACCGATACGCTGCGCCTGCCGATGACGCCGATTACCGAACAGGGTACTCAGGCCGTTACCGCAGCGCTGAAGCATGCCGGTTTGCTGTAAAGTTTAGGGAGATTTGATGGCTTACTCAGTACAGAAGTCGCGCCTGACGAAGGTTGCGGGTGTTTCATTGGTCCTGCTTCTCGCGGCCTGTAGTTCCGACTCACGCTACAAACGTCAGGTGGGAGGCGATGAGGTCTATCTGCAAGCTACGCCGCTCAGTGAACTTCACGCACCTGCGGGTATGATTCTGCCGGTTCAGGTTGGTGATTATAATATTCCGGTTGCGACCAGCACAGGCGCAGTGGGCAAAGCTCTGGACATCCGCCCACCGGCTCAGCCTCTGGCACTGGTGAGCGGCGCTCGTACTCAGTTCAATGGTGATACCGCCACGCTGATGGTCGAGAACGGTCGTAGTGGTTCGCTGTGGGCGCAGGTAGCCAGCATCATACAGTCTAAGAACTATGTCATCACCAAACGTGACGATGCCAGCCAGACGCTGAATACCGACTGGGTTGAATGGAATCGCCTCGATGAAGACCAGCAGTATCGTGGTCGCTATCAAATCTCAGTGAAACCGCAGGGTTATCAGCAGGCGGTTATCGTGAAGCTGGTGAATCTGGAGCAGGCCGGGAAACCGGTATCCGATCCGGCTTCTCTGCAACGCTATAGCACCTCAATGCTGAACGTCATTTCCGAAGGTCTGGATATGAACGCCACCAATGCGCAGAATGCGGCGCAGAAAAATGCCGGCGCCACCTTCGATGTGCAGAGCGCTGCCGACGATACGGGGCTGCCAATGCTGGTTGTTCGCGCACCGTTCAACATGGTGTGGCAACGTCTGCCGGGCGCACTGGAAAAAGTGGGCATGAAGGTGACGGATAGCACCCGCTCGCAAGGCAGCATGGCGCTGACCTACAAGCCGCTGTCTGACAGCAGCTGGCAGGCGCTGGGCGCCAGCGATCCGCAGCTGGTTTCAGGTGACTACAAACTGCAGGTCGGTGACCTCGATAACCGCAGCAGTCTGCAGTTCATCGATCCGAAAGGCCATACGTTGACGCAGTCGCAGAATGACGCCCTGGTAGCCGTATTCCAGGCCGCATTCAGTAAGTAATAAACAGGGCTGGAGCAATCCAGCCCTTTTTCATGTATAGTGACGCAAACGTGTGCGTCGGCAGGAAAGCGCAATTTTTATCGTCTATATCTTCACTGGAGTGACAAAGATGCAAAAGCAAGCTGAGTTGTATCGTGGTAAAGCGAAAACCGTTTACAGCACGGAGAATCCGGATCTGCTGGTACTCGAATTCCGTAACGATACTTCAGCAGGGGATGGCGCGCGCATTGAGCAGTTCGATCGTAAAGGCATGGTGAACAACAAATTTAACCATTTCATTATGAGCAAACTGGAAGAAGCCGGTATCCCGACTCAGATGGAAGCGCTGCTCTCCGATACCGAATGTCTGGTGAAAAAACTGGAGATGGTTCCGGTGGAGTGCGTAGTCCGTAACCGCGCCGCCGGTTCTCTGGTTAAGCGTCTGGGTATTGAAGAAGGGATTGAACTCAATCCGCCGCTGTTTGATCTGTTCCTGAAAAATGATGCGATGCACGATCCGATGGTCAACGAGTCTTACTGCGAGACTTTTGGCTGGGTAAGCAAAAAGAACCTCGCGCGCATGCAGGAACTGACTTTTAAAGCCAACGACGTATTGAAAAAGCTGTTTGATGATGCCGGCCTGATCCTGGTCGATTTCAAGCTTGAGTTTGGTCTGTTCAAGGGCGAAGTGGTGCTGGGCGATGAGTTCTCGCCAGATGGCAGCCGTCTGTGGGATAAAAATACCCTCGACAAAATGGACAAAGACCGCTTCCGCCAGAGCCTCGGCGGCCTGATTGAGGCCTACGAAGAAGTGGCCCATCGCCTTGGCGTTAAGCTCGACTAATCCTCCCTTCGCCAGAAGGTCGCTCTACCTTCTGGCGCTCTTCTTGTTGTTTCCAGTGGTAATTCTACGCCGAACCGCCTACGATCTCTCATATTCGAGAATTTGATGGATTGAGGTGCCTATGCGCTGGCAAGGACGTCGCGAAAGCGACAATGTAGAAGATCGACGTAATGATTCCGGCTCGCCCCTGGGCGGCGGCGGTGGTTTCCGTCTTCCCAGCGGGAAGGGCGGTATCGTCCTGTTGATTATCGTGCTGGTTGCGGGCTATTACGGCGTGGATTTGACCGGCATGCTGACCGGAGAGCCCGTTTCACAGCAGCAAACCACCACCCAACGTTCTGTCAGCCCGCAGGAAGAGCAGGCCGCGAAGTTTACGAAGGTGATTCTTGCCGATACCGAAGATACCTGGGGCGCTATCTTCCAAAAGATGGGCCGTCAGTACCCGCAGCCGAAGCTGGTGCTCTATCGCGGCGCCACGCGGACCGGCTGCGGTACCGGCCAGTCCGTTATGGGACCGTTCTACTGCCCGGCTGATAGCACGGTCTACATCGATCTCTCGTTCTATGATGAGATGAAAAACAAGCTCGGCGCGGATGGCGATTTTGCGCAGGCCTACGTGATTGCTCACGAGGTCGGGCATCACGTGCAGAAGCTGCTGGGTATTGAATCCAAAGTGCGTCAGTTGCAGCAACACGCGTCGCAGGCTGAAGTTAATCGCCTGTCGGTGAAAATGGAGCTGCAGGCGGACTGCTTTGCCGGCGTCTGGGGGCACAGCATGCAGAATCAGGATGTGCTGGAGACCGGCGATCTGCAGGAAGCGTTGAATGCCGCAGAGGCTATCGGCGACGATCGCCTGCAGCAGCAAAGCCAGGGGCGCATTGTCCCGGACAGCTTTACCCACGGGACTTCGCAGCAGCGCTATACCTGGTTTAAGCGCGGTTTTGACAGTGGAGACCCGGCGCAGTGCAATACATTTGGTCATGCGCTCTGACCGCCGCTGTAAATGGATGAATTACTTAACCTGACGGCGCGGATGGCGCAGCAGGGCATTCGTCGTCTGCTGGTGCTCAGCGGCGACGACGCGTGGTGCCTGCAGCAGGCGCTGCTGCTGCGTAAACGGCTGGCCGGCGATGGTCTGTGGGTGGGGCCGCAGCCTATGGAAGAGCCCTGTATCTCGCCGCAAGCCCTCAAATCTCTCCTCGGACGTGAGTATCACCACGCCTTCTTTGATGCTCGCAGCGGCTTCGACGCGGCGGCTTTTGCCGCGCTGAGCGGGACGTTGAAAGCGGGAAGCTGGCTGATCCTGCTGACCCCCTCTTTTGCCTGTTGGCCATCGCAGCCCGATGCGGATTCTCTGCGCTGGAGCGACGCGTCGGAGCCTATTCCCACTCCCCATTTTGTCCACCGTTTTTGTCAGCGAGTCTGTGCGAATCCTGAGGCGATCGTCTGGCGTCAGAATGAACCGCTGATGTTACCGGAGGAGGTGCCACGACCGCACTGGTATCCAGCTGATGGCCATCCTCAGGCCGAACAGGCCGCTATTCTGGCCAGTCTGAGCACACTTCCTGCGGGCATTGCCGCGGTTACCGCCGAGCGCGGACGGGGAAAATCCGCGCTGGCGGGAATGTTGATACGTCAGCTGGCGGGCGATGCCATCGTTACCGCCCCAGCGCGCGGCGCGACCGAGGTGATGGCAACGTTCGCCGGTGACGGTTTTCGCTTTATGGCGCCGGATGCGTTGCTGGCTGGCGATATTCGAGCGTCATGGCTGATCGTTGATGAAGCGGCAGCCATTCCCGGGCCGCTGCTTCGCCAGCTGGTCACCCGTTTTCCACGCACCTTACTGACCACGACCGTGCAGGGTTATGAAGGGACCGGCCGCGGTTTTCTGCTCAAGTTTTGCGCCAGCTTTCCTCACCTGCGCCAGTTTAGTCTGCTTGATCCCATCCGCTGGGCCCCTGGCTGCCCGCTGGAAGCATTGGTCAGTGAATTACTCCTGTTTGGCGATGAAACCTTTACCCAATCTCCAGCAGGGGAGGTGACGTTTGAGGCGGTGAGTCAGGACAGCTGGCAGCAGCAGGACGGGCTTGCCGAGGCGATGTATCAGCTGCTCTCCGGCGCACATTACCGCACATCGCCGCTGGATTTGCGGCGGATGATGGATGCGCCGGGTCAGCATTTTACCTGCGCCCGCACGAGCAACGGCGTGGCCGCGGCGGTATGGCGGGTGGAGGAGGGGGGGCTTGATCCCGCCCTCAGCCGGGCGGTATGGGCCGGTTTTCGCCGCCCGCGCGGTAATCTGGTGGCGCAGTCGTTGGCTGCCCACGGCGGAAGCCCGCTGGCTGCTACGCTATTGGGGCAGCGAATCACCCGTATCGCCGTGCATCCGACCCGACAACGCGAGGGGCTTGGTCAGGCTCTGGCAGCCCGGGCGGTAGCGCAAAGCCACGGCCTCGATTATCTATCGGTCAGCTTTGGCTATACGCCAGAGCTAGGGCGCTTCTGGCAGCGCTGCGGTTTTACGCTGGTGCGTTTAGGTACCCATCGTGAGGCAAGCAGCGGGTGCTACACGGCGATGGCGCTTTATCCGTTAACCCCTGCGGGGCACGAACTGATTCTACGGGAGTCGCAGCGTCTGGCGCGCGATGAGTTCTGGCTGTGGGAGTGGCGGGAAGCGTTATTCCCGCGGCCGATGGCGCCAGCAGCTATGCTTACGGATGACGACTGGCTGGATGTGGCGGGGTTCGCGTTTGCCCATCGCCCGCTGCTGGCGGTGGTTGGCAGCCTGAACCGCCTGCTGCTTCACTGCGGGCTGCCGCTTCCGGCGCTTCGCGCCCGTCTGCAACGCCAGGATGAAGCGGAGATTTGCGCCGGGCTGCGTCTGTCCGGACGCAAAGCGCTGCTGGCCAGGCTGCGCGAAGAAGCGGGACTGGCGCTGCTGAACCTCGACGCATCGCGGGCGGAGAGACTGCGTCAGCAGGTTGGGGAACTGCAATTTTTTTAACTAACTCATTCAGTTAAATGTCATGGTCATATTCCGCGTGCGGCGTAAACTGCCCACGTAAACTAAGGAGACAGCCATGAAACACGACCATTTTATTGTGCAAAGCCCTGCGACACCTGCCCAACAGCTGCTGTTGCTGTTTCATGGCGTCGGCGATAACCCGGTTGCAATGGGGCAAATCGGTAGCCTGTTTGCGCCGCAGTTTCCGGATGCGCTGATCGTCAGCATCGGTGGCGCGGAACCTTGCGGTCCACCGCCGGGTCGCCAGTGGTTCTCGGTTCAGGGGGTGACGGAGGAAAATCGCCAGTCGCGTATTGATGCCATTATGCCGACCTTTATTGAGACCGTTCGCTACTGGCAGAAACAGAGCGGCGTCGGTCCGCGGGCGACGGCACTGATTGGTTTCTCGCAGGGGGCGATAATGTCTCTGGAGAGCATCAAAGCCGAGCCTGGGCTGGCATCACGGGTTATCGCCTTTAACGGACGGTATGCGACGCTTCCGCAGTCGGCAACCACCGCGACAACCATCCATCTGATTCACGGCGGCGAGGATCGCGTTATCGATCTGGCGTGGGCGGTTTCGGCCCAGGAGGCGCTTCAGCAGGCGGGTGGCGACGTGACGCTGGATATTGTCGAGGATCTGGGGCACGCGATTGACGATCGCAGTATGCAGTTTGCCCTTGAGCGCCTGCGCTATACCGTGCCGAAACACTATTTTGACGAAGCGTTGAGCGGCAGTACGCCAAAAGACGACGATATTATCGAATTGCTCTAAGCGAACTGATTTCGTGAACGTACTCCCCGGATAAGGCGTATCACGCCGCTATCCGGGGCATTCCCGGCCGTGTGGGATTGACCGGGGGCAGGGCCGAAATCTTACTTCTTCGGCTGGTCGTGCTTCGGCCAGTCGTCGTCATCGTCCCATTTATCGTTACAATCACGATGGGGCGGCAGTTCTGGCTTATTGGCGAGAAACTTTTTGTGGTCAACGCGATTAAGATCCTTAATGACGTTAATCATGACGCCCACCAAAAATACCAGCACCAGAATCCACCAGTGGTTGATTAGCCATTCCATGTGCGCTTCCTCTTTTCAGGTCGAGGTCGTCAGGCGACCAGTTGTTCCATGATGCGTTGATACATCCGCGCCAGCAGCTGCAGGTCGGCGGCGTTAACACACTCATTGATTTTGTGAATTGTCGCATTCACCGGTCCCAGCTCAACCACCTGCGCACCCATGCGAGCGATAAAGCGACCGTCAGAGGTACCGCCGTTGGTCAGCAGCTGGGGTTTGATCTCATTATAGTGCTCAATGGCGTTCACCACCGCTTCGACCAGTTTGCCACGGCTGGTGAGGAACGGCTGGCCAGACAGCCACCAGTCCAGGGTATAGCGCAGCTGATATTTATCCAGCAGCTCGACGACGCGGGCTTTAATCATCTCGTCGGTCAGTTCAGTGCTAAAGCGGAAGTTGAACTGAACATACATGTCGCCGGGGATCACGTTATTGCTCCCGGTACCCGCCTGTACGTTGGCTATCTGCATGCTGGTGGGGGGGAAGAATTCATTGCCTTTATCCCACTCGATTCCTACCAGCTCCGTCAGCATAGGGGCCGCGCGGTGCACCGGGTTATCGGCGAGATGCGGGTAAGCGACATGCCCCTGCACGCCGTGAATGGTCAGGTTACAGGTGAGTGAGCCACGACGACCGTTTTTGACCACGTCACCGACGACTTCGGTGCTTGACGGTTCGCCGACCAGGCAGTAGTCCAGGCGTTCGTTGCGGGCCATCAGCGCTTCGACCACTTTCACCGTTCCGTTATGCGCGCTGGCCTCTTCATCAGAGGTGATCAAAAAGGCCAGACGACCTTTATGATTCGGGTACTGGGCGACAAAGCGCTCGGCGGCAACCACCATCGCGGCCAGCGAGCCTTTCATATCTGCCGCGCCACGGCCAAACAGCATGCCGTCGCGGATGGTGGGTTCGAAGGGCGGGTTAATCCAACGGTCAGCATCGCCGGCCGGAACCACGTCGGTATGGCCGGCAAAGGCCAGCGTTTCACCGCGCCCGCGCCAGGCCCAGAAATTTTGCGTATCGCCGAAATCCATCGGTTCCACGGTAAAGCCAATCGCACGCAGGCGTTCAATCATTAACGCCTGACATCCCGCATCATCGGGGCTGAGGGAAGGGCGGCGAATAAGCTGCTGAGCCAGCTCAATGACCGGGCAAGACATAGACTATACCTCGTTAACAAGCTTCTTATAAGTGAGTTCACTGAAACCCAGCAGCATAGGCTGCCCGGGCGCGCAGAGCAATGGGCGTTTGATAATTGCCGGCATTTCCAGCATCAGCGCGGCGGCGGCATCGGCGTTATTGATACCGGCACGCACGGTTTCATCCAGTTTCCGCCAGGTTGTACCGCGCGTGTTGAGTAATGCTTCCCAGCCCAGTTCGGCGATAAAAGTGTTTAACAACTCGCGATCCAGGCCATCGGCACGATAATCATGGAACTGATATGCAATTTGATGCGCTTCCAGCCAGCGGCGGGCCTTTTTAATGGTGTCGCAGTTTTTGATTCCGTACATAGTCAGCATAAATGAAACCTTTTCTTTTACGTTGGTTTAAGTGATTAACTCAGAAATTTCCGAATACAGCAGGCTGTATAAAATAATACGTGAATCGCGTGAATAAATATCCTTTTTTACCCTCTATATATGCACTGGGCGAATATTAACCAGTCCGCTAACGATAACCCGGAAATCGCCTGCAGGCAGGGGATATAAAGAGCAGGATATCGGTAGTGTAAATTATCTGAAAACAGGCGTAATGTTGCTAAATGTTGCTATGCATCACATTAAATTTCCACTCCCGGGCCCATAGTAGCAGTAAATCAGAGAGATGATGGCGTAGAAGGGGTTACCAGCAATCGCAGTGATAACCTTAATGCACTTCCTTTCCCAAACCGATTTGCATAAAATTACCCATAATAATAAGAGAGGCTATTATGATTGAACATGAACTAGGGAACTGGAAAGATTTTATTGAAGGTATGCTGCGTAAATAAAATCCTCAATGTGAGCAGGGTAATCGTACGGCTAAAATAATAGCCCGGCGGTGGTAAGCAGATAAAAAAGGCGACTATGACAGTCGCCTTTTTGTTATTTCCCGGGGAAGAAACGGGACGCTCAGGAACCTGCCGGCTTATTGCGGGCGCTCTTTTTGCGGAAAGCGTCGACGTACCAGTACGAAGAATAGCGGAACGAAGAAGATAGCCAGGACCGTGGCGGAAATCATTCCGCCCATCACCCCGGTGCCCACGGCATGCTGGCTACCGGAACCGGCGCCGGTGCTGGTCGCCATCGGCAGGACCCCAAAAATAAAGGCCAGCGAAGTCATCAGGATCGGACGCAGACGCTGGCGACAGGCCGACAGCGTGGCGGCGAGTAAATCTTCCCCTTTCTCGTTGAGCTCATTAGCAAACTCGACGATCAGAATGGCGTTTTTCGCCGACAGGCCGATAACCGTCAGCAGGCCAACCTGGAAGTACACGTCGTTTTCAAGACCGCGCATCCAGGTGGCCATCAGCGCACCGATAACCCCCAGCGGCACCACCAGCATGACCGAGAACGGGATAGACCAGCTCTCATACAGCGCAGCCAGACACAAGAACACCACCAGCAGCGAAATGGCGTACAGCGCCGGCGCCTGCGCGCCGGACAGTCGTTCCTGATAGGACATGGCCGTCCAGTCGAGCCCAAAGCCGTTTGGCAGCTGTCTGGTCAGATCTTCCATGATAGCCATCGCGGTACCGGTACTGATGCCCGGAGCCGCTTCACCGATGATTTCCACCGCCGAGTAGCCGTTATAGCGCTCCAGGCGCGGGGAGCCGGTTTGCCAGCGCGAGGTGGCAAACGCCGAGAAGGGCACCATCGTGCCGCTGCTGTTGCGCACATACCACAGATTAATATCGTCAGGCAGCATGCGGTAAGGGGCGGCGGACTGGACGTAGACTTTCTTCACGCGGCCGCGATCCATAAAATCGTTCACGTAGCTTGAGCCCCAGGCGGTTTGCAACGTGTTGTTGATATCGTCAATAGACACGCCCAGCGCCTGGGCTTTCCGCTGATCGATATCAATCTGCAGCTGCGGGCTATCGTCAAGGCCGTTATGGCGAACCCGGGTCAACCGGTCGTCTTTCGCCGCCAGATCGAGCAGCGTGTCGCGGGCTGCCATGAGCGCCGCGTGCCCGTTGCCGGCGTGGTCTTCGAGCTCCATATCAAAACCGGCGGAACTGCCCAGTCCGCTGATTGCCGGTGGGTTAGTGGCGAAGACGCGCGCCTCGTTAATGCTGTTAAAGGCTTTTGTCGCGCGTTCAATGATCGCAAACGAGGTACCGGTTTTCGCATCCCGTTCATCCCAGTCTTTCAGGCGGATAAACATGCGCGCGACGTTCTGACCATTGCCTCCCGGGCCAGAGCCCACGGTGGCGAAAATCGAAGCAACGTTGGCCTGTTCATGGCTAAAGAAATAGTCCTCAACTTTTTGCACGACTTTTAAGGTCTGCTGTTGCGTTGCGCCGCTCGGCAGCTGCACCGAGGTCAGGAACATGCCGCGGTCTTCCTGAGGCAGGAACGAAGTCGGGAGGCGTAAGAACATAAAGACCATCCCCCCCAACAGCAGCGCGTAGATAGCTATCCAGCGCAGCGAACGGTGAAGAATTTTGCCTACGGCGGTTTCATAACGGCTGGCGTTACGGTTGAACATACGGTTAAACCAGCCAAAGAAGCCTTTTTTACCGTGTTCTTCGCCTTTCTTCATGGGTTTCAGCAAGGTAGCGCACAGGGCCGGGGTGAGGATCATGGCCACGAGTACCGACAGCACCATCGCCGAGACGATGGTAATAGAAAACTGACGATAAATGGCGCCGGTTGTGCCGCCGAAGAAGGCCATCGGGATAAAGACCGCCGACAGTACCATCGCGATCCCGACCAGCGCCCCCTGAATCTGGCCCATGGATTTTCGTGTCGCTTCACGCGGCGAAAGCCCCTCTTCGCTCATGATGCGCTCAACGTTCTCGACAACCACGATAGCATCATCCACCAGCAGACCTATCGCCAGCACCATCGCGAACATCGTCAGGGTGTTGATACTGTAGCCGCAGGCAAACAGGATGGCGAAGGTCCCCATCAGAACCACCGGTACGGCAATGGTTGGGATGAGCGTTGCGCGGATGTTTTGCAGGAACAGGTACATCACCAGGAACACCAGCACGATAGCTTCCAGCAACGTTTTTACCACGTCATGGATAGAGGCCTTCACGAAGGAGGTGGTTTCGTAGGCAATTTTATATTCAAGGCCGTGAGGGAAATACTGCGACAGCTCATCCAGACGATTGAGCACCAGCTCCGCGGTCTGCATTTCGTTTGCCCCCGAGGCCAGCTGCACGCCAAGGCCGGAGGCCGGGTTGCGGTTGTAGCGGCTGAGGTAATCGTAGCTTTCCGCGCCCAGTTCGACTTTCGCCACATCGCCGAGCGTCACCAGCGAACCGTCCGGATTCACGCGCAGCGTAATATCGCGGAACTGCTGCGGCGTTTGCAGAAGCGACTGGGCGTTAATGGTGGCGTTGAGCGACTGATTATCGACCGACGGCGTTCCGCCAAGCTGGCCGACCGCAATCTGCGCGTTCTGTGATTCGATGGCGTCGGTAACATCTTTCGCCGTCATCTGCACGCTGGTGAGTTTGGCCGGATCAAGCCAGATGCGCATTGAGTATTGCGAGCCGTAGGCCGTAATATCGCCAACGCCATTCACGCGGCTGAGCGGTTCCTGAATGTTACTGGCCACGTAGTCGGCGATATCCTGCTTATCCATGCTGCCGTCAGTTGAGACGAATGCGATGGTCAGAATGTTGGTATCACCGGTTTTACGTACCGTCACCCCCTGATTTTGCACATCCTGAGGCAGTTTTTTCATTGCCGATTGCAGCTGGTTTTGTACCTGCTGCATGGCTTCGTTGGGATTCGTGCCGGCGGTAAAGGTCAGCGTAATCGTCGCCTGGCCCGAAGAGCTGCTCTGGGAAGACATATACATCAGGTTATCGAGGCCGGTCATATTCTGTTCGATAACCTGAGTGACGGTATTTTCCAGCGTTTGTGCGGAGGCGCCGGGATAATTGGCGGTAATGCGCACGTTAGGCGGCGCAAGATCGGGATATTGCTCAACGGGAAGTGACAAGATTGCGAGCGTTCCGGTCAGGCATAGCAGGATCGCCAGAACCCACGCGAAAATGGGGCGATCGATAAAAAAATTCGCCATCAGAATTGA
The DNA here is from genome assembly GCF_002108615.1 of Klebsiella sp. YJ. Classification (NCBI taxonomy): domain Bacteria; kingdom Pseudomonadati; phylum Pseudomonadota; class Gammaproteobacteria; order Enterobacterales; family Enterobacteriaceae; genus Klebsiella; species Klebsiella sp. YJ. The sequence continues at coordinate 123,472 of NZ_MTEG01000019.1, forward strand.
GACCTCATTGTGTACATTTTTGTTACCGCACCGTCTGTGACACTTTATAGGCAACGCCACGGGCAAACGTGGAGAAATTAAGGAGATAGTGTAATTTATCGTGTGGCTTTAGCGGACACCGTAAAGAACTCTCCGACTCTCTTTGCGAAAACCGCCGCTTACCCCGGAGCCTGTTTGCCATCGTTAGACAGTTTTCTGCTTGCTACGTTAAATAAAACGCAATTTCATTTAAGTCAAAGAATTTGATCCAAAACGGGTTATCTCCAGAAAAAAACTATTTCGGGCAAATGAACATTGTTTCAGCCCCGTTTTGTCGGGTAATAAATAGTCATGCGAATCGAGGGGTTATTTAGCAAAGACCGAAGGATACCATGAACCACTTTATTATCAGCGATAGTCGCAAATGTATAGGCTGTAAAGCCTGCGAAGTGGCCTGCGTGATGGCACACAACGACGAGCAGCACGTCCTGACCCCACAGCGCTTCTTACCGCGCATTACCGTGATGAAGCACGAGCAAAAACGTAACGCAATAACATGTCGCCATTGTGAAAGCGCCCCCTGCGCCCGCAGCTGCCCGAATGATGCCATTCGTCAGATAAACGACAGCGTGCAGGTTGACGAGGAGAAGTGCATCGGCTGTAAATCCTGCATGGTGGCCTGTCCGTTTGGCGTCATGGAGATCGTGCTGTTACCGGCGGCGGCGGGGAAAGTGAAAGCCACCGCACATAAATGCGATCTGTGCAGCGGCCGTGAAGGCGGACCTTCCTGCGTGCAAAACTGCCCGGCGCAGGCGCTGCAGCTGGCGACGGAAGCGACTCTTTCCGCGATGGCCAAACAGCGACGCCTGCGTACGGCGCGGATGGATGCGCGGCCGTGGCATGCGCAACCAGGCGATATGGCATTACCGAGCGCTGGCGCAAAAGTCAGCCAGATGGCGGCAACGCCTCTGCGTAGCGAGGCCGATAAACGGGCCGCGGCGATCCGCAAGAAGGATTTTGCCGAGATCGTTCTGCCCTTTAACGCCGGGCAGGCGCAGCAGGCCTCGGAGCGCTGCCTGCAGTGCGGCGAACACAGTATCTGTGAATGGACCTGCCCGCTACATAACCATATACCCCAGTGGATTGAACGGCTGCAAGCGGGGGATATCGACGCCGCCGTGGCGCTGTCCCATCAAACCAACTGCCTGCCGGAGATAACCGGCCGTGTTTGCCCGCAGGATCGCCTGTGTGAAGGGGCCTGTACGCTGCGCGATGAACATGGCGCGGTGACAATTGGCAACATCGAGCGCTATATCTCCGATCGGGCGCTGGCACAGGGTTGGCGACCGGACCTCTCCAGGGTTGTCGACAGCGGGAAAAAAGTGGCCATTATCGGCGCCGGGCCGGCGGGACTGGCCTGTGCTGACCGGCTGATCCGCAACGGCGTGCAGCCGGTGGTCTTTGACCGTCATCCGGAAATTGGCGGGTTGCTGACTTTTGGCATTCCGGCCTTCAAGCTGGAAAAGTCACTGCTGGCCCGGCGACGAGAGATTTTTACTGAGATGGGTATCCGCTTTGAACTGGAGTGTGAAGTGGGCAAGGACGTGGCGTTAACCACCTTGCTGGCAGAGTACGATGCGCTATTTATTGGCGCCGGAACCTATCGTTCCATGAAAGCGGGACTGCCGAATGAAGATGCCCCGGGGGTCTATGATGCGCTGCCGTTCCTGATTGCCAATACTAAGCAAGTCATGGGGTTGAGTGAGCAACCCGAAGAGCCTTACGTCAATACCCACGGGCTGAATGTCGTGGTGCTGGGGGGCGGCGACACGGCGATGGACTGCGTGCGCACCGCGCTGCGTCACGGGGCGAAAAAGGTGACCTGCGCCTATCGTCGCGATGAGGCCAATATGCCGGGGTCGAAAAAAGAGGTGAAAAACGCTCGTGAAGAAGGGGCGGCGTTCGAATTTAACGTTCAGCCGGTGACGCTGGAACTGGATAGCGACGGCCGGGTTAACGGCGTACGTTTTCTGCGCACACAGCTGGGCGAACCGGATAAGCAGGGGCGTCGCAGCCCATCGCCGCTGCCGGGCAGCGAGTTCGTGATGCCGGCCGATGCGGTGATTATGGCCTTTGGTTTTCATCCCCACGGGATGCCGTGGCTGGAGTCCGTCGGCGTACAGCTCGATGACCGGGGGCGGATTAAGGCCAGTGTCGAGAGCCGCTACCGCTATCAGACCACGCACGACAAAATTTTTGCCGGCGGAGATGCCGTCCGCGGCGCCGATCTGGTGGTGACGGCGATGGCCGAAGGCCGCCATGCGGCGCAGGGGATCATGGATTATCTCGGCGTAAAATCGGCCCTGCTTCACTAACGACAAACCCGACTCCGCAGCGTAGTATGACAGCGTCATTCCACGCTGCGGGGCCGTATGTCACTCAACATCAACGTTATCAAAGATAAACTCCTCTCTGAAAACTACTTTATTTTGCGCAATATGACCTACGAGCTGACGCGTAGCGACGGCAGCGTGGTCCGTCATAAGCGCGAGGTTTACGATCGCGGCAACGGTGCCACGGTGCTGCTGTATAACCGCCGCAAGCAAACCGTCGTGTTGGTCCGTCAGTTTCGTGTCGCCACCTGGGTCAACGGTAACGAGGACGGAATGCTGATCGAAACCTGCGCCGGACTGTTGGATAACGACGAGCCTGAAGCCTGCATCCGCAAAGAGGCCATCGAAGAGACCGGATACGAAGTCGGCGATGCGCATAAGCTGTTCGAGCTGTATATGTCTCCCGGCGGGGTGACCGAAATTGTCCACTTCTTCATCGCCGAGTACAGCGATGCGCAGCGCAAAACGCGCGGCGGCGGCGTTGAAGATGAAGATATCGAGGTACTGGAGCTGCCTTTTCGCCAGGCATTGCAGATGGTCGCCGACGGCGCGATACGCGATGGCAAGGCGGTGATTCTGCTGCAATACCTGCAAACATCGGGACTGATGGCGGGGTTATCTGATAAATCTGATTGAGTAACGTGCCGCCGCTGGTGAAGATGGCTGCTGTTTTGAGCGTTCTTCTCTGGGGTTGTGCCGCGCATGCTTTATCGGGTTCTTTTTTTTCTGCTTTTCGGTTTACTACCGGCGTCGTGGGCGTGGGCGGCGCCGGTACAACAGCTATTCGGCGACTGGCTGGTCACCTGCAATAATCAGAATTTCTGCGTCGCTCGCAACGTCGGTCTGCATCACGGACTGGTTATGACTCTCAGCCGCAGCGCCGGCGCCGTTACGGATGCCAGCCTGCGCATTGAGCTGGGCGGTATCGGTAACCCGGTGGCCGCCCTGGCGCCGATCGCTCCTCGTCTTTTGCTTGATGGTAAACCGCTGGCGTTGACCGATAAACACTGGCTGGTTGCGGATAAGCTGATCAAAACCGGAGATAGCGTGACGATCGATGCTTTTCTCCAGCAGGTGCAGGAAGGACAGGCGATAACCCTGGTTAACGGACTGCAAAGCATTTCTCTGCAAGGGCTGAAAGCCGCGCTGCTGTTTATCGATAGCCATCAAAAGCGTGTCGGCAGTGAAACCGCGTGGGTGGGGAAGGGGGAAGAACCGCCGCTTAGCGTGCCTCCGGCACCTGCGCTGCGGGCAGTTGGCAAAGTTGACTTCTCGCAATCACCGCTCAGTCGGGAGGAGCTCAATGATCTGATGGATTACGGCAACGAGCGGATGAACAATAGCGCCTGTTCGCTGGACCCTTTCCGCCGTGAGATTCGGGTTACCGCGTTGACGGATGAGAAGGTGTTACTGATGGTCAGCTGCGAAGCCGGAGCGTACAACACCATCTGGCTGGCCTGGCTGGTGTCGCGCCAGCAGCCGTATGTGGCCCGCCAGGTCCGTTTGACGCTGCCCTTCCAGCCGCCGGGCAATGCGGCGCGTGATATTGAACTGATTAATGCCAGTATTGATGAGCGACGTCACGAGCTGGTGACTCTGGATAAAGGGCGCGGCCCCGGCGATTGCGGGGTTCAGACCCGCTGGCGCTATGATGGCCAGCGGTTTAGCCTGGTTCGCTATGCGCAGCAGCCGCAGTGTGATAACTGGCAGGGGCCAGATGCCTGGCCCACGCTATGGGTTACCCGTTACATATTTCATCCGCGAGACTGACAATATGCTCGACGGTAAAGCCAAAGAACGGGAACAGCTTCTCCGCCGGCGCTGATTCACCGTAGCTTCTCATTCCCACGATGGCGCCCTTCAGCCCGACATATTTATACCAGTAGTCGGCGATACCGGCCTCAACCGCAATTCTGGCGCTGACGTTAGCCGGAAGAACCGACTCCCGATATGCCTCATCTTGCGCATCGAAAACATCGGTTGAGGGCAGGGAGACTACCCGCACGTTAACCCCTTTGGCGAGCAGTTTTTCCGCCGCCAGCACGGTTATCTCCACTTCGGAACCGGTGGCTATCAGGATTAAATCCGGTTTTCCCCCCGCATCTTTCAGCACGTAGCCGCCGCGGGCAATATCCTGTACCTGTTGCGGCGTCCGCGCCATTTGCGCCAGGTTTTGCCGCGACAGAATCAGCGCGGTGGGGCCGGTTTGCCGTTCAATCGCCGCCTGCCACGCCACCGCCGTTTCGACCTGATCGCAGGGGCGCCAGGTGCTGAAGTTCGGCGTCAATCGCAGACTGGCCAGCTGTTCGACCGCCTGATGAGTGGGGCCATCTTCCCCTAACCCAATCGAGTCATGGGTATAGACCATAATCTGTCTGGCTTTCATCAGCGCTGCCATTCGCGCCGCGTTACGCGCATATTCGACAAACATCAGGAAGGTGGATGTATAAGGGATAAAGCCGCCGTGAAGGGCAATGCCGTTGCCGATCGCCGTCATGCCGAACTCGCGCACGCCATAATGAATATAGTTCCCCGCCACGTCCTCTTTGATCGATGTTGACCCGGACCAGATGGTGAGGTTGCTCGGCGCCAGATCCGCCGACCCGCCCAGCAGCTCCGGCAGAAGCGGTCCATAGGCGTTCAGGGCATTTTGCGACGCTTTACGGCTGGCAATTTTCGCCGGCTCGGCCTGCAGTTGCGCGATATAGTCGTGCGCCGCATCGCCCCAGCTCTCCGGCAGCGCGCCGTCCATTCTGCGTTTTAGCTCCGCCGCCAGTTGTGGATACTGCTGCTGATACGCGGCGAACCGCTGATTCCACGTCTGTTCTGCCTGCTCGCCGCGCGGCCGGGCATCCCATTGCTGATAAATCTCTTTGGGGATCTCAAACGGTGGATGTTTCCAGCCCAGCTTCTCGCGGGCTAACGCCACCTCTTTTTCCCCCAGCGCAGCGCCATGGGACTCTTCCGAACCGGCTTTATTCGGTGAGCCATAGCCAATCACGGTACGGCAGATGATCAGCGAAGGTTTATCCGTGACGCTTTGCGCCTCGAGAATTGCCTGTTTCACTGCCTGCGGGTCGTGACCGTCAATATCGCCAATCACGTGCCAGTGATAGGCCCGAAAGCGCGCGGCGGTATCGTCGGTAAACCAGCCGTCGGTTTTACCATCGATTGAGATGCCGTTATGGTCGTAGAAGCCGATCAGCTTGCCAAGACCCAGCGTCCCCGCCAGCGAGCTGGCTTCGTGGGAAATCCCCTCCATCAGACAGCCATCGCCCATAAACACCCAGGTATAGTGATCGACAATGTCATGGCCGGGACGGTTAAACTGCGCCGCCAGCGTGCGCTCGGCAATCGCCATACCGACGGCGTTGGCCAGTCCCTGGCCAAGCGGGCCGGTGGTGGTCTCGACGCCGGAGGTATAGCCGTGTTCCGGGTGGCCGGGGGTTTTGGAATGGAGCTGGCGAAAGTTTTTCAGTTCGGACAGCGGCAGATCGTAGCCGGTCAGATGCAACAGGCTATACAGCAGCATGGACGCATGACCGTTTGAGAGCACAAAGCGGTCACGGTCATACCAGTGCGGATTCCCCGGATTGTGTTTAAGGAAATCATTCCACAGGACTTCGGCGATATCCGCCATCCCCATCGGGGCGCCGGGGTGGCCGGAGTTGGCTTTCTGTACAGCGTCCATGCTCAGGGCGCGAATGGCGTTGGCAAGTTCTCTTCGGGACATAATGGACTCCTGAAACAAGATGTTGCATGAGTTTTTGTTGATTGTCTGTCGAGGCGTTTATGGGGTGGATAACTAAAAAGCATAGCAGACGGGACTATCATTGCTTTCGAAATCAGGTTACATAAATGTTATAAATCGATAACAAATATACCATTGCGATGGCGAGAGTTTGGCGGCGTTCAAAGTTTGAAAAGCCGTCAGGCGAGATACTATGCGCCACCTGGGGTGGGCACCAGGATAGTCATTACGCACACCCCCTACGACCGATACGTGAAAGGAACAATAAAATGGATGAGCAGTTGAAACAAAGTGCCCTCGATTTCCATGAGTTTCCCGTTCCCGGGAAAATTCAGGTTGTCCCAACCAAGCCTCTGGCCACACAGCGCGATCTGGCGCTGGCCTACTCGCCGGGCGTGGCGGCACCTTGTCTGGAAATCGAGAAAGATCCGCTGGCCGCCTACAAATATACCGCCCGCGGCAACCTGGTGGCCGTTGTTTCCAACGGCACCGCGGTGCTGGGACTGGGGAATATTGGTGCGCTAGCCGGTAAGCCGGTGATGGAAGGCAAGGGCGTTTTGTTTAAAAAATTCGCCGGTATTGATGTGTTCGATATCGAAGTCGATGAGCTGAACCCGGATAAATTTATCGATGTCGTGGCGGCGCTGGAGCCCACCTTCGGCGGCATCAACCTCGAAGACATCAAAGCGCCAGAGTGTTTCTACATCGAGCAAAAGCTGCGCGAGCGCATGAACATTCCTGTGTTCCATGACGATCAGCACGGTACGGCCATTATCAGCACCGCGGCGATTATTAACGGCCTGCGGGTGGTTGAGAAGAATCTTTCCGACGTTCGGATGGTGGTATCCGGCGCGGGCGCGGCGGCGATTGCCTGCATGAATTTGCTGGTGGCGCTGGGTATGCAGAAACACAATATCGTGGTCTGCGACTCCAAAGGCGTCATCTATAAAGACCGTGAGCCTCACATGGCAGAGACCAAGGCGGCCTACGCGGTAGAAGATGACGGCAAACGCACGCTGGACGATGTGATTGACGGAGCGGATATTTTCCTCGGCTGTTCAGGCCCGAAAGTGCTGACCCCGGAGATGGTGAAAAAAATGGCCCGCGCGCCGCTGATCCTCGCCCTGGCTAACCCGGAACCGGAGATTCTGCCGCCGCTGGCGAAGCAGGTCCGCGAAGATGCCATCATCTGCACCGGGCGCTCCGACTACCCGAACCAGGTCAACAACGTGCTGTGCTTCCCGTTCATCTTCCGCGGGGCGCTGGACGTTGGCGCCACGGCGATTAACGAAGAGATGAAGCTGGCTGCAGTCCACGCGATAGCGGAACTGGCACATGCCGAACAGAGCGAAGTGGTCGCCTCTGCCTACGGCGATCAGGATCTGAGCTTTGGTCCGGAATATATCATTCCGAAGCCGTTCGATCCGCGCCTGATCGTCAAGATCGCTCCGGCGGTCGCCAAAGCGGCAATGGACTCCGGTGTAGCCACGCGTCCGATTGCCGACTTCGACGCCTATATTGAGAAACTCAGCGAGTTTGTCTACAAAACTAACCTGTTCATGAAGCCGATTTTCTCCCAGGCGCGCAAAGAGCCCAGGCGCGTGGTGCTGGCGGAAGGCGAAGAGTCGCGCGTCCTGCACGCAACTCAGGAGCTGGTATCGCTGGGGCTGGCAAAACCGATTCTGATCGGCCGTCCGAGCGTGATTGAAATGCGTATCCAGAAGCTGGGGCTGCAGATCAAAGCCGGCGTGGATTTTGAGATCGTCAATAACGAATCCGATCCGCGCTTTAAAGAGTACTGGGGCGAGTATTACCAGATCATGAAACGCCGCGGCGTGACCCAGGAGCAGGCGCAGCGGGCGGTGATTGCCAATACGACGGTCATTGGCGCAATCATGGTGCATCGTGGCGAGGCGGATGCCATGATCTGCGGCACCATCGGCGACTACCATGAGCATTATGGGGTGGTTCAGCCGCTGTTCGGCTATCGGGACGGCGTCAGCACCGCGGGGGCCATGAACGCGCTGCTGCTGCCAAGCGGTAACACCTTTATCGCCGACACCTACGTCAATAACGATCCTACGCCGGAGCAGCTGGCGGAAATCACCCTGATGGCGGCGGAAAGCGTCCGTCGTTTTGGTATTGAGCCGCGCGTGGCGCTGCTGTCGCACTCCAACTTCGGTTCCTCTGACTGTCCGTCAGCGAGCAAAATGCGCGAAGCGCTGGAGCGAGTGAAAGCGCTGGCGCCGGATCTGATGATCGATGGTGAAATGCACGGCGATGCGGCGCTGGTGGAAAGTATTCGCCATGAGCGGATGCCGGACAGCCCGTTGAAAGGCTCGGCCAACATTCTGGTGATGCCGAATATGGAAGCCGCGCGCATTAGCTATAACCTGCTGCGTGTCTCCAGTTCGGAAGGGGTGACCGTCGGACCGGTGCTAATGGGAGTGGCGAAGCCGGTACATATTCTGACGCCGATCGCTTCCGTGCGCCGCATTGTCAATATGGTTGCGCTGGCGGTGGTCGAGGCACAGACTCAGCCGCTGTAAGGGATTTGTCGGGTGGCGCT
>NZ_MTEG01000020.1:0-126410 GCF_002108615.1 Klebsiella sp. YJ
AGGGCGAGCCACGCAGTGGCGAGTTATCCTCTATCACCGACCAAATTTAAAAGCCTGCTCAATGAGCAGGCTTTTTTGCATCCGAAGCCGATGAGGATAAGAGCCTCCGGGGGCGAGGTTCGGCTATGCTGGCGGCCCAGAGCGGTCATTTGTACCTCAGTAATTTTTAGCCGGCTTAACACCGCCCTGGTGTATTGGCCTGTCTCCCCCTGCTGACAGCAAAAACAGGCCTCGTCCAGGCCACCGTAAAATGAAATCCTTTGCATCAATGGCGTTGGGCTGCGGGCCGGGCGCCACGATGTCGGAGTGTGATAGTCAACCAAAGTCACAAAAAAAGCACGAATCCTTGTTTCATGTTGCCTGTTAACTATTTTGTGACATCTTCCATTGTATTTTTTTATATATCTAAGGCTCTTTTTTCGCGAAGCTTATGGATAACTGCAGCATTTTCCGCTGTGCGTTTTAACGTTCGCGCTATTAATCGCTCACATATTGGCCATATCGTAATAAATTTTCACCATTTACCAGAATTGCTTATCACTGGCTGTTACGAAGTATTAAGACATTTATGCTGCCCGCTCGCCGCTAGCATAAATTTCTCTGCTGAAAATAGCGTCTTGAAGTTTTTTTAATCTTTGCCTGCTGATTCTCACCCCGGATGTAAAACCCGGTTGGCTGTATTGACGTTTACGCATTCTGTTGACAGATTGTAGGGCATGAGGGGCATTTCATGGAGAATCCGCACTGCAACTCAGGCGTTTTTGTGAAAGGAATCCCCATCTCTCATCCAGGCCTTCGGGCACCACCGACCAGACCGGGTAAAAAATAAATAAAGGCCTGGCGGATATATGCAAACAACATCACATTTGGAGCAGAATAATGAGTATTTCCTTGAAAAAGTCAGGGATGCTGAAGCTTGGTCTGAGCCTGGTCGCCCTGACCGTTGCAGCAAGCGTTCAGGCTAAGACCCTGGTTTATTGTTCTGAAGGTTCGCCGGAAGGCTTTAACCCACAGCTATTCACTTCTGGTACAACCTATGACGCCAGCTCGGTGCCCATCTATAACCGCCTGGTTGAATTCAAAACCGGTACTACGGAAGTGATTCCGGGGCTGGCGGAAAAATGGGAAGTGAGTGAGGACGGCAAAACCTATACGTTCCACCTGCGTCAGGGCGTGAAGTGGCAGGATAATAAAGACTTTAAACCTACTCGCGACCTGAATGCCGACGACGTTGTATTCTCGTTCGATCGCCAGAAAAACGCGCAAAACCCGTACCATAAAGTGTCCGGCGGCAGCTATGAATACTTCGAAGGGATGGGCCTGCCTGACCTGATTAGCGAAGTGAAGAAAGTCGACGATAAAACCGTCCAGTTTGTGCTGACTCGCCCGGAAGCGCCGTTCCTCGCTGACCTGGCGATGGACTTCGCCTCTATTCTGTCGAAAGAGTATGCCGACAACATGCTGAAAGCCGGTTCGCCGGAAAAAGTGGACCTGAACCCAATCGGTACCGGTCCGTTCCAGCTGCTGCAGTATCAAAAAGACTCCCGTATTCTCTATAAAGCCTTCCCGGGCTACTGGGGCACCAAGCCGAAGATCGATCGCCTGGTCTTCTCCATTACGCCTGATGCTTCCGTGCGCTATGCCAAACTGCAGAAGAATGAGTGCCAGGTGATGCCGTACCCGAACCCGGCCGACATCGCGCGCATGAAAGAAGATAAGAGCATTAACCTGCTGGAACAGCCGGGCCTGAACGTCGGCTATCTCTCCTTCAACACCGAGAAGAAACCGCTGGATAACGTGAAGGTCCGCCAGGCGTTGACCTATGCGGTAAATAAAGAAGCGATTATCAAAGCCGTTTACCAGGGCGCAGGTCAGTCCGCGAAAAACCTGATTCCACCGACCATGTGGGGCTATAACGACGACGTTAAAGACTACACTTACGATCCGGAAAAAGCGAAAGCGCTGCTGAAAGAAGCCGGGATGGAAAAAGGCTTCTCCATCGATCTGTGGGCAATGCCGGTACAGCGTCCGTACAACCCGAACGCGCGCCGTATGGCTGAGATGATCCAGGCTGACTGGGCCAAAATTGGCGTCCAGGCCAAGATCGTCACCTACGAGTGGGGCGAATATCTGAAGCGTGCGAAAGCAGGCGAGCACCAGACCGTGATGATGGGCTGGACCGGCGACAACGGGGATCCGGATAACTTCTTCGCCACCCTGTTCAGCTGCGCGGCTGCAAAAGACGGCTCGAACTACTCTCGCTGGTGCTACAAACCGTTTGAAGATCTGATTCAGCCGGCACGAGCCACCGACGACCACAACAAACGTATCGAGCTCTACAAGCAGGCTCAGGTGGTGATGCATGACCAGGCTCCGGCGCTGATCGTCGCTCACTCCACCGTCTATGAGCCAGTGCGTAAAGAAGTCAAAGGCTACGTGGTCGATCCATTAGGCAAGCACCACTTCGATAACGTCTCTGTCGAATAATAAACAGTATGTTCCCCCTCTCCCCGCCTTGGGGAGAGGGAATTGACATTTGTGAGCAATACAGACGTCCGGTCACCAGGCGGGGCGTCACTATAGAGAATCCGGGTTATGTTGCAGTTCATCCTCCGACGTTTGGGACTTGTCATCCCGACCTTTATCGGTATTACCCTTCTCACCTTTGCCTTTGTGCATATGATTCCCGGTGACCCGGTGATGATTATGGCGGGCGAACGTGGTATCTCCCCTGAACGTCACGCTCAGCTGCTGGCTGAAATGGGCCTTGATAAGCCGATGTGGCAGCAGTATGCCCACTATATCTGGGGTGTATTGCATGGGGATTTAGGCATCTCGCTGAAAAGCCGTATTCCCGTGTGGCAGGAGTTCGTGCCGCGCTTTAAAGCCACGCTGGAACTGGGCGTGTGCGCGATGATTTTCGCCGTTATCGTCGGTATTCCGGTGGGCGTGCTGGCGGCGGTCAAACGCGGTTCTATCTTCGATCACACCTCCGTCGGCCTTGCGCTGACCGGCTATTCCATGCCGATCTTCTGGTGGGGAATGATGTTGATCATGCTGGTTTCGGTCCAGCTCAACCTGACGCCAGTCTCCGGACGTATCAGCGATACCGTGTTTCTTGACGATACCCTGCCGCTGACCGGTTTTATGCTCATCGATACCGCTATCTGGGGCGAGCCGGGCGATTTTATTGATGCCTTAATGCACATGATTCTGCCAGCCGTGGTGCTGGGCACCATTCCGCTGGCCGTTATCGTACGTATGACCCGCTCCTCGATGCTGGAAGTACTGGGCGAAGATTACATTCGCACCGCGCGCGCCAAGGGGCTGACCCGGATGCGCGTCATCGTGGTCCACGCGCTGCGTAACGCTATGCTGCCGGTGGTCACGGTGATTGGGCTACAGGTAGGGACGCTGCTGGCGGGCGCTATTTTGACCGAAACCATCTTCTCCTGGCCTGGTTTAGGGCGCTGGCTGATCGATGCGCTGCAACGCCGTGATTACCCGGTGGTTCAGGGTGGGGTACTGCTGGTGGCGACGATGATTATCCTCGTCAACCTGCTGGTCGATCTGCTGTACGGCGTGGTGAACCCGCGTATTCGGCATAAGAAGTAAGGGGCCATCATGTCACAAATTACTGAAAATAAAGTTGTCGCCGCACCGGTGCCAATGACCCCTTTGCAGGAGTTCTGGCACTATTTCAAACGCAATAAAGGGGCGGTTGTCGGCCTGGTGTACGTGGCGATTATGATTATCATCGCCGTGTTCGCTAACTTCCTCGCCCCCTATAACCCGGCGGATCAGTTCCGCGACGTGCTGCTGGCACCGCCGGCCTGGCAGGACGGGGGAAGTTTTGCGCATCTGCTGGGTACCGATGACGTGGGCCGCGATATTCTGTCGCGACTGATGTACGGCGCGCGTTTATCGCTGCTGGTTGGCTGTCTGGTTGTGGTGCTGTCGCTGATTCTCGGCGTGGTACTGGGCCTGATTGCCGGCTACTTCGGCGGGGTGATTGACTCCATCATTATGCGTGTTGTCGATATTATGCTGGCGTTGCCGAGCCTGCTGCTGGCGCTGGTGCTGGTGGCTATCTTCGGCCCCTCGATCGTCAACGCTTCGCTGGCGCTCACCTTTGTCGCCCTGCCGCACTACGTGCGATTGACCCGTGCGGCGGTGCTGGTGGAAGTGAACCGCGACTACGTCACCGCTTCACGGGTGGCAGGAGCGGGGGCAATACGTCAGATGTTCATCAACATTCTTCCTAACTGCCTTGCTCCGCTGATTGTTCAGGCGTCGCTCGGTTTTTCTAACGCCATTCTCGATATGGCCGCTCTTGGCTTCCTTGGCATGGGTGCGCAGCCGCCGACACCGGAGTGGGGCACGATGCTCTCCGACGTGTTGCAGTTCGCGCAGAGTGCCTGGTGGGTCGTCACCTTCCCGGGTGTCGCGATTCTGCTGACGGTGCTGGCATTTAACCTGATGGGTGACGGTCTGCGTGACGCGCTCGATCCCAAACTGAAGCAGTAAGAGGTTCGAGATGGCGTTATTGAATGTTGATAAATTATCGGTGCACTTCGGCGACGAAGGGACACCGTTTCGCGCGGTAGACCGCGTGAGTTACAGCGTGAATCAGGGTGAAGTGGTTGGCATTGTCGGCGAGTCCGGCTCCGGTAAATCGGTCAGCTCACTGGCGATCATGGGGCTGATTGATTATCCCGGCCGGGTGATGGCGGATAAGCTGGAATTTAATGGCCGCGATCTGAAGCGTATTTCAGAAAAAGAGCGCCGCCAGCTGGTGGGGGCGGAAGTGGCGATGATCTTCCAGGACCCGATGACCAGCCTGAATCCGTGTTACACCGTCGGCTACCAGATAATGGAAGCCATTAAAGTACATCAGGGCGGAAATAAGAAAACCCGTATCCAGCGGGCGATCGATCTGCTGACGCTGGTTGGCATTCCTGACCCGGCATCGCGTCTTGATGTCTATCCGCATCAGCTTTCCGGTGGGATGAGCCAGCGCGTGATGATCGCCATGGCGATTGCCTGCCGACCAAAGCTGCTGATTGCGGATGAACCGACCACCGCGCTGGATGTGACCATCCAGGCGCAGATCATTGAGCTGCTGCTGGAGTTGCAGCAAAAAGAGAACATGGCACTGGTCCTGATCACCCACGATCTGGCGCTGGTAGCCGAGGCGGCACACAAAATTATTGTGATGTATGCCGGTCAGGTTGTGGAGACGGGCGATGCGAAGGATATCTTCCGCGCGCCGCGCCATCCGTATACTCAGGCGCTGCTGCGCGCGCTGCCGGAGTTTGCCCAGGATAAAGCGCGGCTGGCGTCGCTGCCGGGCGTAGTGCCAGGGAAATATGACCGCCCCAACGGCTGTCTGTTAAACCCGCGCTGCCCCTATGCCACGGATAAGTGCCGCAGCGAGGAGCCTGAGCTGAACCGCGTCGACGGCGCCCGTCAGTCGAAATGCCACTACCCACTGGATGATGCCGGGAGGCCTACGCTATGAGTACCCATGAGGCCACCACGCAACAGTTCTTGTTGCAGGCCATTGATCTGAAAAAATATTACCCGGTGAAGAAGGGGCTGTTTGCTCCGGAAAGGCTGGTTAAGGCGCTGGACGGGGTCTCGTTTACCCTCGAACGCGGGAAAACGCTGGCGGTGGTCGGCGAGTCCGGCTGCGGCAAATCAACGCTGGGCCGTCTGCTGACGATGATTGAGATCCCGACCGGTGGCGAGCTTTATTATCAGGGCCAGGATTTATTAAAGCCAGACGCCACGGCGCAAAAGCTGCGTCGGCAGAAAATCCAGATTGTGTTCCAGAACCCCTACGGCTCGCTGAATCCGCGTAAGAAAGTGGGGCAGATTCTGGAAGAACCGTTGCAGATCAACACCTCGCTGAGCAAAGAACAGCGCCGTGAAAAAGCGCTGGCGATGATGGCGAAGGTCGGGCTGAAAACGGAGCATTACGATCGCTATCCGCACATGTTCTCCGGCGGTCAGCGGCAGCGTATCGCGATTGCCCGTGGTCTGATGCTGGACCCGGACGTGGTGATTGCCGATGAACCCGTCTCCGCGCTGGACGTGTCGGTTCGTGCGCAGGTGCTGAACCTGATGATGGATCTGCAGCAGGATATGGGGCTGTCGTATGTGTTCATCTCCCATGACCTGTCGGTTGTGGAGCACATTGCGGATGAAGTGATGGTGATGTATCTCGGCCGCTGCGTGGAGAAAGGGTCCAAGGATCAGATCTTCAACAATCCGCAGCACCCGTATACCCAGGCCCTGCTGTCGGCCACGCCACGCCTGAACCCGGACGATCGTCGCGAACGTATTAAGCTGACCGGCGAACTGCCGAGCCCGTTGAATCCGCCGCCGGGCTGCGCTTTTAACGCCCGCTGCCGCCGTCGTTTCGGTCCGTGCACCCAGCTGCAGCCACAGTTGAAAGATTACCGGGGTCAGTTGGTCGCCTGTTTTGCCGTTGACCAGGATGAAAACCAGCAAAAACCGCTCGCCTGATGTTCCCTGCTGCTGTCGAAGGAGCCAAAACTTTCGGCAGCAGCCGCTTATTATGCCCAGAGAAGAGTCAGGCTTGAGAAAGTACCTGGCCGATATTTTTCGGCTTAAATAATTTATTTGACCTATTTATACAACGATATAAAAAGTCTAAAATATATTCCATCACGCGGCAGAGTTATTTTGTTCTGCGCATTATCTAAAGATCAATTAGAGAAAAAACGGGTTATTTTAAGGGTGCGCTGGGCTCAGCTTTGCTGGGATCATGGGACCTCCTAAAAAATGGAGCTATCATTTCTTATAATAAATGATAGGGTAACTACAAAATTATCAGTGATTTACGCCACCTTGACCAATACTCCTCTACAACGTCATTGTATTGTTGGTCATTCTGACCAACTTAAGTTGATGAAAAACAATAAAATAAACTATGCTCTAAAGGCGTAGTATCAAAATAAAAACAGCTAAAATATTATTTTTTAGAATCATGAGGTTATCCATGAACCATTATGATGATTTGCAGCGCTTCAAGGAAAAGACTCGTACGCAAAGTCTCGATTTTAAGGACCTTTCATCACACGCAGCCGCCAGGGAACAGGGCGATTGGGTTATTCTCAATCAGCTCTCGCCTGGGGAAGAAAAAGAATCCTCTCTGGCCATGGGAGGATCGGTATCGTTACCGATACCGCAGCCGGTCCCTACGGATATGTTTCATTGGGTCGAGGCACAACCCGCGCACACGCCGCTGCCATCATCACCTGTAGCCCCGGCTCCGGTAATGCCGCCGCCTGTCTCCGTCTCAGCCCCACATGACCCCCTTTCGGTTGCAGAAAATACGCGGGTAGCGGAACCTGCGCCGGCAATGGCCGTCCCCCTTGCGCCAGCTCCAGCCGTTGCGCCAGATCCAGCCCCAGCCGTTGCTCCAGCCCCAGCTCCAGCCCCAGCTCCAGCCGTCGCGCCAGCACCACCGGTAGCGGTTCGCCCGGCCGTGCCGTCTGTGCAGGCGGCGGAAGGCTATGCTCATTTATTTGCGGCAAAAGCCGTTGAACCGGTGGCGAAAAATAAAGATCAGCCGCTGAAATCACTTTTAGAAAGGATTGCGACATGCCGTTGATCTGCGTGTGTTCTCCCAAAGGCGGCGTAGGAAAAACGACCCTCGCGGCAAATCTGGCCTATTCATTAGCTCGCGCAGGCAGCAAAGTCCTGGCGATCGATTTTGACGTGCAAAATGCGCTGCGTCTGCATTTTGGCGTCCCTCTGAGCGATGAGCGCGGCTATGTCGCGAAAGCGCTGGAGCTTCATGACTGGAGCCAGTGCGTACTGAGCGCGGGCAGCAATATCTTTGTCCTGCCGTATGGCGATGTTAGCGAGGCGCAGCATCAGGCTTTTGACCAACACCTTGTCAGCGACGCCCATTTCCTCACCCGTGGGCTGGCGGCATTATTGAATTATCCCGGGTTGATTATCATCGCCGACCTGCCTCCCGGCCCTTCACCGGCGCTGACGGCATTAACGCCGCTGGCCGATCTGCACCTGGTGCCGCTGCTGGCGGATACCGCCTCGATGTCGACGCTGTCGCACGTGGAAAAGCAGCGTTTAACCGGCGGTAAGCTTAACCACAAACTTGGGCACTTTTTCGTGCTGAATCAGAGCGATAACCGCCGTCAGGTCAGCCGTGACGTCACCGCTCTGATGGAGGATAAACTGGGCGATCGTCTGTTGGGTATTATCCATCGCGATGAGAGCGTCGTTGAAGCGAATGCTTCCCAGAAGTCGATTCTCGACTTTAGCTCTTCCTCTGCAGCCGCCTTTGATATTGAAATCATGGCAAAAAAAATCTCTGCGCTGTTGGGTATTAAAATTGGCGACGGCACGGTGCACAGCCAGCCTCGTATGTCAGGGCTTTAACTTATTGCAGGGCTGCTGAATGAAAAAGTCTCTTTTCTGGTTGCTGGCACTGGTGCTATCGCCGATTGCCGTTCTGGTCATTATTACGCCGATGGACAGCCAAAAGCAGTATCTTTTTGGTCTGCTAAGCATCGGTATTCTGTTCTTAATGGGCTTTAGCAAAAAGCGCAGTATTTCGGTCATTATGGTCGTGACTTCGCTGCTGATGTCTACCCGCTATATGTATTTTCGCCTGACGCAGACCCTGCATTTTAACTCCACTATTGAGACGGTGCTGGGGATGGGGCTGTTTCTGGCGGAAGTCTATATCTGGGTGATGCTGCTGCTGAACTATCTGCAAACGGTCTGGCCG
Organism: Klebsiella sp. YJ; assembly: GCF_002108615.1. Taxonomy (NCBI): domain Bacteria; kingdom Pseudomonadati; phylum Pseudomonadota; class Gammaproteobacteria; order Enterobacterales; family Enterobacteriaceae; genus Klebsiella; species Klebsiella sp. YJ. The sequence goes on from NZ_MTEG01000020.1 coordinate 8,789, forward strand.
CTGAAGCGAGAAATCGTCCCGCTGCCGGATGATATGAGCACATGGCCGACGGTCGATATTTATATTCCCAGCTATAACGAACCGCTGGAAGTGGTGCGTGATACCGTGTTGGCTGCGCAGTGTATCGATTACCCGGCGGATAAAATGAAAATTTATCTGCTGGACGATGGCAAACGTAGCGAGTTTGCGGTGTTCGCCGCCGATGTCGGCGTTGGCTATATCACCCGTAATGATAATAAACACGCCAAGGCGGGTAACCTGAACCACGCGATGACCCTGACTCATGGGGAGCTGATTTGCGTTTTCGACTGTGACCACGTGGCGACCCGCGTGTTCCTGCAGGCGACGGTCGGCGGCTTCCTCAAAGACCCGATGCTGGCGCTGGTGCAGACCCCGCACTATTTTTATTCGCCGGACCCGTTTGAACGCAACCTCTCCGTCGGCCGCAATATCCCCAATGAAGGGATGCTGTTCTATGGCCCGATTCAGCAGGGCAACGATAACTGGAACGCGACCTTCTTCTGCGGTTCCTGCGCCGTGATTCGTCGTAAAGCGCTGGATGATATCGGTGGTTTTGCCGTAGAAACTGTGACCGAAGATGCGCACACCGCGCTTAAATTTCAGCGCCTGGGCTGGAAATCATCGTTTCTCGATATTCCACTGGCTGCGGGTTTAGCCACCGAACGTTTGGTCGTGCACGTCATTCAGCGTACCCGCTGGGCGCGTGGGATGACGCAAATTTTCCGCCTCGATAACCCGCTACTGGGCCGCGGGCTGACCTTCCAGCAGCGCCTGTGTTATCTCAGCGCCATGCTCTACTATCAGTTCGCCTTGCCACGGGTCGTGTTTGTCACCGCACCGTTAGCGTATCTGTTGTTTAACCTGAATATTATCTACTCCTCAGCGAGCCTGATTGTCTCGTATGCGCTACCGCATCTGTTCCTGGCGATTTATGTCGGCTCACGGATGAACGGTCGCTATCGCTACAGCTTCTGGGGGGAAATCTATGACATCGTGCTGGCATTCCACCTGGTGCTGCCGACGCTGGTGACGATGATCTTCCCCAAACGCGGTAAATTCAACGTGACCGACAAAGGGGGGCTGCTGGATGTGGGCTACTTCGACTTTACCGTCGTCAGGCCGCATCTGGTGGTGGCATGTTTGCTCGCGGTTGGCGTGATTGTCGGTATCGTCAGGGCCATTGGCCATGACTATTTCGGCTCGGATCCTAACGTTATCGCGCTGAACGTCGGCTGGGGGCTGTACAGCCTGATCTTCCTGCTGGCGGCGATTGCCGTTGCCCGGGAAACCCGCCAGGTGCGGAAAACGATCCGTATCGACGTCAATATTCCGGTGTTGATTCACTACGCCAGCGGCATCGTGTCGCGCAGCCACACCGCAGACCTGTCGATGGGCGGATGCCGCATCGCGGTCCCGGACGATCGTCATCTGCAGGATGAGATCGAAGAGATTGAACTGATTCTGCAATCTGGCGCGATTTGTATTCCGGCTGAACAGGTGACCGCGGACGAGAGCTTTATTCGCCTCAAGTTTGATGAAAATATTCCCCTCTCTTTGCGCCGTGAACTGGTGCGAGTGGTGCTGGCGCGCGCCGATGCATGGATTAACCCGCCGCGCCCGCAGGACAACCCGTTCCGGTCATTTTTCACCATCTTACGCTGCGTGTTTGAACTGTTCTGGCTGAGCTGGAAAACACGACGCGGCCGTCGCCAGCAGAAACCTGTCGCGAGTAGCGCGCAGGAGGATGGGCAATTATGAAGCGATTAACCACGCTTGCGCTGCTGGCCGGCATGTTTTCCATACCGGTGCTGCACGGTGAAGAGGCGCCGGCCGATCGTTCTGCGCCGCTTAATTTCCCGTTACCGGGCGCGACCACGGGCGGCATTCCCGCCGATGAATCCGCGTCGACCACCGGCGCGGATCCGTCGGCCACACCGGAGGTTCCGGTGATCCCAGAACCCTCTGCCGCGTCCGGGTCGTCGACCGCATCGACACCCACGACAGCAGAACCCGCGGCGGCGGATCCGGCCACCTCGCTTCCCGTCATGCCTCCACCGACCAATACGGCAATGCCGGATGTCGCGCCGTTAACATCGGTGGTCGGGGGCAGTCTGAATCTGGCTCAGATGGGGATGCCGGATGGCATTATCCTCAGCGGCGGTCAACAGCAGGGCGGTGCGGGTTTTACGCTGCCTTCGGACCAGGTGGTGACCCATGCAGAGCTGATGCTGGATGTTCAGGTCTCGCCGGATATGGCCGCTCGCAACGCCACGCTGCAATTGATGCTCAACGGCCAGCCTTTAGGCACGGTGCCGCTGGGCACCGACGGGGCGGACATTTCGCACTATCAGCTGGATATTCCTGCGGCGCTGATGGTCTCCAGCAACAATCTGAGCTTTAAAGTGAATGATGGCGACAACATGCAGTGCCAGCTCAATACGCATGACACGTCGGGCGTCACGATTTTACCGGCTTCGCGTTTTAACTGGGAAAGCCAGCCGCTGAATCTCAGCAATGATTTGAGTCACTTCCCGCGGCCATTCTTCGACAGCATGCAGATGACCCCGGCGGATATCGCGGTGGCCTACCCGGAGAAATCGGGAGCGGATATCTTCAGCGCCGCAGCGCTGCTCTCGTCGTGGCTGGGTATTCAGGCGGATTATCGCGGGATTGCTTTTAGCGCGCTGCGCGACCGCTTACCGGAGCGCCACGGCATTATTATCGGCCATCCGGGTGATCAGGTCGGCGGGCTGACGCTGCCGCAAACCGATAAACCGCTGCTGCAGATTGTCGATAACCCGGGTAACCCCACCTACAAACTGCTGCTGATCGTCGGGCAAAATGATGCGGCGCTGCGTGCGGCGACCTGGCGGCTGACCCGCGGTAATATTGCCCCGCAGACCGCGAGTCTGAGCGTGGATCCGCAGGCGATCCCGATCGGCAAGCCATACGATGCCCCGCGCTGGATCCCAACCGATCGGCCGGTAAAAATCAGCGAGCTGCTGCGTAAAGATCAGAGTATGACCGTAAACGGCGTCTGGCATGAACCGCTGCGCGTAGCTTTCCGCGCGGCGCCGGATCTCTATCTGTGGGACGGGGAAACGATTCCCTTGCAGATTGGCTACCGTTTCCCGTCGGAAAACTGGATTAATGAGGAGCAGTCGTTATTAAGCGTGACGCTCAATAACACGTTCCTGCACAACCTGCCGCTAAACAAGCAGGGGCCGCTGGAGAAATTATGGCGTTATCTGGGCGGCGATGTGCGTCAGGAGCGGTTTACCATTCCGCTGGCGCCGTATCTGATTTACGGCGATAACCAGCTGTCGCTCTATTTCAACGTGGTGCCGAAACAAAACGCCCCCTGTTCGGTGGTGCTCAATAACAATATCAAGAGCCGGATTACCGATGATTCGTGGATTGATTTGAGCAATACGCGACACTTCTCGCTGCTGCCCAATCTCTCCTATTTCGTCGGCGCTTCGTTCCCGTTCTCGCGGCTGGCGGACTATTCACAAACCACGCTGCTGCTGGCGGAAAAACCGTCGGAAACGCAGGTCGCCACGCTGTTAAACCTCGCGGCCCGCTCGGGGAATGCGACCGGCACGGCGCTGGCGAACAACCGGGTTGTTTTAGGCATCCCCAGCGGTGGAGCTGGCCTTCAGTATCTGCACGATCGCGATGTGCTGGCGGTCAGCGCCCTCGATCAGAAAACGTTTAACCAGCGCTTGTTGGAAGATTCTCCTTATTATCAGACGGATAATCAGCTGGGCGTGCGCGAGTCGGGACTGAGTTCAAAAGTACAGCGATGGCTGGCCGGCGACTGGACATCCGCCAGCCTGGATGCCGATCGCTATCTCTCCTCCAGCAGCGCCTGGCGCGGCTTTATTAGCTACCGTTCACCGTGGAACCCACGGCGGACGGTGGTGGTGGCGATGGCCAGCAACGATGATCAGCTGACGAAGCTGAAAAGCGACCTTGATTCACCGCGAATCAACGCCGGTATCCGCGGTGATACGGCGGTTATCACCAGTGATAATGGGGTTCGCAGCTTCCAGGTGAGCACGCCATACCCTGGCGGGCAGATGCCGTGGTACATGATGGCCGTTTGGTATGCCAACCAGCACTCCGGTCTGCTGGCGCTGCTGGGACTGCTGGCGACAACGATCATCGGCCTGGCGCTTACCGCCATGTTTAAACGCCATGCACGCAAGCGTCTGAGTTCGGGGGATAGCCAATGAAACGAGCCACTAAAATGAAGAGCAGGGCGACCCGCGGATTATCCACGTTTTGTCTGTCCGGCGCGCTGACCCTGGGCGCCCTCGGCGATGCCATGGCCGCGGGGAATGATGCCGCACTGCAGGCGCTGTTTGCCCAGGCGAACTACTGGCATGAAAAATCGCACGATGAGCTGGCGATAGAGTCGCTGCAGAAAGTTCTGCTGGTTGATGCCAACAACACGCAGGCCATGTATCTGATGGCGCTGTGGGCACAGCAGGGCGGCGACCTTCAGGCGGCGGCCCAGTGGCGGGCGCGCCTGGCGAAAGTGTCGCCAGAGAGCCCAAACCTGCAGGAGCTGGATAACGCTAAAAAAATGGCACAGGTGCCGCAGGGGCAGCTGGGTCTGGCCAGACAGCAGGCGCGCAGCGGCAATATTCCGGCTGCGCTGACGACCTGGCGCAGCATGTTCAACGGCAACACGCCGCCGCCGGGGCTGGCTGGCGAGTACTACATGACCATGGCCAGCGACAAAGCGCTGTATCCTCAGGCGGTCAGCGAACTGCGTCAGTACGTGGCGCAGTATCCGCAGGAGAACGCCCCGCGCGTGGCTTTAGGCAAGGCGCTGACCTGGCGGGAAGATACCCGGCGGGAAGGGATCTCAATGCTGGAATCGATGGCCAGCGGCAGTAAAGATGCCGACAGCGGCCTGCGCCAGGCGCTGCTGTGGCTGGGGCCGCAGGAGGGCGATCGGGCGTTTTACGATACCTGGATGCAGCGTCACCCGCAGGATACCGAAGTACAGAATTACTATCGCCAGCGGATAAGCGGCCAGGCGCGTGGTCAGGGGTTCGTTAACCTCAATAGCGGTAATACCGCAGCGGCGAAGCAGCAGTTTGAACAAGTGCTGCAAACCAACCCGCAGGATGCGGACGCGCTGGCCGGGATGGGATATATCGCCCAGCGCAACGGCGACTTCCAGGCCGCATCGCAATATTTAAGCCGGGCGGCGGATCTCGGCGGTAATGATTCAGCGGCGCGCCGTCAGCAGGCGGCGGACGCGCTCTTCTATGGGCAGCTGGCGCAGGCTCAGCAGGCGTACAAGCAAGGCAATATTAGTCAGGCGCTGGCGCTCTCTGCTCCGCTGGCTCAGCAGAGCGGGACGCGTGGCTCATCGGCTAAACTGTTCCGTGCCGATGTATTGCGCCATAACAAAGATCTCCCTCAGGCCGAACAAACGCTGCGCTCGCTGCTCAGCGAGCAGCCGCAAAATGGCCCGGCGCGCGAGAACCTTTACTACATCCTGCGCGAGCAAAATAAAACGGCGGAAGCGCAGGCGATGTTACGCACGCTGCCGGAGAGTTTGCAGCAAAAGCTGCAGCCGCGCATCGTGACCGGTATGCCGGGAGATTCGCTACGTCGCCAGGCGCAGGAGCAGGCCAACAGCGGCAACGTCAGCGGCGCTATCGCGACATTGCGCCAGGGGGTCTCCCGCTACCCGGATGACGCCTGGATGCGCCTCGACTTAGCCCGGCTCCTGCAAAAATCCGGCAATGACAGCGAGGCCGCGTCAACGATGGCCGCCGCGTATCGTCCCGGCGCCAGCAGTAACGACCTCTATGCCGCAGCGCTGTTTGCCAGTGAGAGCGGCGGCTGGCAGCAGGCGCAGACGCTGCTGGGGCGGATTCCCGCCGCCAGCCAGACCAGCCAGATGCTCGACCTGCGTCAGCGGGTAAACTACAACCTGCAGCTGACCACCGCGCAAGACTATCTCGCCCAGGGCAACACGGTGGCGGCGTCCAATACCCTGAAAGCGATGTCGGCCACGCCGCCAAAATCACCGGCTGACGTGGGGAAACTGGCGCGATTGCTGGCGCAGAGCGGCGATGTTTCCACGGCGGTCACGCTGGTGCGCAACAATATCAGCGGCGGAATCACCGGGAACGCCGGCGACTATGCCGATCAGGTGGCGGTCCTCAACCAGGCGGGGCTGACCAATGAAGCGCAGACTCTGCTGTCGAACCCGCAGCTTCAGGCAAGCAGTACGCCAACGCAGCTGGCGAGCATCCGCAACGGCTATGTGATCAACGAAGCCGATCGACTGCGGGAGCAGGGCAACTATGCCGCGGCGTATGACAAGCTGATGGGGGCGATGCAAAGCGATCCGCAAAATACCGATCTGATGTTCGCGATGGCGCGTCTCTATCAGAGCGGCAAAATGAACAAAGAAGCCGGGGTGGTCTATGACTATCTGATGACCCGCGATACGCCGGATCAGGCGGCGCGCTCCGGCGCTATCGATGTTGCGCTGTCGGCCGGCGATAACGACCGGGCGGAACAGCTGGCCGGCGGATTGCGTCAGGACAATACGCCGGATCGCCTGCTGCTGCTGGCGCGCGTCGCGGAAGCGCAGGGACACCATCAGCAGGCTATGACGTATCTGCGCAGCGCGCGCGGCAAACTGCTGGGGCTGCAGAGCAGCAACAGCGCGCAAACGCCGACCGTTGGCGGTGTGCTGGCGGCGGATAACCCCTTTGTGGGCGTCTCCCGCACGCCGTCCACGACGCGAACGGCATCGGCTTACGGGCAATATATGCCGTGGCAGGTTGCCCAGGTGTCAACAGGCAGCGGAACCACGCTGCCCGGCATCCAACGTCCCGACCTGCCGGTGGAGACCGCGCAAACCCGCATGCTGCGCCAGGTCGATACCATGATGGAGTCGCTGCAGGATAAAACCGGCACCTGGCTGCAGGGGGGAATGGAGGTGCGTGGGCGCGACGGTGAATCCGGGACCAGTAAGCTGACCGAGATGAAAACGCCGCTGACCTGGTCCTCATCGCCGTTTGGCGACTCGCGTTTTGATTTTACCGTGACGCCGATTTCGCTGAATGCCGGCACCGCCAGCGGCGACGCCTGGCGGCGCTACGGCGCGAACCCGCTCTCCAATGCGGTTTCCAACATGATTTCCACTGCCACCAGCGAACAGGCGGCGATTGCGGCGATGACTGAGACGGAGCGTACGGCATACTTTGCCAGCAATCCGGGAGCCGAAGCCTTGAGTTCGCTGGGGACGCTGAATGCGGCAGACTTTAACGCCACGACCAGCAGCGGGATGGAGAATCTGGCGAAACTGGGCGCCTATGACTCCGGACAGGTCGCCAGCTATCTGGCTTCCTCCAGCCAGAAACCGAATGTCGATCAGACCAGCGGTTCGACGGATTCGCAGAAGGCAAATGGCGTCGAATTAGCCCTGGCGCTGAGCGGCGATGATTATCGCGTGGATATCGGCAGCACGCCGTTGGGTCAGGATCTCAACACCGTGGTCGGGGGCGTGAAATGGTCGCCGAAACTCACCAACTACCTGTCATTGATCTTCACCGGTGAGCGCCGTTCGCTGACCGACAGCCTGCTCTCTTACGTGGGGCTGAAAGACACCTACTCCGGGAAAACCTGGGGGCAGGTGACAAAAAATGGCGGAACCCTGCAGCTCAGCTATGACGATGGCGACGCCGGTTTTTACGTCGGCGGCGGTGGCTACAGCTACATTGGCAGCGACGTGGCCAGCAACACCAGTATCAACGCCAATGCCGGGGTCTATCTGCGACCTTACCATGATGAGTATCGCCAGCTGCAGGCCGGTTTGAGTATGAGCTACATGGATTACTCGAAGAACCTGAGCTACTTCACCTATGGTCAGGGGGGCTACTTCAGCCCGCAAAACTACGTGAGCGTTTCGCTGCCGGTTAACCTGACGGAGAAGTATGACAACTGGACCATGAAGCTTGGCGGCTCGGTGGGCTATCAATCCTATAGTCAGGATAAGAGCGCCTACTTCCCGACCAACTCCGAATGGCAGCAGACCCTGGAGACCGCGGTGGCCAATGGTTTTGCCAAAGAGGCGTACTATTCAGCGACCTCGAAAAGCGGCATTGGCTATACGCTGCGCGCCGGGGCGGATTATAAGGTGAACAAACAGATGACGCTGGGCGGCCAGATTGGCTACGACACCTTCGGTGATTACAACGAGAGTACCGCCGGTCTCTATATCCGCTATATGTTGGGAGATAACTGATCATGACGGACAAAAACAACGCGGAAGTCATGGCCTGGTTTCAACAGCAGCAAACCCCCGCGGGATGGTTTGATCTGCTGCTCATTATGATTGACGGGATGCTGAACAACGCCGGTGAGCTGGAGAGCCAGCCATTTTTACGCCAGATGGGGGAAGCGCTGGCCGATAACTATCCGCTGCCAGAGTCAGAAACAGTCGGACAGCTGGAGGCCAATATCAACCAGCTGCTCAGCCGCTTTCAGTGGGGCGTCGTCAGCGTGGAGGTGGGCGATGACGGCCTGCGCTTACGTCATCGCGCGCTGCCGGTGAGCCGTGACGATGCGCGCCGCGTACGCTGGTGCAATGCATTTTGTGCCATACTCGAGGGGCTTTATTCTCGCTGGCTACAGGGACAAGGGGGCGGTGCGCATGTGGTGTTACAGCGTGAGCGGCTGTTCTCGGTTTCCGATGTTCAGTTCCTCTACTTCCATCCATAACGGGTGAACATATGTCTTTGCGTGCTGTAATCGCAGTCATGGTGACGATGATGGTGCTGCCCCGCGCGTGGGCAGACGCCGCCTGGGAAAGCTATAAATCGCGTTTTATGATGGCTGACGGGCGCATTGTGGATACGGGCAACGGTAACGTTTCGCATACCGAAGGCCAGGGATTCGCGATGCTGCTGGCGGTCGCGAAAAACGATCGACCGGCCTTCGACAAGCTATGGCAATGGACCGATAAAACGCTACGCAATAAAGACAACAGGCTCTTTTACTGGCGCTATAACCCCGTGGCGCCGGACCCTGTCGCCGATAAGAACGATGCCACCGACGGCGATACCCTGATTGCATGGGCGCTGCTGCGCGCACAGCAACAGTGGGGGGACAAATCCTACGGCAACGCGTCTGATGCCATTACCGCTTCGCTGCTGAAAAATACGGTGGTGACCTTTGCCGGATATCAGGTCATGATGCCGGGCGCCAAAGGCTTCAACCGCAATGACCATCTCAATCTTAACCCCTCCTACTTTATCTTCCCGGCATGGCAGGCGTTTGCTGAGCGTACGCATCTGATCGCCTGGCGTAAGCTGCAAAGCGATGGTCAGACGCTACTGGGTAAAATGGCATGGGGCAAAACCCAGCTCCCTACCGACTGGGTTGCGCTGAAAGCTGACGGTAAGATGGAGCCGGCGAAAGAGTGGCCGCCGCGGATGAGCTATGACGCGATTCGTATCCCGCTGTATCTCACCTGGGCCGATCCGCAGAGCCCTCTGCTGACGCCGTGGAAAAACTGGTTCCAGAGCTATCCGCGGCTGCAAACGCCCGCGTGGATTAACGTCAGCACCAATAACGTCTCCCCGTGGTTTATGACCGGCGGCCTGCTGGCGGTGCGCGATCTGACCATGGGCGAGACGGCGGAGGATCCGCAAATTACCGCCCAGGATGATTACTACTCCGCCAGCCTGAAACTGCTGGTCTGGCTGGCAGGGCGCGATCGGTAATGTTAGCGCCTTCGCCAGGCGCGCTCTGGCGTGCTGAAGGCGATATCGACAGCCGGAACGGCTCAGAACGGGATAATTTCGTCCTCGCGTAGCGTCAGGACTTCTACGCCGTCGGCGGTGACGGCCACGGTGTGTTCCCACTGCGCCGAGAGCTTCTTATCGCGGGTCACCACGGTCCAGCCATCCTTCTTGATTTTTGTCCGGCTATCGCCCTGGTTGACCATCGGTTCGATGGTAAAAACCATGCCCTCTCGCAGCACGGCGCCTTCACCCGGCTTGCCGTAGTGCAGCACCTGAGGCTCTTCATGCATCTCTTGCCCGACACCGTGACCGCAATACTCGCGTACGACGCTGTAGCCGTTGCTTTCAACATAGCTCTGAATCGCATGGCCGATATCACCCAGCGTGGCGCCGGGCCTGACAACCTTGATACCTTTCCACATCGCTTCATACGTTTTCTTCACCAGTCGACGGGCCAGCGGCGAAACGTCGCCGATTAAGTACATTTTGCTGGAGTCCGCAATCAGACCATCTTTTTCCAGCGTAATGTCGACGTTGACGATCGCGCCTGACTTCAGATGCTCCGTTTCTTTTGGCATACCGTGGCACACCACTTCATTCACCGAGGTATTTAAGACGAAAGGATAATCGTATTGCCCTTTGCTGGCCGGTCGGGAATGGAGCTGGTTGACGATAAACGCTTCCGCCAGGTTGTTGATCTCCATGGTGGTTATGCCGGGCTGAATATGCTTATCCAGCATGTCGAACACCGAGGCCAGCAGCGCGCCTGCCCGGCGCTGTCGGGCTAATTCGTCCGCCGTTTTAATGGGAATTGATGGCATTGATCACCTCCAGTAAACGATCGGATCCCGATTTAAGCATCATCATCTTGATTTGCTGGTGGTTAAGCTCCGGGTAGAGTTCGCTCATCATCCCAAGCCGAATCCAGTATTCCGCCTGAGCATTCACTGAGCGTGACATGGCCTTGCTGGCGTCGCGGATGTCGTCATGCAGCAGGTCGGAGATTTTTACGATTCCCATATATATGTTCCGTAATGATTCATATATATATCGTATAGCCCCAGGCGAACGCTGTCACGGCGTTTTTTGCCAGCGACGGTCGTCTGGGGTTCGCCATCAGAGATAGCGACCCTGTGCGGTCGTTGGCGGTTTCACCGGGAGATTAGCGAGGAGGCGAGGGGCAGTTGACTACTGGCGTATCATGGCCGCAGGGAACGCCCCTGCGGCCATTGGCGGGTTACTGCGGGTACGGTACCCAGCTTCCGCCGTTCAGCTGAACGTAAGGTTTCCCCTGGTACTGCAGAACGATGGCGTTGGCGTTTTCCGATACCGCGGCGCTTTGCGGCAGGTTGGCGGTGTACTGCTGCCAGTCCACGTTATCTTCGGTAAACATCTTGCCGTCCAGCGCGCGCACCACCAGCTCCGACACCGCCAGATAGCTGGTTGGCTGGTCGATAATCAGCGGGGCGCCCTGATGCGGTGCCTTCATGCCGAAAAATTTCACCGCCGTCGGTACGTTGGTAATGGACGGACTCGGGATATCACGCAGGCCGGAAACCTGCATTTTGTCGCCCTTCAGCGCGCCGCCGTGCTCCGGTACGACCACGACCATCACTTTACGGCCCGATTTTTCCAGCGCGGTAAAGAAGCTGTCCAGCTCGTCGAAGAGTTTCTGCGCGCGAACTTTGTAATCCGCCGTTTTGCTCTGGCCCGGGAAGTGGTTGCCGTCGTGCAGCGGCAGAGTGTTATAGAAGGTGGCGTTGCGGGCGTTACCCTGTTTATTTTCGGTTTCCAGCCAGCGGTTGAGGGTCGCTAAGTCGTCATAGACCGGCGAGCCATCAAAAGCCTGCAGGCTGACCGGCAGCCCCGTTTGATCCATCAGCGGACTTTGCATCCCGCCTAAGCTGCGCACCTCTTTCAGGAAGTCGCCGAACAGGCCGTTGTGGCCGAGCATCAGCTGTTGGGTAAAGCCGAGTTTTGCCAGATTTTCGAACAGGTAACAGTCGCTGCCCGACGGTTGATAGAGGTTCGAATGCGACAGCTGGCCACAGCTTGCGCGCAGCAGTCGTACCGCCGCCGGGCCGCTGTAGGAGGTCGCCGAGTTAAAGTTTTTGAACACAATATCAAAATGCTTCCACAGCGGATGATCCATCAGCCCGGCGGCTTCGATATCGGACCATGATAGCGAGCAAATGTTGATAACCAGCAGGTCAAACGGCTGGGCATCGGCCGGCAGCTGATCCGGGAACGGCGTTTTACGCTTCTGTTCTGAGGCGTAGAACGCGTTCAGCCAGTTGGTCAAATTCGCCGAGGTGGGCGGTTCGGTCTGGGCCGGAATATCGCCGCCGGCGGCCGAGGTGCTCGCCGGGGCCATCGTCGCGGTGGTAGTCTTCGCGGTGGTCGCCGCTGCCGTCGGTTGGCCCACGGGCCATAAGGTAAAGGCCGGAAGCAGTGGGCTGATCGCCAGCCACACCATAATCGCGGAGACCACCACCGTGACGCGCAGCCACTGGCTGATGAACATCCACAGTACCAGCAGCAGGAAGAAGGCGCCGACCATATTCCAGTTAATAAAGCGGGTGATCAGGTCCCAGATATAACCGGCGCTGAAGCCAGCAAGCTGTGAGCCCTGGCTGAAAATACTTTCCGGCCCCGGTAGCCAGGTATCATGCCAGAACAATCCGATGCCGATCGGAATAGCAATCCAGTGCCGCAGGCGGTGCAGTTTATATTTTGGCAGCGGGACCAGTAAAAATGCGAGAAAGACCAGGTTGAGCATGGGATGAAAATTAAGATATCCCGCCCAAAGCAGCGCAAACTTCACCAGGAAGTAAAAATTCCAACCGGCCAGGCCACGCCAGTATTGCCACAGCGGCAGCGGCGTCGCATTAGTTTTTGGATTCGTCATTTATTCAGTTTGCCTTGCTGAGTTGTTGCTTCCCGGCGTAATACGCCAGCCGGTTTGACATAACGAGGTTTAAAGAACATTAAGCGTAAGGTGGTGCGAATTCGGCGCTGATAATGGCGCGCCAGATATCCCAGCGGAAAAAACAGCAGGGCACACAGTACGATCAGCTGAAGAATATCACTGATGGACATCATGACGTTTTCTCCCTGTCGGTAGACAAACGATGCGGCTGCGGAATACGTCGCCAGCTGCGTCCGTCATGGGCCGCGTTAATGGGGGTGTTTTTCTCCATCGTAATAGGCAGCGGCGTGTTCCACTGCGCCGGCGAAATACCCCGCATCAGCCCAATTTCCGCCGTGATTTGTTTATCTTCAAACCAGATCATGCGGTTGGAAAAAATATCGCCGGTGGGCAACGGGAAAATATGGTTTAGCGCGGTGTCCAGGTCGTTTACGCGACAAAACGACAGAAACAGCACTAATCGGTTGTTACCGATCGTCATGATATCGCCCATACGGTTCGGCCGGCACAGCGTCAGCGCTTGCTCGACGCGCAGCCCCGGCGCCGGGCGCAGCGCCACCATCACCCCTTTGCTGTCCGCAGGCAGCATGGTGTTGGTCATAATGTTATGTACCGCGGCGCAGAAATCTCCCCACTTTTGGTAGCCGCGTAGTTTAAGCGGCTGACTCCAGGTCAGCAGGGTGGCGAACTCTTCCGGAATATGGCGGGTGAACTTCTGTTTTTGCACGCTTTCCACTAACGTCAGGCAGCGGGAAAGCGGGGCGCTGAAGGGGATCACCATATTCGCGCCGCTGCTGAGTAGCAGTCGCTCATCGGTAGTTCGCAGGCTGGGTAGCTGTTCGCGGACGACAATTTTCAACGCGCTGCCGCGCTGCCGGCGCAGCGTGTGAATATAGCGACCCAGTTGCTCAATTTGTTCGTTCTGCGTCACGGAAAATAACAGCGTTGCCGCCTGCGCGGTGCGGGCGGCATTAAACACGCCGTCATTGGTATCAAACAGCGTCCAGTATTCAGACAGAGCAGGCGCCCCTTCCAGGACTCGCAGGTTACTCAGAACGACCTTCTCATCGCTGCGCGGCTGCACCGTGGCCTCTTCTTCTTCAGCCAGTCGCCAGCCGTCGTCATCCTGAATTACCGTCAGCTGTTGCTGGGCGCTCATTCCTTTTTCGCTGCCCCACCAGGCAATATCATACAGAAAACTATCGCCCTGATAACGAATGCTCGCCAGCCCGGAAAGCGCGCGATACTCGTGTAATAATGGCGAGAGTTGCTTGTCTATATCATTATCTGAATTAAGAATTAATAACGAACACTTATGGTATTTAGCCCATTGATGAGATTTTTCAACCCATGCGCTTATTTTTTCACTTTTTATGTTTTTCCATGCATTTTCGGCGCACAGCAAAATAAAAAAGTAATTGGCCGGATCGATCGAGCAGAGTAAATCACGATGCATTTCTTCCAGCCCGGCCGTCAGGTCTGGCATACTGAATAACGCCACTTTTTCCGGGCCGCGATCTTTTTTTAATGATATGATTTTATTTGGTTTCTCACCCATGACGATGGCGGCGACTTTACACTCTTTATCCTGGGCCGCCAGGGTTTGATTGAGCAGGCTTACCGCGTCAGGATAGCGATCGACGTTAAGCCACCACACGCCCCCGACGGGCATATGGCAGACCTCGTCCCATAATGATGAAATACCTAAAGTATAAACGATATTCACGTCGTTCCTCGTCAGCCCTGATTCATACTGGATCAGTTTACTAGCGAAAGCGTCAGAGTAAACCTAACATTGAATTTAAAGGGTATCAGTTTTAGCATATATAGGTGACTTGAGATTGAGCCTATTATACATCGGGTTTTATTTATGTGTTTTTTGAATGGACAGCGAAATGCCGGGAAAAGAGCCTTCAGTACCCTCAGATGCAACGCTGGGTTACACCTTTCAAAATGATTTCCTGGCGTTAAGCCGGGCATTTTCCCTGCCCGAAATTGATTACCACGACATTTCCCGGCGCGAGCAGTTAGCCGCGGCGCTGAAACGCTGGCCACTATTGGCGGAACTCGCAGAGAAAAAGTAAGGACGCCGTCGATGGCTATTCTTGGATTACAGGGTATCCGCGGTGGCGTGGGCACCACGTCGATTACCGCCGCGCTCGCCTGGGCGTTACAGCTCCTCGGGGAGACGGTTCTGGCGATCGACGCCAGCCCGGATAATATGCTGCGCTATTTTTTCAACGTTGATGCGACGCATCGCGACGGTTGGGCACGCGCGTTAATTGACGGAGGCGACTGGCGTGACGCCGGCATCCGTTATACCTCGCATATCGATATTTTGCCTTTTGGTCTGCTCTCGCCCGGTGAAAGAGAGAACGTTGATAAGCTCTATCCGCTGCTGGAATCGTTTGTCGGCATGGTGGAGAAACTGGAACAGCAGGGCGATCATCGCTGGCTGCTGCTGGATTTACCGGAAGGTTATTCCCCGCTGACTCGTTCGCTGCTTAGCGCCTGCGATCGCACGCTGGTGGTGGTGCATCCGGATGGCAACAGCCATATTCGCCTGCATCAACAGGCGCTGCCGGCGAAGGGTGATATTCTGATTAACGATCTGCGCGTCGGCAGCCAGCTACAGGAAGATTTGTATCAGCTGTGGCTGGAGAGCCAGCGCCGTATTTTGCCGGTCACCGTCCATCGTGATGAGGCGATGGCGGAGTGTCTGGCGGCGAAGCAGCCGCTCGGGGAATATCGTTCTGATTCGCTGGCCGCCGAAGAGATCCTGACCCTCGCTAACTGGTGCTTGCTGCACTATTCCGGCAAGGGGACGCAATGATGCGCCTCAGTACTTTGCTCCTGGCGCCTGCGGTTGCGGAACGCCTGAGCGAACGCTACAGCGATTATCGCCAGCACGGCGCATCGTGGCTGTCCGCCTCGCTGGGCTGCCTGTGGGCGTCGCTGGTCTGGGCGCTGATGCCGCTGGAAACACCGCGCTGGCAGGCGATTCTGAACAACCATCGTGATTACTTTCCGCATATTAATCCCCATCGCCCGCGGCTGCTGGATCCGCTGCGCTATCTGCTGCAGTCCCTGTGGCTGCTGGTGACGCATGTACCCGGGGCGGATAAAAAGGCGAACTGGCGTTCGTTTGCCGCCATCAAAGGGGTTCACGGGCGCTACACCCAGTGGCTGGAGACGCTTCCCGAGCGGACGAACAGCCGTACTACCCATCTGAATAAACACAAAGAGCTGGCGCACATCAGCCCGAAACTGCGCAAGGCGATTCTTGGCGTGGTGGTCACTTTCTCGCTGGTGCTGTCGCTGCTGTGTATTACTCAGCCGTTTAACCCGCTTTCGCAGTTTATTTTCCTGATGTTGCTGTGGGGTGTGGCGCTGCTGGTGCGCCGTATTCCCGGGCGTTTTTCGGCCCTGA
Organism: Klebsiella sp. YJ; assembly: GCF_002108615.1. Classification (NCBI taxonomy): domain Bacteria; kingdom Pseudomonadati; phylum Pseudomonadota; class Gammaproteobacteria; order Enterobacterales; family Enterobacteriaceae; genus Klebsiella; species Klebsiella sp. YJ. Next base: position 24,957 of record NZ_MTEG01000020.1, read on the forward strand.
TGCTGATTGTCCTCTCGCTGACCGTCTCCTGCCGCTATATCTGGTGGCGCTATACCTCGACGCTGAACTGGGACGATCCCGTCAGTCTGGTGTGCGGCGTTGTGCTGCTGTTTGCTGAAACCTATGCCTGGCTGGTGTTGGTGCTGGGCTATTTCCAGGTGATATGGCCATTGAATCGCCAGCCGGTTCCGTTACCCAAAGATATGGCCGAGTGGCCGACGGTGGATATTTTCGTTCCCACCTACAATGAAGACCTTAACGTGGTGAAAAACACCATTTATGCGTCGCAAGGTATCGACTGGCCGAAAGATAAGCTCAATATCTGGATCCTCGATGACGGCGGGCGCGAAGAGTTTCGCCAGTTCGCCAAAGACGTCGGCGTGCATTACATCGCCCGCGCCACTCACGAGCATGCTAAGGCCGGGAATATCAACAACGCGCTTAAGTACGCCAAAGGCGAATTTGTGTCTATCTTCGACTGCGACCACGTGCCGACACGCTCTTTCCTGCAGATGACCATGGGGTGGTTCCTGAAAGAGAAAGCGCTGGCGATGATGCAGACGCCGCACCATTTCTTCTCGCCCGACCCGTTTGAACGCAATCTGGGACGTTTCAGGAAAACGCCAAACGAGGGGACCCTGTTTTATGGCCTGGTGCAGGATGGCAACGATATGTGGGACGCCACCTTCTTCTGCGGCTCCTGCGCGGTGATTCGGCGCGGCCCGCTGGATGAGATTGGCGGTATCGCTGTGGAAACGGTGACCGAGGATGCCCACACCTCCCTGCGTCTGCACCGTCGCGGCTACACGTCCGCCTATATGCGCATTCCGCAGGCCGCCGGCCTGGCGACCGAAAGCCTTTCAGCGCATATTGGCCAGCGTATTCGCTGGGCGCGTGGCATGGTGCAGATTTTCCGCCTCGATAACCCCTTGTTTGGTAAAGGGCTTAAGTTTGCGCAGCGGCTCTGTTACGTCAATGCGATGATGCACTTTTTATCCGGCATTCCCCGGCTGATCTTCCTCGTCGCGCCGTTGGCATTTTTACTGCTGCACGCCTATATCATCTATGCGCCGGCGCTGATGATCGCGCTCTTCGTCTTGCCGCATATGATTCATGCGAGCCTGACGAACTCGAAGATTCAGGGCAAATATCGCCACTCTTTCTGGAGCGAAATCTACGAAACCACGCTGGCCTGGTATATCGCGCCGCCGACCTTTGTCGCGCTGATTAACCCGCATAAAGGTAAGTTCAACGTGACGGCGAAAGGAGGACTGGTGGAGGACGAATATGTCGACTGGGTCATTTCCCGTCCCTATATCTATCTGGTGCTGCTGAACCTGGTGGGCGTGGCGGCTGGGGTCTGGCGTCACTTCTATGGCCCGGAAAATGAGATCCTGACCGTTTGGGTCAGTATCGTCTGGGTGTTCTATAACCTGATTATCCTGGGCGGCGCGGTGGCGGTCTCGGTGGAAAGTAAGCAGGTCCGTCGCTCGCATCGCGTCGAAATGAGCATGCCGGCGGCAATTGCGCGCGAAGATGGCCACCTGTTCTCCTGTACCGTACATGACTATTCCGATGGCGGGCTGGGGATCAAAATTAACGGTAAGGCGCAGGTGCTGGAAGGGCAAAAGGTGAATCTGCTGCTCAAACGCGGACAGCAGGAATATGCCTTCCCGGTCAGGGTTGCGCGCGTGAACGGCAGCGAAGTCGGTTTGCAGCTGATGCCGTTGACCAATCAACAACATATTGATTTTGTACAGTGTACGTTTGCCCGTGCTGATACGTGGGCGCTTTGGCAGGATAGCTTCCCGGAAGATAAACCGATGGAAAGCCTGCTGGATATCCTGAAGCTGGGGTTCCGTGGATATCGTCACCTGGCGGAGTTCTCGCCGCCGTCGGTGAAGGTTATTTTCCGCTCGCTCACCATGCTGGTTGCCTGGATAGTCTCGTTTGTTCCCCGTCGGCCTGAGCGTGCCGCGGCGATACTCTCTGCGGAACCAGAAATGGCTCAACAATGATGATAATGCGATGAAAAGAAAACTCTCCTTGATTTGTGCAGTGGCAGTGGGCATGGCTGGTTGGTCATCCTTCGCCTCTTTTGCGGCGCCGACGACAGCCGTGACGGCAGCGCCAGCGCCTGCGGCGACGGATCCGCTGGACGGGGGCCTGACGGCCCCGGTCATTGCCGACAGCCAGCCGACGGCAACCCTTGCCGCACCGCCAGCGCCGGCGGTCGTCATGGAGAATGTTCCGACCCGCGACGTGAAGCTCTCTTTCGCCAGTATCGCCCCGCCTCCGGGCAGCATGGTACTGCGCGGGGCGCATCCCGACGGCTCGGTAGAATTTGGTATGCGCAGCGATGAGGTCGTGACGAAAGCCCTGCTGAATCTCGACTATACGCCGTCCCCTTCACTGCTGCCGGTGCAGTCGCAGCTGAAGGTGTACCTCAATGATGAGCTGATGGGCGTCCTGCCGGTTACTAAAGAGCAGCTGGGTAAAAAAGTCAGCGCGCAGATCCCTATCGATCCTCTGTATATCACCGACTTTAACCGCGTGCGTCTGGTGTTCGTCGGCCATTATCGCGATGTGTGCGAGAACCCGGCCAGCAGTACGTTATGGCTGGACGTCGGGCGTGACAGCAACCTGGACCTGACCTATCAGGCGCTGGCGGTGCGTAACGATCTGTCCCATTTCCCGGTGCCGTTCTACGACCCCCGGGACAACCGATCGCTGACGCTGCCGATGGTTTTCGCCTCCTCGCCGGATGCGCAGCAGCAGCAGGCAGCGGCGATTGTGGCCTCCTGGTTCGGCAGTAAAGCCGGCTGGCGCGGCCAGGCGTTCCCGGTACTGTTTAACAAACTGCCGGATCGCAACGCCATCGTGTTTGCGACCAACGATAAGCGCCCGGACTTCCTGCGCGAACATCCGCCGGTGAAGGCGCCGACCATCGAAATGATCGACCATCCGGACAACCCTTACGTCAAGCTGCTGGTGGTCTTTGGCCGTGATGACAAAGATCTGCTGCTGGCCGCCAGGGGGATCGCACAGGGCAATATTCTGTTCCGCGGCAGTAGCGTCGTGGTCGACGACGTCAAAGAGCTGCAGGCGCGTAAACCCTATGATGCGCCGAACTGGGTGCGAACCGATCGTGAAGTCACCTTCGGCGAACTGAAAACCTACGAACAGCAGCTGCAGTCCAGCGGCCTGGTGCCAGATTCCATTAACGTGGCGCTGAATTTGCCGCCGGATCTCTATTTGCTGCGCGCCAACGGCATCGATATGAAGCTGAACTATCGCTACACCATGCCGCCGATCAAAGACAGTTCGCGGATGGATATCAGCCTCAATGACCAGTTCCTGCAATCCTTCAGCCTGAACAGCTCTCAGGACGTGAATAAATTAATATTGCGTCTGCCGGTGTTGCAGGGGCTGCTGGACGGTAAGACCAACGTCAGTATCCCGGCGCTGCGCCTCGGGGCGCTCAACCATCTGCGTTTTGATTTCCAGTACATGAACCCGATGCCGGGCGGCTCTATCGATAACTGTATTACCTTTCAGCCGGTGCAGAACCACGTGGTGATCGGTGACGATTCAACGATCGACTTCTCGAAGTATTACCACTTTATTGCCATGCCGGATCTGCGCGTGTTTGCCAATTCGGGCTTCCCGTATAGCCGGATGGCCGACCTTGCTGACACGCTGATTGTGGTGCCATCCGCCCCGACTGAGGGCCAGGTGGCGACGCTGCTGGAATCCGTAGGCGGTATCGGCGCGCAGACTGGCCTGGCGGCTATCAACGTGCAGGTCACCGATGATGGCAACAAAATTAAGGATAAAGACGCCGACCTGCTGTTGATTGGCTCGATTCCGGCAGCGCTGAAAGATGAGACCAAAATTAGCCTGCTGGTCGATGCGACGAAGAGCTGGGTGAAGATGCCGATGCGCCATTACGATCTGCCGAGCATCTATCCGGATGATGAGGCCAGAACGCCCAATACGCGCACGGATATCACCTCCTCCGGGCCAATGGCGGCCATTATCAGCTTCCAGTCGCCGTATTACGATCAACGCAGCGTCGTGGCGCTGCTGGCGGACAGTCCGCGCGGTAACGAGCTGCTGAACGGTGCGCTAAACGACAGCGGTAAGCGGGCGGCGATGTTTGGTTCCGCGTCGGTGATTCGTGAATCCGGGGTGAACAGCCTGCGCGTGGGCGACGTCTATTATGTCGGACACCTGCCGTGGTTTGAGCGTATCTGGTTTGCGCTGTCCAGCCACCCGGTGCTGCTGGCGATTCTGGCTGCGGTGAGCATTGTGCTTCTGGCCTGGGTGCTGTGGCGCATGCTGCGTATTGTCAGCCGTCGTCGTCTCCACCTTGATGATGAGTAAGTGATGATGAACCCGATTCGCGGAGTCATCCTGGCGGTTCTGATGCTGGCGGCGGCGCAGGTGAGCGCCGCCTGCCACTGGCCGGCCTGGGAGCAATTTAAAAAAGAGTATGTGAGTAGCGAAGGGCGGGTGGTTGATCCCGCCGATTCGCGAAAAATCACCACCTCCGAAGGGCAAAGCTACGCCTTGTTCTTCGCGCTGGCGGCAAACGATCGCGACGCTTTCGGCAAGCTGTTCCAGTGGACCCAGAACAACCTGGCGGCGGGCGACCTGCGTGCGCACCTGCCGGGCTGGCTGTGGGGCAAAAAGAGCGATGAGGAGTGGACCCTGCTGGACAGCAACTCCGCGTCTGACTCCGATTTATGGATAGCCTGGTCGCTGCTGGAAGCGGGGCGGTTGTGGCAGATGCCGCAGTACACCGAGGTGGGCAAGGCGCTCTTGTCGCGTATCGCCGATGAAGAAGTGACGGATGTGCCGGGGTTCGGACCTATGGTTCTCCCCGGCAAAGTTGGCTTTGCCGACGATAAAGGCTGGCGCTTTAACCCCAGCTACCTTCCGCCACAGCTTGCCAGCTACTTCAGCCGCTTTGGCGCCCCCTGGCTGAAACTGCGCGACAGCAACCTGCGTTTTCTGCTGGAGACGGCGCCCAAAGGTTTTTCCCCTGACTGGGTGCGTTACGAAAAAGGACAAGGCTGGCAGCTGAAGGCGGACAAACCGATAATCGGCAGCTACGACGCGATCCGCGTCTATCTGTGGGTCGGGATGCTGGATGACGGGGATAAACAGAAAGCGCGACTGCTGGCTGGTTTTAAACCGATGGAAGCGCAGACGATTCGCCAGGGCGTTCCGCCGGAAAAAGCGAATATCGCAACCGGTAAAACGACCGGCAACGGCCCGGTCGGATTTTCCGCGTCGATGCTGCCGTTTTTACAAAATGACGACGCCCGGGCGATACAGCGCCAGCGCGTCGCAGACCACTATCCAGGTGCCGATGCCTACTATAGTGCTGTCCTGACTCTTTTTGGCCAGGGATGGGATCAACATCGTTTTCGTTTCACTGCGGGTGGCGAATTACGACCTGACTGGGACCAGGAATGCGTAAGTTCAGATTAAGTATTATCACGCTGTCTCTCGGGCTCGCCCTGCTGCCGCTGGCGCAGGCGGCGACAACCCCTGCCCAGGAGCATCTGCTGGAGCAGGTTCGGCTGGGCGAAGCGAGCCATCGTGAAGATCTGGTTAAGCAATCCCTCTATCGCCTCGAGCTGATTGACCCGAATAATCCGCAATTAATTGCCGCGCGAATGCGTTATCTGCTGCGCCAGGGCGACAGCGACGGCGCCAGAAAACAGCTCGACAGGCTGGCAAAACTGGCCCCCGATTCCGCAGAGCTGAAATCCTCCCGTAGCGAAATGAACCTCAACACCGGCGACGGGAGGCAGGAGCTTCAACAGGCGCGCCTGCTGGGTGTATCGGGACGTGTAGAAGAGGGCGTGGCCGCCTTTGAAAAATTGTTCGGCGGCGTGCCGCCCGATCAGACCCTCGCGATTGAATACTGGGCGCTGGTGGCGCGTCTCCCGGCGCGACATAAAGAAGCCGTCGCTCAACTGAAGAAGCTGGATGCCAGCTCTCCGGGCAATGCCGACCTGCAGGCGGCGTTGGCCAAACAGATGTTTGCTGACAATAAGCCGGCGGAAGGGTTTGCCTATTTAGAACAAATGTCGCGTTCGGCCGCCGGTCGCGGCGCTGCCGCCGATATGTGGCTCAGCGAAATCAAAGATATGCCGGTCAGCCGGGCCAGCGTGCAGGAACTGCAGCGTTTCCTGGCCCTGTTTACAACCGGTGAATCGGCAGCGAATGCCCGCGTGTTGCTGGCTCAGCAGCAGACTCAACTGCAGGATCCGACGTTTCGCGTGCGTTCTGAAGGGCTGGCGGCGGTTAAAAATGACAACCCCGCCCAGGCCGTGGCCAATTTACAGCAGGCCGTACGGGCCGATGCCCGGGACAGCGATGCCGTGGGCGCCCTGGGCCAGGCCTATTCGCAGCGTGGCGACAGAGCTCGCGCCGTCGCACAGTTGAATAAAGCGATCGCGATGGATCCGAAAAGCCCGAATCGCGATAAATGGGACAGCCTGCTCCAGACGAACCGCTACTGGTTGTTGATCAAACAGGGCGATACCGCGCTGAAGGCCGGAGAGCTGGATCGGGCGCAAAACTATTATGCGCAGGCTCAGCGAGTCGACGGTACCGATAGCTATGCGGTGCTCGGGCTCGGAGATGTGGCGGCAGCGCGCAAAGATAATGCCGCAGCGGAGCGCTATTATCAGCGCACCCTGCGTATGGATCGCGGCAACAATCTGGCGGTTCGCGGGTTGGCTAATCTTTATCGTGCGCAATCGCCGGAAAAAGCCAGCGCCTATATCGCCGGTCTGTCGCCTGCCCAGCGGCGCAGCATTGATGATATCGAGCGCAGCCTGACCAATGAACGACTGGAAAAACAGGCCGCAGCGCTGGAGAGCCAAAGCAACTGGGCGCAGGCGGCGGAAGTCCAGCGTCGGCGTCTGGCGCTTGACCCGGATAGCGTGTGGATTACCTACCGTTTATCCCGCGATTTAGTCAGCGCTGGCGAACAGGCACAGGCCGATACGCTGATGCGTAATATGGTCAGCCGCAAGCCGGGGGATGCCGAGCGGGTTTATGCCTGGGGTCTCTATTTATCCGGCAATAATCAGGACGATCTGGCGCTGGCGCAGCTTGCTGCCCTGCCGCGCAGTCAGTGGACGGATAACATTCGTGAGCTGGATGCGCGTCTACAGAGCGATAAGGTGATACGTCAGGCTAACCAGCTGCGTGACAGCGGCCAGGAAGCACAGGCTATCGCCCTCATTCAACAGCAGCCGCCGTTGGTTCGCTACCAGCTTACGCTTGCGGACTGGGCGCAGCAACGCGGCGATAGCCAGACGGCGATTGCGCAGTACAACGCGGTGCTGAGTAAAGAGGCTGACAACGGTGATGCCCGTCTGGGACTGGCGGAAGTCTATCTTGCCGAAGGCGATAAAAATGCCGCGCGCGCGCAGGTCAGCCAGCTGAAAGGCGGTGAGAGCGACTCCATCAATATGCAGCGGCGGGTGGCCCTGGCGAACGCAGGGTTTGGCGATACAACCCAGGCGCAGCAAATTTTTAACCGTATTATCCCGCAGGCTAAAGCGCAGCCACCGTCGATGGAAAGCGCGCTGGTGCTGCGCGATGCGGCCCGATTCCAGACCCAGAACGGCCAGCCGCAGATGGCGCTGGAGAGTTATAAAGATGCAATGGTGGCCTCCGGCGTGACCCCGGTCCGCCCGCAGGATAACGATGCCTTTACCCGTCTGACCCGGAACAACAGCGGCGATGACTGGCTGAAGCGTGGGATCCGCAGCGATGCCGCGGATCTCTATCGCCAGCAGGATCTGAATGTCACCCTGGAACATGATTTCTGGGGATCCAGCGGCACCGGCGGCTATTCCGATCTCAAAGCGCACACCACGATGCTGCATGTGGATGCGCCGCTTGCCGACGGACGCATGTTCTTCCGCACCGACCTGGTCAATATGGATGCCGGCAGCTTCTCAACGAACAGCGACGGCAGCTATTCGCCAAACTGGGGGACCTGCGGTGAAATTGCCTGCACCAGCGGTAGCAAAAACCAGACCGACGGTGGAGCCAGCGTTGCGGTGGGCTGGAAGAACGAGACCTGGAGCGCGGATATCGGTACCACCCCGATGGGCTTTAACGTGGTTGATGTGGTGGGCGGCCTGAGCTACAGCAACGATCTCGGACCGATCGGCTACACCCTCAATATGCATCGTCGGCCGGTTTCCAGCTCGCTGCTCGCCTTTGGCGGACAGAAAGACAGCAGCAGCCATACCGGGATAACCTGGGGCGGCGTCCGGGCTGACGGCGGCGGCGTGAGCATGAGCTATGATAAGGGCGAAGCCAACGGCGTCTGGTCTTCGTTGGGCGTCGATCGACTCACGGGGAAAAACGTGGCCGACAACTGGCGCGTGCGCTGGATGACCGGTTACTACTATAAAGTCATCAATGAAGATAACCGCCGCGTCACGGTGGGCCTGAACAATATGCTCTGGCATTATGACAAAGACCTGAGCGGCTATACCCTGGGCCAGGGCGGCTACTATAGCCCGCAGGAGTATATTTCGTTCGCGGTACCGGTCACCTGGCGTCAGCGTACGGAAAACTGGTCATGGGAACTGGGGGGATCCGTCTCCTGGTCGCACTCGCGTACCAAAACCATGCCGCGCTATCCGTTGCTGAATTTGATTCCCTCGGACTATCGGGCCGATGCCAGTCAGTTGACGGAACAAGGCAGCAGCAGCCAGGGCTTTGGTTATACCGCCCGGGCGCTGGTTGAGCGACGTGTCACCGGCAACTGGTTCGTGGGGGCGGCGGTGGATATTCAACAGGCGAAGGATTATACCCCGAGCCATGCGCTGCTCTACGTGCGCTATTCGGCCGCCGGCTGGCAGGGTGATATGGATATGCCGCCGCAGCCGCTGGTGCCTTACGCGGACTGGTAGCAGAATAGCCTGAATTACGCGATCGGGCGTCACTCCACCCGCCGGTTCGCGTATACTCGTCAAACTTCGCCCGTCTTTGTTAATTCTGGCCGTCTTTCCCTCGCTGGCGCTACGCTTATCGGGGCGACAGACCAATGCCGTCGCCTGGCTCCGGTAAGGGGTCAGCGGCAATCCGGGAAAATAACGCGCAGACATCACGTCACCCCTTGCGGACGCGAGCGAAGGATTTAAGTATATAATCATCCCGAAAACGACCGGTTTTGATGGAATTAAACCGGGTTGGTGTTAAGTATCAGTGGAGAACCCAGTTGCGCGTCAGCCGCTCACTTACAATTAAACAGATGGCGATGGTCGCGGGCGTGTCCATGGCGTTTGTATTGGTATTTTGTTCTATTTTGCTGTTTCACTTTGTGCAACAGAGTCGCTTCATTACGGCCACGCAATTAGAAAGTATCGCTCGTTCCGTTCGCGAACCCCTGTCGGGGGCTATTCTGAAAGCGGATATCCCTGAGGCGGAAGCCATTCTGGGGCGTATCCAGCCTGCTGGTATTGTCAGCCGGGCGGATGTGGTGTTGCCCAATCAATTTCAGGCGCTGCGGATGCGTTTTATCCCGGAGCGCCCGGTACCGGTGATGGTGACTCGCATTTTCGAACTCCCGGTACAGATCTCCCTGCCGATTTACTCCCTGGAGAGGCCAGCCAACCCGCAGCCGATAGCCTATCTGGTGCTGCAGGCCGACTCCTGGCAGACCTACAAATTCGTCATGAGCGTGCTTTCTACGTTAGTGACCGCTTACTTCTTGCTGGTGCTTATTCTGACGGTGGCTATCACATGGTGTATCAACCGTCTGATCGTCCGTCCGCTGCGTAAGCTGGCCCGTGAGCTCAATGATGTTGCGCCGCAGGACCGGCTCGGGCACCAGCTGACGCTGCCGCGTCTGCACCATGACGATGAAATAGGCCTGCTGGTGCGCAGCTATAACCGCAATCAGCAGACCCTGCTGCGCCAGCACGATGAGCTGACCTTACAGTCCACCCGCTTCCCGGTATCCGAGCTGCCGAATAAGGCTTTTTTGATGGCCCTGCTGGAGCAGACCGTCTCCCGGCCGCAAAGCTCGGCTTTGCTGGTTATCGCCTGCGAAACATTGCAGGACACCGCGGGGGTACTGAAAGAGACCCAGCGCGAGATCCTGCTGCTGACGCTGGTGGAGAAGCTGCGGGGGATTATCCCGTCGCGGATGGTGCTGGCTCAGATTAGCGGCTATGACTTCGCGATTCTGGCCCACGGAATGAGCGAGCCGTGGCACGCGGTGACATTAAGTAAGCAAGTGCTCACTGTCATAAATGAACGGCTGCCGCTACAGGGTATTCAACTGCGCCCCTGCGCCAGCGTGGGTATTGCGATGTTTAACGGCGAACTGAGCGCGGAACAGCTCTATCGTCGGGCGTTTTCTGCCGCCATCGCCGCGCGGCACAAAGGTAAAAACCAGATTGAATTCTTCGATCCGGCGCAGATGGAAAAAGCCCAGCGTCGGCTGATGGAAGAGCACGACATCCTGACCGCGCTGGATAATCATCAGTTTGCTATCTGGCTTCAGCCCCAGGTTGATGCCGCCAGCGGTGAGGTCTGCGGGGCGGAAGTGCTGCTGCGGCAACGCCAGCCCGACGGTAGCTGGTCGCTCCCTGCGGATCTGATTGAACGCATTGAAGCCTGCGGGCTGATGGTGCCGGTAGGTTACTGGGTGATGGAAGAAGCCTGTCGTCAGCTGGCCGCATGGCAAAGCCTGGGCATCATGTTGCCGCTGTCGGTGAACGTTTCGCTGCTGCAGCTGCTGCACCACGATCGCGGTACCGAGATGCTGACGTTACTGGATCGCTATCGCATTGCGCCTGGGACGCTGGTGCTGGAGATTACGGAAAGCCGTCATCTGGACGACCCGCAGACGGTGGTGTCGCTGCTGCGCCCGCTACGTGAGGCCGGCGTGCGGATCGCGCTGGATGATTTCGGTATGGGCTATGCCGGGCTGCGTCAGCTCCAGCATATGAAATCGCTGCCGGTCGATATCCTGAAAATCGATAAAGCCTTTATTGATATGTTGCCCGAGGATACCAGCATGGTTCCGGCGATTATCCAGCTGGCGCGCGGCCTTAATCTGCGCATCGTGGCGGAAGGGGTAGAAAAAGAGCCGCAGTATCACTGGTTGCAGGCGGCCGGCGTGGATGTCGTTCAGGGGTTCCTGTTTGGTTGCGCTTTGTCGCAGGAGGCCTTTATGACGCAGTTCTTGCGAGGCAAGAATGAAGAGGGTGCAAGCTTGTAACGCGCGTGGTGAACTTGTGCGTGTCAGCTCAAAGTTTTTAACAATTCCGTTGCATTTTTGCGGTTAGTTATTTCTGAAATGTTTCCCTGGTGTTACTTTTAAGCCACAGACAGCCTATACCCCTTCAAGGTCTGTGGTTTTACCCAAAGGACACCCTATGAAAACCTCTCTCTTCAAAAGCCTCTATGTGCAGGTTTTGTCGGCCATTGCGATCGGTATTCTGCTGGGCCATTTCTACCCGGAACTGGGCGCGCAGATGAAACCTCTCGGCGATGCCTTCGTTAAACTGATAAAAATGGTTATCGCGCCGGTCATTTTCTGTACGGTTGTGACCGGTATTGCCGGGATGGAAAGTATGAAAGCCGTCGGCCGTACCGGTGCGGTGGCGCTACTCTATTTCGAAGTGGTCAGTACCGCGGCGCTGATTATCGGCCTGATTATTGTTAACGTGGTGCAACCCGGCGCCGGAATGAACGTTGACCCGGCGACCCTGGATGCCCATGCGGTGGCGGTCTACGCCGAGCAGGCGAAAGAACAGGGGATTGTCGCCTTCCTGCTGGATATTATCCCCGGCAGCGTCATCGGCGCCTTTGCCAGCGGCAACATCCTTCAGGTACTGATGTTTGCCGTGCTGTTTGGCTTTGCGCTGCATCGCCTCGGGAGCAAAGGCCAGCTCATTTTTAACGTCATCGAAAGTTTCTCGCAGGTGATCTTCGGCATCATCAACATGATTATGCGCCTTGCGCCAATCGGTGCTTTCGGGGCCATGGCCTTCACCATCGGGAAATACGGTGTCGGCACCCTGGTGCAACTGGGTCAGCTGATCGTCTGCTTCTATATCACCTGTATCCTGTTCGTGGTGGTGGTACTGGGTTCTATTGCCCGCGTGACCGGGTTTAGCATTTTCAAGTTCATCCGCTACATCCGTGAAGAGCTGCTGATTGTCCTTGGGACCTCTTCGTCCGAATCGGCGCTGCCGCGTATGCTGGACAAGATGGAGAAGCTGGGCTGTCGTAAATCGGTCGTGGGGCTGGTGATTCCAACCGGCTACTCCTTTAACCTCGACGGGACCTCGATCTATCTGACGATGGCGGCGGTCTTTATTGCTCAGGCGACGAACAGTCATATGGATATTTTCCATCAGATTACCCTGCTGGTCGTGCTGTTGCTCTCCTCAAAAGGAGCTGCGGGGGTGACGGGGAGCGGCTTTATCGTTCTGGCCGCAACGATTTCTGCGGTAGGGCATTTGCCGGTCGCCGGTCTGGCGCTAATCCTGGGGATTGACCGTTTTATGTCTGAAGCACGCGCGTTGACCAACCTGGTGGGTAACGGTGTGGCGACTATCGTGGTGGCAAAATGGGTGAAAGAACTGGACAGCCAGCAGCTGGATGATGTCCTGAATAACCGCGAGCCAACCAACAAATCGCACGAATTATCCTCTTAAATCCTTCTGTTAGGCCCGTTGTCCTTGCTGGACTCCGGGCTCCTGCGCATAATTAGGTATCATTCCCCGCAGCAGGGGAATGATACGAAATGATTATTTTACGTCTCCGTGCGACATTTTCATCTCCGCGTGGTCTAACCGACGTACTTCGTTCACCATATTTTTTGGCAGCCCGCGCGCGGGTTGCTTTTGTAACCAGGAATGTTCATCAGGGGTTCACATGCAGGGCACAAAAATTCGACTGTTAACGGGTGGTTTGCTGATGATGGCAGCAGCCGGTTATGTGCAAGCAGAAGCGCTCCAGCCGGACCCGGCCTGGCAACAGGGGACTCTCGCGAATGGACTTCAGTGGCAGGTTTTAGCCACGCCGCAGCGTCCTAGCGATCGTATTGAAGTCCGTCTGTTCGTAAATATTGGCTCGCTGAGTGAAAGCACTCAGCAGAGCGGCTTTAGCCACTTTATTCCTCGTCTGGCGCTGACGCAGAGCGGCAGTCTGCCGACAATGCAGGCGCGTTCGCTATGGCAACAAAGCATCGACCCCAATCGTCCGATGCCGCCCGCGATCGTCTCGTATAGCTACACCATGTTTAATCTCAGCCTGCCGAATAACCGCAATGATCTGCTGAAAGAGGCGTTGAACTGGCTGTCGGATGCCAGCGGAAAGCTGGTCGTGACGCCGGAATCGGTGAATCATGCCCTGCAGGGGGATGACATGGTGGCGACCTGGCCGTTGGACACCAAAGATGGCTGGTGGCGCTATCGTCTGAAAGGTTCCACGATGCTGGGACATGATCCGGGCACCCCGTTGAAAAAACCGGTCGATATTGCTCAGCTGAAGGCGTTCTATCAGAAATGGTACACCCCGGATGCCATGACGCTGATCGTGGTGGGTAACGTCGATAGCCGCAGCGTGGCGGAGCAGATCAACAAGACCTTCGGTGAGCTGAAAGGCAAACGCGAAACGCCGGCGGCGGTGCCGACGCTGGCGCCGCTCCCGACGACGCCGGTGAGCATCATGACCAAAACGGTGCGTCAGGATAAGCTGTCGATCATGTGGGATTCCCCGTGGCAGCCGATTCGCGACTCTGTGGCTCTGCAGCGCTACTGGCGTGACGATCTGGCGCGTGAGGCGCTGTTCTGGCATGTGCAACAGAGCCTGAGCAGGAGCAATGCCAAAGACGTTAACCTCGGCTTTGATTGTCGGGTGCTGTATCAGCGCGCGCAGTGCGCCATTAATATTGAATCACCGGGCAATAAACTCAACGCAAACCTGACCGCAGTCTCCCGCGAACTGGCGAAGGTACGCGATAACGGCTTGCCGGAAGAAGAGTTTGATGCGCTGATTGCGCAGAAAAACCTGGAGCTGCAGAAGCTGTTTGCCACCTACGCGCGCACCGATACCGACATTCTGATTAGCCAGCGTATCCGCTCGTTGCAAAACCAGGTGGTGGATATCGCGCCGGAGCAGTATCAGAAGCTGCGTCAGGAGTTTCTGGACTCTCTGACCGTGGATATGCTGAATCAGTATCTGCGCCAGCAACTGTCGCAGGATATGGCGCTGGTACTGCAACAACCGCAGGGTGAGCCGGAATACAATATGAAGGATCTGAAGGCGACATGGGAAAGGCTGATGATGCCAGTCCCGGCTGCGGCAACCAGCGGCGGCGCGGCTGAAGCGCATAACGACGCCTCGGATATTCCTCCTGCGCAGTAAATCAGCGGCTATCTCCGGTCTGCATTGCGTGACCGGGAAGTTCCCGGGCGGCGGGGTAAACCCCTTGCCCGGGCTACAGATTACATACGGCACCGATCGTAGCCCCGCTAAACGCCGCGCGAGCGGGGTAGATGTTGGCGAACGGCGGTGCGATCGCCCGGCCGTGACTACTGCGGCATCGCGTCGCGCGGGATAATCGCCCCACGATACTGAATGACCGTGCTGGCCGTCAGGTGGCCGCGTCTGGCGGCAGACTCCGCATCGCCGCCGGTCAGGCGCACCGCCAGATAACCGGCGCTAAACGAATCGCCTGCCGCGGTGGTATCCACTACGCACTCTTTTGCCAGCTTCACGGCCGGTACGTCCAGCAGCGGCTGGCCGGCGATCGCCACCAGGCATGAATCCGCGCCCCGCTTCACCACCACCTCTTGCACGCCCGCGGCATGAGTGCGGGCAATGACTTCATCGACCGGCTTTTCACCCCATAGCGCATCTTCGTCATCCAGCGTCAGGAAGGCGATATCGGTGCAGGCCAGCATCTGTTGATAGACCTGGCGGGTCTCTTCCTGGCTGGCCCACAGGCGCGGGCGGTAGTTATTATCAAAAATGACCTTCCCGCCGTTAGCGCGGCATTCGCGCAGCAGCGTCAGCAGCTTCTCACGGCTGGTCGGGCTGAGGATGGCCAGGCTGATTCCGCTGAGATAGAGATAGTCAAAGGTGGCCAGCTCTTCACAGATTGCGGCAGCCTGCTCGCTCTCCAGCCAGAATTTTGCCGCTGCCTCGTTACGCCAGTAATAAAACGTCCGCTCGCCGGTATCGTCGGTTTCGATGTAGTACAGACCGGGTAAGCGGTCGGCCATCCGTTGAATCAGGTTGGTGTGGACCTTCTCCTGCTGCCAGGCATCCAGCATCTGCTGGCTGAATCCATCGGTACCTAGCGCGGTAACGTAGTGGACGGCGAGTGCGCTGGCATCGGTCTGGCGCGCAATATAGACGGAAGTGTTTAAGGTATCGCCGCCAAATCCGCGGTTTACCGCCGCGTTTTTCTCTGACAGCTCAATCATACATTCGCCAATGACGGCAATTTTTTTAGACATAATCATGACCTGAGATGGAATCGAATAAGCGCGAGTGTGCGCCGCGCCGTTTTTATGGTCAATTATATTAAAACAATGTTCCATTATTTTTTTGACCTGACGCGTGGAATGTGACGAAAAGCGCATTTGTCAGAGAAAGATGTGCTTTTCAACTATATTCAGAACTGACGAGACGCAAAAGGAGCGGAGAGGGGATGACCAGAACCCGTAAAACGATTGCCATTATCTCGGGAACGATACTCGTAGCGATCGTTCTGTTTTTCATCGTGCTGGCGACCTTTGACTGGAATCGCCTGAAACCGACGATCAACCAGAAGGTCTCAGCCGAGCTGAATCGACCGTTTGCGATTCGCGGCGACCTGGGCGTGGTCTGGGAGCGTCAGGCCGGCGAACGCGGCTGGCGCAGCTGGATCCCCTGGCCGCACGTCCACGCCGAAGATATTGTTCTCGGCAACCCGCCGGCGATCCCTCAGGTCACCATGGTGCATCTGCCGCGTGTCGAAGCCACCCTGGCGCCGCTGGCGTTGCTTACCAGAACCGTTTACCTGCCGTGGATTAAGCTGGAACAGCCCGATGCCCGCCTGATTCGGCTGTCGGAAAAAAATAATAACTGGACCTTTACCCTGGCCTCCGATGCCGCGTCCACCGAACGGCCCGCCTCTTCCGGCTGGTCTTTCCGCCTGGATAATATTCTGTTCGATCGCGGACGGATCGCCATTGATGACAAGGTGACGCGCGCGGATATCACGATCCTGGTCGATCCGCTCGGCAAGCCGCTGCCCTTCAGCGAGGTGAGCGGCGAGAAGGACAAAGAGGGGTCGGCAAAAGCCGGAGACTATATTTTTGGCCTGCAGGCCAAGGGGACCTATAACGGGCAGCCGCTCCAGGGCGACGGTAAAATCGGCGGCATGTTGGCGCTGCGCAGCGAGGGGGAGCCGTTCCCGCTGCAGGGGGACTTTCGCTCCGGCAACACCCGGGTCGCCTTTAGCGGCACGGTCAGCGATCCCCTCAATCTCGGGGGCGTGGATCTGCGTTTGAAGTTCTCCGGGGCCTCGCTGCGGGATCTGTACGAGCTGACCGGGGTGGTGCTGCCGGATACGCCGGCCTTCTCGACCGACGGCCATCTGCGCGCCACTTTTCAGGATCCGAAAGGCGCGCGTTTCGCCTATCGTGATTTTAACGGCCGTATTGGCGAGAGTGATATCCACGGTTCCTTGACCTACAGCACCGGCAAACCGCGACCGAAGCTGGAGGGCGATGTCGCTTCACGACAGCTACGGCTGGCGGATCTCGGCCCGCTCATTGGCGTGAATACAGGCACAAAAACCGCCGGAGGCGAGCAACGTAAAGGCGCAGCTTCAGCGCAGCCTGCGGGGAAAGTGTTACCGTACGATCGCTTTGATACCGATAAATGGCAGCTGATGGACGCCGATGTGCGCTTTAAAGGCGGGCGGATTGAGCACGGCGGCACTTTGCCGGTTAGCGACCTTTCCACCCATGTGATCCTGGAACGAGGTGACCTGCGCCTGCAGCCGCTGCGCTTTGGCCTGGCGAACGGCACAATTGCCGGCAGCCTCCATCTGCAGGGCAATAAGAAACCATTGCAGGGGGAAGCCAACCTGCAGGCGCGGCGTCTGAAGCTGAAGGCGCTGATGCCGAAAGTCGAAATGATGCAGAAGACGCTCGGGGAGATGAATGGCGACGTACAGCTGCGCGGGAGCGGCAATTCGGTGGCGGCGCTGCTGGGCAACAGCAACGGCAATCTGAAGCTGCTGATGAACGACGGTCTGATTAGCCGTAACCTGATGGAAATCCTCGGTCTGAACGTGGGTAACTATGTTATCGGGCAGATATTTGGCGATGATGAGGTCCGGGTGAACTGCGCGGCGGCAAATATCAATGTGACTAACGGCGTGGCGCGGCCGCAGATTTTTGCCTTTGATACCGAAAATGCGCTGATTAACGTGACCGGCACCGCCAGCTTTGCTTCGGAACAGCTCGACCTGACCATTGATCCGGAGAGTAAGGGGTTGCGTATTATTACCCTACGCTCTCCGCTGTACGTGCGCGGGACCTTTCAATCGCCGAATGCCGGGGTGAAGGCCGGGCCGTTGATCGCGCGCGGCGCGGTAGCGGCGGCGCTGGCGACATTAGTCACGCCGGCGGCGGCCCTGCTGGCGCTGGTATCGCCTGCGGAAGGGGATGCCAATCAGTGCCGGGCGATTTTATCGCAGATGAAAAAGTAAACGAATGGAAGAAGCGTGCCCGGCGCGGCGCGCCGGGCAGTAAGGGATTACAGCGACTGATGGCGCGTTTCGTGGGTCAACAGCAGCGCAATCAGCGTCAGCCCGGCCATGGCCGCGAGATAGAGGCCGACCGCCATCAGGCCGTAGTTGCCCTGTAACCAGGCGGCAATATACGGTGCGACGGAGGCGCCGAGAATCGACGAAACGTTATACGAGAACGATGCGCCGGTGTAGCGCACTTCCGTCGGAAACAGCTCCGGCAGCAGCGCACCCATCGGGCCGAAGGTCAGCCCCATCAGGCTCAGGCCCAACAGCAGGAAGGCGAAGACCAGAACCGGCTGACCGGAGCCCAGCAGCGGTTTAAAGGCGAACAGCGCGAAGAGGATAATCATCGTGGTAATCACGATCATGCTCTTACGGCGGCCAAACGCGTCGGCCAGCAGACCCGCCACCGGCACCATCACGCCGAAGCCAATGACCGCCATCATCAGCATCCACAGCACTTCGTTCCGCGGCAGGCCGAGACCCACCGGCGCGGCGCCGGTACTGAACGTCATGGAATAGACGGTCATGATATAGAACAGGGTATAGGTCGCCAGCATGATAAAGGTGCCGAGCACGGTGACGCGCACATGCTTCGTCAGCAGGGTCCCCAGCGGGATTTTGACCTGTTTCTTCGCGGCGGCGATTTTGGCGAACACCGGCGTCTCGTGCAGCGACACGCGCACATACAGCCCGATAATCACCAGCACGGCGGAGAAGATAAACGGTACGCGCCAGCCCCATGCCATGAACTGCTGGTCGGTCAGCAGCCACGAGAGCAGCAGGAAGGTGCCGTTGGCGAAGAAGAAGCCGATAGGCGCGCCGAGCTGCGGGAAAGAGCCGTACAGCGCGCGCTTGCGCGGCGGGGCGTTTTCGGTCGCCAGCAGCGCCGCGCCGCCCCATTCACCGCCCAGCCCCAGCCCCTGGCCGAAGCGCGCCAGCGCCAGCAGCATCGGCGCCAGAATACCAATGCTCTCGTAACCGGGCAGCAGGCCGATCACCACCGTGGAGATGCCCATGGTCAGCAGCGAAGCGACCAGGGTGACCTTACGGCCGACGCGATCGCCGAAGTGGCCGAATAGCGCAGAGCCAATCGGACGGGCAATAAAGGCAATGGCAAACGTCGCCAGCGACTGTAGCGTAGCTGCGGCCGGGTCACCCTGTGGGAAGAAAATGTGCGGGAATACGATCACCGCGGCGGTGGCATAGATATAAAAGTCGAAGAACTCAATGGCGGTACCGATGAGGGAGGCGACGACGACTTTATTGCGTGAGTTAACCGGAGCGGTTTCCTGCTGCTTGTCGAGTGTGGTGGCTGTGGCTTGCATAGATCTTTCTTATTTTTAGCGAACGAAAGGTCATATAGCCACAGCAAAAGGGACATTTCAATCTGTAACAGGGGGCGTGAGTGGTGAAAAAATGGTCAAAAAGCGGATAATTTGCGTGCCGGAAAAATAACTTCTATGAAATGCTTCACACAAATAAAATAATAGTAGATAAAACCAGTTCCGCGTTAAATAAAAGTTACATGTTGGATTTATCTGCTGAAATGATGATTCGGGCTGAATTTTGTACCTTTCTTCAGCCCGATACGGCATCAATCGTGGGCTTTGCCCGGCATACGACGGTCATCCTTGTAGTCGGCCGTGGCGATCCACGCCGCGCAGAACAGCGTCAGGCGGGCGAAGAAATAGAAGAAGGCCATCAGGCCTAATACGGAGCCAAAGGCGGCGCCGGAAGGCGATTTCACCAGCGCGGGCAGGGTCCAGGTCATGATCATTTTTATGATTTCAAAACCGATAGCTGCAATCAGGGTACCGCGAATCAGCGCCTTACGCCGCGGGCGGTGGCGCGGCAGGCGCCAGAAGATCCAGAAAAACAGCAAATAGTTGGCGAAGATGGAGATAGCAAGGCCGATCAGCCGCCAGGCCGGTTTCAACCACTCAATATTATCAAGATAGAGCGCGGAGATGATCATCTGCTGCGCGGAACCGGCGACCGAGGTTATCGATAACGTCACCACCAGCGCCACCAGCAGGCCGATCAACGAGATAAAATCACGGAAGTATTTCATCCAGATCTTTTCCTGGTCCTGCGGCGCTCGCTCCCAGACGTCGCGCGACTGGGCGCGAATCGCCTCCCGCAGGTTGCCCATCCAGTTAATACCGGAATAGAGCGCAACCAGCAGACCGACCAGGCCAACGGCGGTGCGTTGCTGGATGGCGGTATTAATGGTGTTTTTCAGCGTGGCGGCCAGCGTGGGGTCGCTGACATTAAGCAGGATTTTATCAAAAATGTCCTGCAGCAGCGTCGGGTGCCAGGCCAGCACAAAACCGGCGGCAGCGAAGGAGACCATCAGAATCGGGATCATCGACAGAAACGAAAAGTAGGTGATGGCCGCACCGAACTGGTTTCCCATCCTGTCGTTAAACCGTTCGGTTGCGCGCAGCAGGTGCGCAATAATCGGGTTCCTCTGAACTTTTTCTGCTGTTCCGGTGACGCTTTTTAACGCCTGATTCGCCTTCTGCGCCACGGCAGAGTCGTTGATGGCGGCCAGCGGGCTTTTACTTTTTTCCGGCGGCTGGCTCGGATCCTGGGTCGGGCGTTTCGCGTCGTTTTCCGATGTCATGAGTGATTTCTTCCTTTCTTTACAGCGAGATTCTTCAAAATTATATACGTAAAATCCTTCATAGACCTGCGAAGCGTCCGAACGACCGCCGGATAAAGGGCGGCGTCGCCTAATCGACGTACTCTTTCATCACGCTCCCCAGCCACTCCATAAACAGATGTACCCGGCGGGAAAGGTTGCGTCGGTGCGGATAGATTAACGATACCGGCAGCGGTGCCGCGCGGTACTGCGGCAGGATGTCAATCAGCTCGCCGGTGCGCAGCGCTTCGCGGACGCCGGTACGCGGAACCTGGATAATCCCCAGCCCGGCCAGGCAGGCGGCCTGATAGGTTTCCGTGCTGTTAACGGTGAGCGTGCCGCCGGTCTTCACCCACTGGACAACGCCATCGCTCATCACCTCAAACCCCAGTGGGCGGGCGCCGGGGGTGCTGGCATAGTGGATAAGGGCGTGACCGGCCAGATCGTCGAGCGTGGTCGGGTAGCCGAAGCGTGATAAATACTGCGGGCTGGCGCAGTTAATTTGCGTCAGCTTACCCAGCGGACGGGCGATCAGGCCGGAGTCTTTCAGCGTGCCGACGCGCACCACGCAGTCAAACCCCTCGCGAATCACATCCACCAGCCGGTCGCTACTGCTCAGCTCCAGTTCAACGCCCGGGTACTGCTGCAAAAAAGCCGGCAGGCGCGGAATGATCAGTTTCCTGGCCAGTCCAACCGGCATATCCACCCGCAGGCGGCCGCTGATGGTGGCCGGATCGTGCTGAAACATGCCGTCCAGCTCATCGAGATTGCTGAGCAGGTCCCTGGCGCGTTCGTAATAGACCATCCCGTCCTGGGTGAGCTGAACCCGACGCGTGGTGCGGTGCAGCAGGCGCACCCCCAGATGGTTTTCCAGCGCCTGAATCTGGCGCGAGACACTCCCTTTAGGCAGGTTTAAGGTTTCGGCGGCGCGGGAAAAACTCTCCAGCTCCGCGACGCGGATGAACAGCTGCATTGCGTGAATTTTATCCATACCGAAACTCTATTGTTGTTAATACTGGAACAGTAAAACGTAATTTAACGCATTTATTGTTTTACTGGCAGCTAATAAGCTCTTTAACCAGACAAACGCAACTGAGAAGGGGTTTTCTGATGGCACAACGTATCGCTTTAGTGACTGGCGGCAGCCGTGGACTGGGAAAAAATGCCGCGCTGAAGCTGGCAGAGAAGGGAACCGATATTATTCTCACCTGGCATAGCAACCCGCAGGCTGCCCAGGAAGTCGTGGATGAAATTGAGCAAAAAGGGGTGAAAGCTGCGGCATTGGCGTTGAACGTCGGTGATACGGCGAGCTTTGGCACTTTCGCTCAGAATGTGGCTCAGCTGCTGCAACAGCGCTGGCAGCGCGATACCTTTGATTATTTATTAAACAATGCCGGGATCGGTTTAAACGTCCCCTTTGCTGAGACCAGCGAAGCACAATTTGATGAGCTGATGAATATCCAGTTTAAGGGGCCGTTCTTCCTGACCCAGCGCCTGCTGCCACTTCTGGCGGATAAGGGACGTATCCTCAACGTGTCGAGCGGGCTGGCCCGCTTCGCGCTGCCGGGCTATGCCGCCTATGCGGCGATGAAAGGGGCGATGGAAGTGCTGACCCGCTACCAGGCGAAGGAGCTGGGAGGGCGCGGGATTTCGGTCAACATTATCGCGCCAGGCGCGATAGAAACCGATTTTGGCGGTGGAATAGTGCGGGATAATGCTCAGGTTAATCAGCATATTGCGGCGCAAACGGCGCTGGGTCGGGTAGGGCTGCCAGATGACATCGGCGATGCAATCGCGGCATTGTTGAGCGATGACCTGAGATGGATGAACGCACAGCGCGTGGAAGTTTCCGGCGGCATGTTCCTGTAATCGTAACCGCCTCTCCGTCTGCGGAGAGGCGCAGCGTTCAGCTTATATTTTCAGCGTGTGATAATCGCGACGCAGCAGGCCAAACAGCCAGTCATTATGCCAGCGTCCGTTCAGCCAGTAGCATTCGCGCAGCTCACCCTCCTGCAGAAAGCCGGTTTTCTGCAGCAGATTTCGCGAGGCTATGTTGCCGGCGGTAACCGTGGCGGTCAGACGCCGTACGCCTCCGGCGCTGAAGGCAAAATCACAGAGCGCACGCAGGGATTCATAGCCATAGCCGCGCCCCTGCGCGGCCGGGGTAAATAAAAAGCCCACTTCAGCGCAACCGCCTTCATGATGCCGGTAGCCGGTCAGACCCAGCGGTATACGGGTCTCCCTGTCGCGCACCACCAGGCACAGCCACTGTTTTGCCCCTGGCGACCACGGTGAAATACGCGAATCGAAGGCCTCGCGTATTTCAGACAGCGGGCGTGAATCGGCTATATACAGCATCGCCTGCGGATCTCTCTGCAGAGCGAGAAAAAAAGACCAGTCCTCCTGCTTCAGCTGTGAACAGTGCAGCCGTGGCGTAAGCAATTCGGTCATGAAAACAATTCCTGCAAAGTGCGATGCTATGACCATAGCAGGACATGAATTGTCGGAACAGCACCTGGTTATAAGGGTTCTCCGTACAGCCCTATCAGCCGACGCGCCACGCCGTTCGTCCAGCCGAAGCCATCCTGTAACGGATATTCGCCGCCTCCGCCTTCGTGGGCAACGCCGCCGGCGATGTGGTACTTCTCAATCAGCTTATGGTGCTGCTTATAGAAATGGTTCACCGTTTGCAGCCAGCTGTGGGCAATTTCGTCGCCGAGCGGGTCCTGGCCGTACAGTTTAAATCCCTGTATCGCCATCCACTGTAGCGGCGCCCAGCCGTTGGGCTTATCCCACTGTTCGCCGCTGTCATATTCGGTGGCCATGATGCCGCCGGGAGTCAGCAGGCGGGCGCGGACCGCATCGGCGAGCCGCTCGGCCTGTTGGTGCGTAGCCATGCCGACATACAGCGCTACGATGCTGGCGGCGGAGAAGAGCGCCTGCTGTTCGCGTCGCCAGTCGTAATCCCGAAAACAGCCGCCCTCTTCATCCCATAAATAGCGGTTTACCGCGGACCGGCGATCGCTGGCCTTCTGGCGAAAAGCCGTTTCCGTTTCCCGGTCGCCTTTCAGGCCGGATAGATTGGCAATGGTGTTTTCCAGTTTGAATAAAAAGGCGTTTAAATCGATCGGAATAAACTGGGTCGTACGGATGCTTGCCAGCCGGGTGATATCGCGCAGCCAGCGGCTGGAATAGTCCCAGCCGGAGGCCGCCCCGGCGCGCAGGTCCCGGTAGACTTCGTTGGCCGGGCGGCCGGAGTGGCGCGCCGTTTCCACATCTTCCCGCCACGATTCATCCCGCGGCGTATCGCGGTCGTCCCAGTAGCGATTGAGTAACGATCCGTCCGGCATGCGCACCGTGTGGCGATAGGCCTGGTTCGGGATCAGCGATTCGGCGCCATCCATCCAGAACTGATACTCCAGTTTCAGATGGTCGAGATAGCGCCGCGCGCCGCGCACGCCATCCTCCTCAAACAGCTCAACCATCAGGGCAAACACCGGCGGCTGCGAGCGGCTGAGGTAGTAGGTACGGTTGCCGTTGGGGATATGACCGTAGGTTTCAATCATCCACGCGAAGTTGTCCGCCATACATTTCAGCAGGTCTTCGCGGCCGCTTTCCGCCAGCCCCAGCATAGTAAAGTAGGAGTCCCAGTAGTAGGTTTCGCTAAAGCGTCCGCCGGGCACGATATAAGACTGTGGTAGCGCCAGCAGCGATGACCAGGGAATATGATCCTGCGGCTCGCGGGTGAGAACGGGCCAGAGGTTATCGATATGCTCTTTCAGCGATCGCCGGGGATCGGACACGTAGTCGTCAGTGCGGTTGTCCGGCATCCAGAAGTGCTCTTCAACAAACTGGCGCAGGTCGAATCCAGGCTGGTGCTTCACCCGCCGGTAGTGGATCAAGATATCCAGCGGGTCTTGCTTTGGCGCGCAGTCGGGGAAGGTTTTGCTGTCGGCAAAGATGCGTGATTTCTGCACATGCGTAAAGAGTTCCAGATAGCGGTCGGCAGGCGTCAGGGCATCAGAGGCCGGCAGGCCTTCGATGATCTCCGGCTCCGGTTCGGCATCGAACATTTCATCCAGTTTTAACTCATACGGATCGGCTTCGTAGCACAGATCGCGCTCGATCTTCGGTTTATCGCCATTCTCGTTGCGTAATGTCTGGCTGGACATAGTGATACGGACCTCCGGATCGCGTCAGTTCAGGGCGCCGGGCCTCTCCCGGCCTGACTATTAAGCTTAGTCATTCGCTTCGGTGTCTGGAAATAAAAGTGTGCGTCAGGTCACGTTTTTTAGCGATAAGTTTAGGTAGAGATGTGGCTAATTTATTGATTTTTTATATCAAATTGCTCCGGGTCGAAGGGGGGAATTCGGAGCAATCGTTTTGCAACAAAATCTAATTATGCCGGATAAAACGGGGCGTCACTCCCACGCCGCTTCCAGCATCTCCAGCAGCTGCTCGCTATCCAGCTGCACCGGATTCGCTTTCATGGATGAGGAGCTGCTGGCTGCCAGTGCCGCAGGCTCCAGGGCCTCGTGCGGTACGCCCAGTTCGCGCAGATTCCCCAGCCCGGCGCCGCGGCTCCATTCGCGCAGGCTATCCCAGGCCGTCTCCGGCTCGACGTCCAGCCCGTCGGCCAGCCACTGGCGGACTTCGTCAAAGCGTTCGCGGATAGCCCTGTTGCTGACCTGCGACTCATTGAGCGCCAGGCCGTAAGGCAGCAGGCTGCCGCAGAGTGCGCCGTGGGAAGCATGGCTCAGTCCCCCCAGCGGGCCGGCCAGCCCATGAATGACGCCAAGACCAGCATTCGCCAGCGCCAGGCCGCCGCACAGGCTGACCCAGGCCATCTCATCGCGGCTGTCCGGGCACTCTTTTTCCATCAGCGTGCGGAGCGCTTTGATTCCGCGCGGAATAGCGGCCCGGCACAGCGCATCGGTAAAAGGATTGGCGCGGGTACAGAGCCAGGGCTCAATGAGCTGGGTAATCGCGTCAAGGCCGGAGCCGAGCGTCACCGCGCGCGGGGCGTTATCGGTCAGCGCCGGGTCGACGATGGCCAGCTCCGGCAGCATCCGATCGTCGCGCAGGCTGACTTTTCGCCGCTGCTGAGGGACGTTAATCACCGCATTTTTCGTCACTTCTGCCCCGGTACCGGCGGTAGTCGGGATAGCGACAAACGGCAGCGGATGCCCTTCTAATACCCGCCCGTTGCCCACCACTTCCAGATACTCCATCACCGGGCCCGAGGCCGGCACCAGCGCAGCAATCGCTTTTCCTGCGTCAATAACCGCGCCGCCGCCGAGGCTGACCACCGCCCCGATGCCATTTTCCCGCGCCAGACGCACTCCCTGCTCAATATCTTCCAGCGTCGGCTCATGGGCTACGGATAGCGTCATCGCTTCAAGATGATGGGCGCGCAGCTCGGTGAGTAAAAAACCGGCCCGCTGCGCGCTGGCGCCGTGGACCAGCAGTACCTTCGCGGTACGCTGGGCCAGCCAGGGGGCAGCGCTACGGGCAAGGCCGCGGCCAAAACGGATATTGCCGGGCGTGAAAACAGTAAACGGAGTCAGCATGGCGGGTTCCCTGTGTCAGCAAAAAAGACTGAAATCAACTATACACATTATCCGGCAGGCTGCCTCTTTGTCGCCGGATAGAGTAGGGTGGAAGTCACGTTCCTTCGCTTAAGGATGTCACGATGCTAAAAATACTGGGCAAACGCTCATCAATTAACGTTCGTAAAGTGTTATGGACCTGCGATGAAGTCGGTCTGACCTATCAGCAGGAGGATTACGGCAGCGGTTTCCAGCCGGTCGATAGCGCCGAGTTTCGCGCCCTGAACCCAAACGGCCTGGTGCCGGTGCTGCTCGACGATGATTTCGTGCTATGGGAGTCAAACAGCATCTGCCGCTATTTGACGCGTAAAGCCGGACGTGAGGATCTGCTACCGGTGACCCCTCAGGGCGCAGCGGATGTTGAGCGCTGGATGGACTGGCAGGCCACGGAGTTTAACAATGCCTGGCGCTATGCATTTATGGGTCTGGTGCGCAAAGACCCGCGTTTTCAGGATCCGGCGGCGATTAAGGAGAGCATCGCTACGTGGACCCGCTGTGTTCACATCGTTGAATCACAGCTGCAGCGCACCGGCGCATGGATCGCCGGCCCGCAGTTTACGCTGGCGGACATCGTACTGGGTCTGTCGGTACATCGCTGGAAAATGACCCCTTTTGCCCATCCGGAGCTGCCGGCGGTTGAGCGCTGGTATATGATGCTCAATCAGCGGCCGGCGTTTATGCGCCACGGCAATAACGGTACGGCGTGACGGTCGACTCCCGGCGTTAACGCCGCGGCCGGGTACTGCCCCTGATAATGAGCTTGCCTTTCAACACGTGCTGCACGGGGGCCGCCTCCGCACTATCCAACTGCGTCTTTAATACCGCGATCGCCGCTTCCACCATCTCCGAGAGCGGCTGCACCCAGGTGGTGAGATCGATCAGCGGCCAGCTGGCCATCGCGATATCGTCAAAGCCGACGACCGAAATATCGTGGCCGGCCCGCATACCCATTTCGCCCACCACGACGTTTAATGCCGCGATCGCCATCATGTCATTGGCGCAAAACAGCGCATCCGGCGGGTCTGGCAGGGCCATCAGCCTGCGGGTGGCGTTCATCGCTTCTTCAATCGACCACATCCCGCTATCGCGCAACGGGGGCCTGGCCCCGCGCGTATCCAGCCGGTGGCGAAAGCCGGTTTCCCGGTCGCGGCTGGTGGATGAGGTATCTCTCCCGGCAATAAACGCCAGCTGCCGGTGGCCGGCATCCAGCAGAAAATCGGCAATCGCCGCGCCGCCGGCGAGGTTGTCGCTGGTGACGCTGGAGACGGACTGGCTGTCATTTTTACGATTGAGCAGCAAAACCGGGAGCCCGAGGTGCTGGCACTCCTGGGCGAAGTGGGAAGAGAGGCTGCTGGAAACCAGCACCAGCGCTTCGACGCGATGGCGCAGGATCTCCTCCATGATCGGCGTGGTATCGTCATCGCGATACATGGAAAACAGCAGTACCCGATATCCCATCAGATTAAGCTTATGCGAAAGCTCATCGAGGACAGCCGAATAGAACGGATTGACCAGTCCAGGTACCACAATGCCTATCAGATTGGAGCGGCGGGTGATCAGCGATTGCGCGATAAAGCTCGGCCGATAGCCGAGCTCTGCGGCGACTTTGCGCACTTTCTCCCGGGTGGCGGGCGATATTTTCGCCCCGTCGGTAAAGGCTCTGGAAACTGCAGATTGCGAGACACCCGCCGCTTTCGCAACGTCATAACTTGTCACCGCTCGTTTGATTGAACCTGCCATTCCTTTGTCTCCCGCTAACGAATGCCTCGTCATTATGCGTGAATCTGCTCCGCTGTCACTCATTTTGCGATCTGCGTTGCATTCGAATGCATTGATCCTTTTCATCACATCTTATTCACGCCAGGATACAAATGAATTCGAATGCATTAGCATTTTATTAACATCATAGTGAGGCAAATTATGGCGACCTGGATCAAACGCGGGGCTGAATCTGAAGCGGTAAAAACGCACGATCGTTCCGTTCGTGAAGCGGTGGAAAAAATTCTGGCGGACATTGAAGCGCGCGGAGACGCCGCGGTACGCGAGCTGTCGATTAAGTTCGACAAGCTCGACAGAGAGGACTTCCGTCTCAGCCAGCAGGAGATTGACGACTGTTATGCCCAGCTCTCCGCACGCGATATTGCGGACATCCGTTTTGCCCAGGAGCAGGTGCGCAACTTTGCTCAGCATCAGCGTGACAGCATGAAAGATATTGAGGTGGAGACCTTACCGGGCGTCATTCTGGGCCATAAAAATATTCCGGTCAGCGCGGCGGGCTGCTACGTTCCGGGCGGCAAGTACCCGCTGCTGGCCTCGGCGCATATGTCGATCATTACGGCTAAAGTGGCCGGCGTGCCGCGCATCGTCACCTGCGCGCCGCCGTTTAACGGTAAACCGGCTCCGGCCATTGTGGTGGCGCAGCATATGGCGGGTGCGGATGAAATTTACTGTCTGGGTGGTATTCAGGCGGTGGCGGCGATGGCGGTCGGCACTGAGAGCATTGCTCCGGTCGATATGCTGGTGGGGCCGGGAAATGCGTTTGTTGCCGAAGCCAAGCGACAGCTGTTCGGCCGCGTCGGTATCGACCTGTTTGCCGGGCCAACCGAAACCCTGGTGATTGCCGATGAGAGCGTGGATGGCGAAATCTGCGCCACCGACCTGCTGGGCCAGGCCGAGCATGGCCTGGATTCACCGGCTATTCTGCTGACCACTTCCGGGAAGCTGGCGCGCGAAACCCTGGCGGAGATTGAGCGTTTGCTGGCGGTGCTGCCGACGGCGGAAATCGCTCGTCAATCGTGGGATAAATTTGGCGAGGTCATCGTCGCCCAGGACAAGGAAGAGATGTTGAAGATTGCCAATGAGCTGGCCTTCGAACATGTGCAGGTCATGACGGAAGATCCTGACTGGTTCCTCGCCAATATGCAGAACTTCGGCGCGCTGTTCCTTGGCCCGCGTACCAACGTGGCCTATGGCGATAAGGTTATCGGGACTAACCATACGCTGCCTACGCGCAAAGCGGCGCGCTATACCGGAGGGCTGTGGGTCGGCAAATTCATCAAAACCTGCACTTATCAAAAGGTACTGACCGATAGCGCTTCCGCGCAGATTGGTGAGTACTGCTCGCGCCTGTGCGCGCTGGAAGGGTTCTCCGGACACGGCGAGCAGGCCAACGTTCGCGTGCGTCGCTATGGCCATAAAGATGTGCCTTACGCCGGTATCCCCGAGTGAGCATTCAGCACTGAAGCGGAGGGCAGGATAAGCCCCTCTGGATAACATCGGCCGCCATATAACTCGGAGAAAAGTGGCGGCCACGCTGATGGATAGCCCTATGGACGTATTGATTGCCTTACTGGCGTTAGGAGTATTGATGTTAGCCGCCTATCGTGGCTACAGCGTGATCCTCTTTGCCCCCCTGGCCGCACTTGGCGCCGTTTTGTTAACTCAACCGGCGGCGGTTGCACCTGTTTTCAGCGATATCTTCATGGATAAGCTGGTTGGGTTTGTGAAGCTCTATTTCCCGGTGTTTTTGCTCGGGGCGGTTTTCGGCAAGCTGATTGAGTTTTCCGGCTTTTCCCGCTCGATTGTCAGCGCCGTGACCCGCTTAATGGGCCAGAACAAGGCGATGCCGGTGATTATCCTGGTGTGCGCTCTGCTGACCTACGGCGGCGTTTCGCTGTTTGTGGTGGTCTTCGCGGTCTATCCGTTTGCCGCTGAAATGTTCCGTCAGAGCCAGATCCCTAAACGCCTGATGCCGGCCACCATTGCGCTGGGGGCCTTTACCTTCACCATGGATGCCCTGCCGGGTTCGCCGCAGATCCAGAACATCATCCCGACCACCTTTTATGGCACCACCTCCTGGGCCGCGCCGTGGCTGGGGATTCTCGGATCGGCCTTCGTGGCGATCGGCGGCTGGCTCTATCTCGAAGCGATGCGGCGTAAAGCGCAGCGTAACGGGGAAGGCTACGGCACAAATTTAGTGAATGAGCCGGAAACCCCGGCGGACCTCAATTTGCCGCATCCGTTTATCGCGCTGTTGCCGCTGATGGTGGTCGGTATCGCCAACCTGATTTTTACCTGGCTTATTCCTCTGACCTACGGCGGCCATTTCCTGATTGACCTGCCGGGGCTGAAAGCGCCGCTGGAAAGCGATGTCAAAAAGATGGTCGCCATCTGGGCGGTCATGGCGGCGCTGTTGTGCGGTATTGTCACCATCTTTTTGTTTGCCTGGCGCAGCCTGAAAGGCAAGCTGGCGGATGGCAGTAAGGTGGCGGTCGGCGGCGCGATGCTCGCGTCGTTGAATACCGCATCGGAGTACGGTTTTGGCGGCGTCATCGCTGCGCTGCCGGGGTTTGTCCAGGTGGCCGATGCGCTGAAAGCTATCCCTAACCCGCTCATTAATCAGGCGATCACCATCAATATTCTCTCCGGGATCACCGGCTCGTCCTCGGGCGGCATGAGTATTGCGCTGGCGGCGATGGCCGATCGCTTTATTGAGGCGGCCCATGCGGCGGGGATCCCGCTGGAGGTGATGCACCGCGTCGCGTCGATGGCGGCGGGGGGAATGGATACGCTGCCGCACAACGGGGCGATCATCACGCTGCTGGCGGTGACGGGGTTAACTCATCGTCAGGCCTATAAACCGATACTCGGGATTACGCTGTTTAAGATTCTCGGGGCGTTTTTCATTATTGGCGTTTATTACGCGACGGGACTGGTGTAACGAGACCAATCAGAGCAGACCGTCTGGCAGCGTGTCAGACGGTCGTTCAGACGTTTTTCAGCCTGTTCGCTTTGCAATGACCGTTGACTGTCGTTACGATCTCTGACTCTTTATTCTCCCCTTGATTTCAGTACGGCAGGAAGGTGTGGTTTGAACAGGCAGTTGAGCCCTGTGCTATTGGCGTCGCTGCTGCTTGTAGGATGCTCCGGAACGCTTTCACAAATGAGCGTCCCCTCAGATGAAACCAGCCTGGTCGGGCAAAATAGCCATGTTCTGCCCATCGATGCGTTCGTCAGCCGCTATATGCAACGCAAGCAGGTCAGCGGCGTGGTGGTGGCGATCATTCATCACAACGGTCCGGCGGAGTTCCACTGCTATGGTGTGACCGATGCCAAAAACCGTTATCCCATTACCCCGGATACGCTCTTTGCGCTGGGTTCGCTGAGTAAAGGCACCACCGCCGAGGTGATAACCCTGCTGGTCAACGAGGGGCGACTGCACTGGGATGATACGCTACTGACGTTGTTACCGCCGGGTACGCCGCTGAGTGATGACGCGAAAAAAATCACCTTGTTGCAGCTGGTGACGCACACTTCAGGCCTGCCGCGCCAGCCGATGAACCTGCTGTCGCTTGAGCATTTGCTGGTTTATCTGAGTGATGGCGAAAATTTCTATCACGAACTGGATAATGAGCGGGTACTGAGTTACCTGAGCACCTTTAACGCGCCGCTGAGCCATGAGCCGGAATACTCCAATCTGGGCTACGCAATTCTGGGTTATATCCTTACCTATCAGACCGGCGAATCCGTTGCGGCGCTGGCCTCAAGGATGATTTTCCAGCCGCTGGCGATGAGAAATAGCAGCTATCTTCCGCAGACCCTGCGCGAATATCCCCGGCGGGCCCTCGGCCATGCCGGCGACCAGCCGAAGTTTAAACCTCGCGGCGCGCTCACGCCGGACTGGCAGTTCAGCAACAATATGGTCGGAGCGGCGAACCTGTACAGCGATGCTCGCGATCTGATCGAATACGCCCGCGCCCATTTTTCTCCTACCCAACATGCCGCGCTGGATAAGGCTTTTGCCGACGTCAGCGTTGATTACTATCCGCGGGAAAAAGAGGCGGCCAATATCGCCTGGGTGACCGATACCCTCGCTGGGCAAAGAATCACCTATCAGGTGGGTTATATCGGTGGCTATTCCAGCTATATCGGTTTTGATAAGGCTAATCAGAATGCGGTGGTGGTGCTGCAAAACAGCTTTAACTGGAGTAACTACATCGGCCACGCTATTTTGCAAAATCGGCTATCAGCACCGTCGGTAAGTCACCCTCTGTCTGGCGAACAGGTCAACCCCTGTAGCGGATATGACAGCGTATACCAACGTCCCCCGTTGTCTGAGCGGTCCTCACACCTGTAGGCGCGTCCCGTCACTCTCCTGAAGACTGAGTAAATGGATTTATATCTACATGATAAATAATGTTTTTATTTTTACTCTGTCTTCTTGAATATCTTTTGTGTGATGCATAGCACAAAAAAAAGCCAGCGCTATTGAAGCAAGTTCGTACCAGGTATAGCTTTAAATCACTTGAACATGGTTGTACATAGACAACCATGACTGACAGTAGATATGTTACACACAAATCTCTCACCGGGACCCGAGGTGTTTTTATGTCCATTGCAACCAGTCTTGATAACGATTTTATATTGCTAAACCACCCTGGGGGTGAGCGTGAAACGTTGTTTGGCGAGGTAGGCAACCTGCTCTATAGGCATGGCTTTGTCGAAAGTACTTATCTTTCTGCCTTAATCAGCAGGGAGGAAAATAATCCGACGGCGATGCAACTGGAGAGAATTGGTGTCGCGATTCCTCATGTGGATGTTGAGCATATTAAAGAGGAAAAACTGGTTGTAGTGACCTGCCCGGAAGGAATTGAATTTAAGCAGGCAGAAGATCCCGATGAAGTTATGTCGGTACAGGTTATATTTTTCCTGCTGTTAAAAGAAAAAGATGCGCATATTGATTTTCTCATGAAAATGATCGGCTTGTTCAGACAAACTGACAAGATGGATGCGATTTTAAAAGCCAGTTCACCTTCAGTGGTGAAGACACTCCTCGAAGAAGTCATTAATTAAAATAGCAACTACACCTGATAAATGTACCCGGAGATTACGATGAACAAGAAAATTATTTTTGCATGTACCAGTGGTATCGCTACTTCCGCCGTAGCAACAGAGAAAGTTGTTCAGTATTGTAAAAGCCAAGGTATTAATGTTGACCCCATTCAGTCAAATATCGGGACTATTGGTAAACAGGACGGTATGGCTGATTTAATTATTGTTACTTCAGCGGTAAAAACCGAACTGACCACCCCGGTTTTGAATGGCCTTCCACTTCTGACCGGTTTTGGTGAAGAAGAGTTACTGGAAAAAATCGTAGCCATCCTTAAAAAATAAAGGTGAGCATGATGGATAAAGTATTTTCCGCAGTCCAGTTTATTCTGGGGCTCGGTCCGACGATCATGTTGCCGATAATTATTTTTATTATGGCAATGTGCCTGCAGACCGGTTTTAGCCGGGCATTACGCTCGGCCCTGACAATCGGTATGGGCTTCATCGGCATCTTCCTGGTCTTTGGTTTACTGGTCGATAGCCTTGGCCCGGCGGCGAAAGAGATGGTTAGCCACACCGGCATTGATTTACCGGTCGTTGATCTGGGCTGGACACCGCTTGCGGCTATTGCCTGGGCTTCACAGGTCGCGCCGTTTGTCGTGCCGATGACCATCGGTATCAACGTACTTATGTTAACCCTGAACTGGACTAAAACGGTCGATATTGATGTCTGGAATTTCTGGCACTTCTCTATGGTCGGCGCCATGGTATATGGAGTTACCGGCAGCTTCTTCTTCGGGTTACTGATTGCCGGCGTGACGGCGGCTATCACCTTTGTGATGGCGGACTGGTGCGCGCCGATGATCCAGAAATACTTCAATCTACCTGGGATTTCACTGCCCACATTGTCGTCCGTCATCTTCTTCCCGATCGGCGTGCTGGGAAATATGGTGCTTGATAAAATCCCTGGTATTAACAAGCTGAATGCTGATCCGGAACAAATCCAGAAACGATTTGGTGTTTTCGGCGAGCCGATGATGTTAGGGGTGATTCTGGGGGCAGGTATTGGTCTGCTGGCAGAATACGACCTGAAAGGTGTGTTGAACCTGGCTATGAGCCTTGGGGCAGTCATGCTGATTATGCCGCGGATGGTAAAACTGTTGATGGAAGGGCTGTTGCCATTATCAGATGCCGTCAGAAGTTTCCTGCGTAAGCGTTATCCAGACCGTCACGATCTTTATATTGGTCTCGACATTGCGGTCGCCGTGGGTCACCCATCCGTACTGTCGACCGCTCTGTTACTGATTCCGGTTGGGGTGCTCCTTGCCGTTATTCTGCCAGGCAACAGACTGTTACCGTTGGGCGATCTGGCTAATATTTGGGTACCAATATCGATGGTTGTACTGGCCTGCCGTGGGAATATTGTCAGAGCATTTATTATCGGTATTCCTTGTCTTGCTGTGAACCTGTATGTGGCATCAGCGGCGGCGCCGATTCTGACTAAAATTGCCCGAGATATGAATTTCCCCATCAAAACCGATGGTGAAATATCAAGTCTGCTTGATGGCGGTAACCCTTATCGGTTCTGGGCGGTGAAAGTCTTTGAAGGTAATGGAATTGCTTTGGCTCTTATCCCGGTCATATTCCTGTTATGTCTGTGGCTCTATCGTGTAACGAAAAAACAGCTTCAGGCAGAAGAGGCGGCTGAAAATACAGAAGTCTCGACGAGTGATATTCCGCTAGCGAAATAATCCTGCTGATTCTGAGGCAGAGATGTTCTGCCTCAGAATAAAAACAAACTATGTCCCTTGCAAAAAGAAGGGGAGAGTAATGTATACGATCGGAATCGATGTTGGTACGACAAATTGTAAGGTGTGTTTGTTTCAGGTTCCTTCGCTTGATTTAATTGAACAGTATAGTTTCAGAACCGCCAAACTTATTGATGGCGATAATACCGATTTTGACGTCCGCCTGATATGGGAGGGTATTGTCCATGGCCTGAAAACGAT
This sequence comes from Klebsiella sp. YJ, assembly GCF_002108615.1. Classification (NCBI taxonomy): domain Bacteria; kingdom Pseudomonadati; phylum Pseudomonadota; class Gammaproteobacteria; order Enterobacterales; family Enterobacteriaceae; genus Klebsiella; species Klebsiella sp. YJ. The sequence continues at coordinate 59,871 of NZ_MTEG01000020.1, forward strand.
AACTGGTAATCGACCCGATGTGACAGATATCCGCGCCGTTGCTGTTGCCAGCGTTGGGGAAGCCGGCGTGTTGCTCGATGAGTATGATAATATTATTGGTCCATCTTTAACCTGGTATGATACCCGGCCAAAACGGCAGCTGGAGAGTATTATTTCGGCTGTGGATGTTGAAAGTATATATGAAATAACCGGTATCCCGGCGCATTCAAATTACAGTATTAATAAAATTAGATGGTTGCATGACAATATTAAAAATGCCGCAGATGGAACAAAGTGGCTGTGTCTTGCCGAATATATTGCCTTTAAATTGTCAGGCATAAAACGCTCGGAGTACTCCCTGGCCTCGCGGACCATGGCATTGAATATCACGGAGAGAGGTTGGGACGAAACGATGCTGGCCGCGGCCAAACTTTCCCCATCCCTGTTTAGCCCGCTGGTTCATGCCGGAACGTCGATAGGCCATATCACCCCAGAGGTTGCCGGCCTCACCGGGCTGGCGGACGATGTGCAGGTTGCCATTGCCGGGCATGATCATATGTGTGGTTCTGTCGCCGTCGGCTTGAATAACGAAAACCAAATATTGAATTCTACCGGCACCACGGAAGGATTGTTGGTGGTGACCGAGGCCGTCAACAACAGCAGAAGCTTTTTCCGTGCCAGGGTCTCTAACGGGGTCCATGTTTTGCCGGGGCTTCATTCTCTGTATGCCTCGCTGCCTTCGGCTGGCTACGCCATTGAATGGTTCAGAAACCTGTTTGAACTCGATATGCCTGCTTTTCTGCGCATGGTGGATACGCTGAGAAATGAAAAAGATCGGATTGTTGCAGGCTCACTGGACGGCATTTTTATTCCTCATTTGCGGGGTAGCGGGCCGCCGGAAAGGAATACCTGGTCCAGGGCGTTGATTTATGGACTTGATGATAAATCCCGGCCTGAAGATGTTCTGCGCTTCGTTTTCCAGGGCTTGTGTTTTGAACTGAAAAATCTTCTCGATTTGTATGAAACCCTGACAGGGCGCCACTACCCGGTCGTCAACGTCATTGGTGCGGCGTGTAAAAACCCCTACTGGCTACAGCTGAAAGCAAACATTCTGAACAGGGAAATTGTCGCCTGTAATGTCGATGAGGCCGTGAGCAAAGGGGCGGCAATGCTGGCGGCAAAAGCCGTCGGAGTGGATATGGATAACTGTGCCCTTACCGCGCCGGCAGAGCTGAAAAATTATCGGCCAGAGCCTGAGGTTGTCGCACATTATCAGCAAATTTTTAGCCAGGTGTATAAACCGCTTTATGAATCCAAGATGCGTGCTGAGCATCTTTGTTATGGAGTTAGCCAATGAAAGCCAGCGTCTACTACAGCAAAAATGATATTCGATATGAAGATATCGCGGTGCCTGAAATAGGCGATGGCGATATGCTCATTAAAATGCACTCCTGCGGTCTGTGCGGCACTGATATTCATAAGGCGCAGCACCAGACCGTAACGGGGCCTGTTATTCTCGGCCATGAAGTCTCTGGCGAAGTTGTGAAGGTCGGGAAAAACGTGACCCGCTACCGTGTGGGCGAACGCGTGGTAACCGCTATTCACGTTCCTTGTTTTAACTGCCACTACTGCGACAGAGGATATTTTACCCTCTGCGATCAATTTAAAAAAACCAATCTTGAGCCCGGTGGTTTCAGTGAGTTCATTCGTATCCCTCAGCTACACGTTGAGCATCTGACGCATCGAATTGTGGAGCAACTCGACTGGGATCGTGCGGCGATGATCGAACCGGTGGCCTGTTGTTTACATGGTCTGAAATCAGCAAATATCCATGCAAAAGATACGGTGCTGGTATTGGGTTCCGGCACCATTGGCCTGGTCAGCGCACAGCTTGCCGCGCTGAAGGGGGCATCAACCGTCATCGTTTCCGACCTTTCGCGCTTTAAACGTGAACTGGCGTTGAAAATCGGCGTAACCCATGCGATCGACCCGGCGAATGAAGATCTTGAAACGCGGGTAGCTGAAATAACCGATGGGAAAGGGCCCGACGTGGTGATTATTGCGGCCGGCGTGTCGTCATTAGTTTCTCAGGCGGTGAACGTGGTGCGGCGGGGAGGTCGGGTCGTTGTATTCTCGCCATTTGATAAAAACCCGGTGGTGGAAATTGATGCCGGACGTCTGTTCCGGGATGAAATATCCATTGTTGGTACATACTCCCTCACCCCTTACGACATGAAAGAAGCGATTGAGATCGTTGAAAAAGACAAAATCAATACCAGAGAGATGATCACGCATACCTGGCCTCTTTCTCGTCTTGAAGAAGCAATTGAGTTTGCGGCAAATCCTGAAAACGACTTACTGAAAATAATTATTAAATCTGAGGGTTAAGCGGGGAGCCCCTTCCCGCTCAACGGTCGGGAGGGGGCCGATATGCCACGTAACGCTTTGTTACAGGGAGAACAGGGGGTTGGGCTGAAACTGTGAAGTTGATCATATAGTTAGATTTTTAAAAAACTCTGTATTATCGTAACTTGTTCATACTTGTATACAGATGATCTACACAGGAGAAGCACAACATGAGCACCATACTGAAAGATTCAGAAATTCCGTTGTATATGCAGGTTTCTGAATGGATCCGCGAAAACATCTATAAAGGGGAGCTGGGCAAAGGCGATCGTATTCCTTCTGAGAACCAGATTATGGAAATACTGCAGGTCAGCCGGGGCACCGTAAAGAAAGCGGTCACCATGCTGGTCAATGAAGGTTTGCTGGTCCAGGTTCAGGGGAAGGGGACATTTGTAAAAAAAGAAAATATTTCTTATGCCCTTGGCGAAGGTTTATTGTCTTTTGCTGAATCACTTGAAAGTCAGCATTTGTCATTTACTACTGAAGTTATTACTTCATATATTGAGAAAGCGTCGAAAAGTGTTGCCGAGAAATTAAGAATTGAGCCTGGCGCGCCTATTCTTTACCTTAAACGTGTACGTAGCGTGGAAGGCGAGAGAGTGATGCTGATTGAAAACAGAATCAACATTGCACTCTGCCCTGGAATTACTGATGTTGACTTTAATAAACAAAATTTGTTTCCAACGGTTGAAGAGTTATCTGGTCAAAAAATTGTCTATTCGGAAAGCCGTTATGCAGCAAAAATTGTTGGTAGCGAACGTGGTCATTATTTAGAAGTCAATGAAGATGCCCCCGTTTTGCACCTCGAACAACTTGTTTTCCTTGAAAACAAAATGCCATTTGATTTAGGAAACGTCTGGTTAAAATCAGATAAATATTATTTAGGTACTATTCTTCAACGAAGATAGAGGATAATGCTATGCCATTAGTTAACGGTAAAATCTTGCTGGATCGTATCCGCGAGAAACGTGTACTTGCCGGTGCATTCAATACCACGAATCTGGAAACCACCATCTCGATTCTCAATGCTATTGAGCGCTCAGGGTTACCAAACTTCATCCAGATTGCACCGACCAATGCGCAATTATCAGGCTATGACTATATTTATGAAATCGTTAAACGTCATGCTGATAAAATGGATGTACCGGTTAGCCTGCACCTCGATCATGGTAAAACTTTTGATGATGTCAAACAGGCCGTACGGGCGGGTTTTACCTCCGTTATGATTGATGGCGCAGCATTTTCCTTCGAAGAAAACATTGCGTTCACCGCCGCTGCCGTTGATTTCTGTAAATCATATGGCGTTCCGGTTGAGGCTGAGCTGGGGGCGATTTTAGGTAAAGAAGACGATCATGTCAGCGAAGCCGACTGCAAAACGGAACCAGAAAAGGTACGGACATTTGTTGAACAGACCGGCTGCGATATGCTGGCTATCTCCATTGGCAACGTCCACGGTCTTGATGATGTCCCGCGTATTGATATTCCGCTGCTGCAGAGAATTGCTGAAGTCTCGCCGGTTCCTCTGGTCATTCACGGCGGTTCAGGAATTGACGAAGATATCCTGCGTAGTTTTGTGAACTATAACGTGGTCAAGGTGAATATTGCCAGCGATTTACGTAAAGCCTTTATTACCTCCGTTGGCAAAGCTTATCAACAGAACAATAACGAAGCCAATCTGGCACGAGTTATGGCATCGGCAAAACAAGCCGTTGAAGATGATGTCTACTCTAAGATTCTTATGATGAATAAAGGGCATCAGTTTCTACGCCAGGCATCCTGAAAATTATTAGAGCTAAGTGAATTATGATTAGACAAAGCGTCAGAGTCGTCAACAGTACCGGACTTCACGCCAGGCCAGCGGCCACTCTTGCCCGGATCGTGAAGAAATATACCTCATCATTAACGCTGGTCAATGAAGGGCGAGAGATTCAGATAAAAGGCATGATGAGTATTCTTGGTGCTGGCGTAAAGGGTAATACCATGATTGATATTATCTGTAATGGCGAGGATGAACATGAATTAATGAGTGAATTAAAAACTGCTTTCGCTGCGGGCTTTGGCGAAAAAGAGTAATTCACGAAATAAATTATGCCCCTGTATTTTGGGTGAGATTCACATCAGCAACAGAGGCTCGCTTATGCAGCCTCAACGGCTTTCTGTTGTCGTTTCTCACCCAATGGCTCACTCGCTTTATGACTCTCATTCACTTTTTATCCGGGAGTGATGATATGAAAGCATTAAATCTTTATTCGCGACAGGATGTGAGATATGAAGAGACGATCCAACCCGACATTGAAAATGATGACGATGTTTTAATTAAGGTCCAGGTTGCGGGCATCTGTGGCTCCGATATTTCTCGTTTTGGCAAACTGGGATCTTATAACCCTGGGCTGACCTGGGGGCACGAATTTTCTGGTGAAGTGGTGAAAACCGGTCCTGCTGTGAAGGAAGTGAAAAATGGCGATCGCGTGACGGCCTGTAATTGCTTCCCCTGTTTTCAATGCAAATATTGCCAACAAGGGCGCTATTCGCAGTGCATCGATCTCAACGTTCTCGGGGGACATAAAAACGGCGCTTTTGCTGAATATATTGTGGTGCCGTCGCGTAATGTTTTACTTCTGCCTGCGACCATGGATTTTGCGACGGCAAGCTTTATTGAACCTTCCAGCGTAGTGGTACACGCTCTACGCCTGGTCGATATGAAAGTTGGCTGCCGGGTGGCGGTGGTTGGCTGCGGTACCATCGGGCTGCTGGCAGTACAGTGGGCCCAGGTCTGTGGTGCCGGGGAAGTATTTGCTTTTGATACCGATCGAAAGAAGCTCGATATCGCCAAAGAGACCGGGGCCAGAGATGTTTTCTCGGTCGAGGATGAAGGCTATCTGTCCCGTTTTCATGAGCTCACAGAAAGCTCCGGCGTAGATATCGTTATTGAGTCTTCAGGGCATCCCGCGGGGATTGCCAGCGCAATGCTTCTGGCGGCGAAAGGTGGGGCCGTGGTCCTCCTGGGTATTCCTTATGGCGACGTCGCTTTCCCCCGGCTTAACTTTGAGAAAATCATCCGCAATGAAATTAAAGTGCTGGGTTCGTGGAATTCTATTTCAGCGCCTTTTCCAGGCCCGGAGTGGGATACATCGATTAAGTACCTCAGTTCCGGCGTCATTGATGTTCAGCCTTTAATCACTAAACGCGTCGCGCTTAAAGATGTTCCGGCTATTTTTCCCGGGTTATATCAGCGGGAAACGTTTTTTGTAAAAGTCCTGATTGAGATAGGCGATAGCGCCTGAAGGTATCACGCAATGAGGTTTAAAAGCCCCGTGAGAACACGGGGCTGAGAGGATTAACGCATGGTTACGAACTCTTCCGCGGCCGTCGGGTGAATCGCCACGGTATTGTCGAAGTCCTGCTTGGTGGCGCCCATTTTCAGCGCCACCGCAAAGCCCTGCAGCATTTCATCCATGCCGAAGCCGATACCGTGAATGCCGACAATCTTCTCTTCCGGGCCGACGCATACCAGCTTCATGCGGCACGGCTGGCGGTGCGAGGTCACGGCGGTATACATGGCGGTGAAAGCGGATTTATAGACCTTCACGGCGTCATCGCCATACTGCTCGCGCGCCTGCGGCTCGGTTAAACCGACGGTGCCGATCGGCGGATGGCTGAAGACCACGGTCGGGATATTGCTGTAATCCAGATGCTCTTCCGGCTTGTTGTTGAACAGGCGTTCAGACAGACGACGACCCGCCGCTACCGCCACCGGCGTCAGCTCCACCGCCCCGGTGTTATCGCCCACGGCATAGATCCCCGGCACGTTGGTGTTCTGGAATTTATCCACCACGATATAGCCTTGGTCGTTGGTTTTTACGCCAGCGGCTGCGAGGTTGAAATTATCGGTCTCCGGCTCACGCCCAATGGCCCAGATCAGGCAATCCACGGTCTGACTCCGGCCATCTTCCAGCTGAAGCGTCAGGCTGCCGTCCGCGTTTTTCACTACCGCTTGCGGAATGGCGTGAGTGTGCAGCTGCGGCCCTTCGCTGTTCATCACTTCGACCAGGGTATCGACGATCAGCGGATCGAAGCTGCGCAGCGGCGCATGTTTACGCACGAACAGGTGCGTTTCGGCGCCGAGGCCGTTAATGACGCCAGCCAGCTCAACGGCAATATAGCCTGCGCCCACCACGGCGACGCGCTTCGGCAGGGCCGGCAGCTCGAAGAAGCCGTTAGAGTCGATGCCGTACTCAACGCCCGGAATAGACGGATGGCTCGGACGGCCGCCGGTGGCGATCAGGATATGATCGGCGGTGATCGTTTCGCCATTCACTTCCACGGTTTTGGCATCCACAAAACGGGCGAAGCCTTTGATGACATCAACCTTGTTTTTGCCTAACACGTTGTCGTAGGAGGTGTGGATACGGTCGATATACGCGCTGCGGCTGGCCACCAGTTTGTCCCAGTCGAAGTGGTTAATCGTGGTATCGAAACCGTAGTCCGGGCCATACAGATGAATCGCTTCGCGAATCTGCGCCGCATGCCACATGATTTTCTTCGGTACGCAGCCGACGTTGACGCAGGTGCCGCCCAGATCTTTAGCTTCAATCAGCGCGCACTTCTGGCCATACATTGCCGCACGGTTGATGGAGGCGATGCCGCCACTGCCGCCGCCGATAGCGATGTAATCATAATGTTTGCTCATAGCCTGTATCCTTAGAAGACCTATCCTGGTAGGCCCTTAATCGTTGAATGACCGCGATTGTAGCGCGAGGCGTAAAAGGTTCCACCGATGGCTGTGATTACTCCGGTACGATCCAGCCAACGGTGGCATGTCCGATGCCGGTCGGCGAGAGTTTCTTATGCAACCACGGCAGGACGTTGTTCATCTGCTGTTCCAGCTTCCACGGTGGGTTAATGACGATCATCCCGGAAGCGGTCATGCCGCGCTGGTCGCTGTCAGGACGCACGGCAAGTTCAATCTGCATGATTTTACGAATGCCGGTCGCTTCCAGATCTTTGATCATGCGCTTAATCTGCGCGCGCAGCACCACCGGATACCACAGCGCATAGGTGCCGGTGGCAAAGCGTTTGTAGCCTTCGTGGATACCGGCCACGACCGCCTGGTAGTCGCTTTTAATCTCGTACGGCGGATCGATAAGAATCAGGCCGCGACGGGACACCGGCGGCAGCTTCGCTTTCAGCTGCAGGTAGCCATCGGCTTTTTCCACGCGGGCACGGGCATCTTTTTGAAATTCCGAACGCAGCAGCGGGAAATCGCTCGGGTGCAGTTCGGTCATTTGCAGGCTGTCCTGCTCGCGCAGCAGCTGGCGGGCGATCAGCGGAGAACCCGGGTAGTAGCGCAGCTGGCCGCTACGGTTGAAATGCTGGATGACGGAAATGTAGGCTTCCATCTCGGCTGGCAGGTCGTCCTGCTGCCAGATACGGGAAATGCCTTCCAGGTATTCACCCGTACGTTCGGCGTGCTCGCCGCTCAGCTGATAGCGGCCCGCGCCGGCGTGAGTGTCCAGATAGAGAAACGGTTTTTCTTTCTCTTTCAGCGATTCAATGATCAGACTCTGAACGGTGTGTTTAAGGACGTCGGCGTGGTTGCCTGCGTGAAAGCTGTGGCGATAACTGAGCATGGATGCAGAGATTCCGGGAATTAAACAAGATGACCGATAGTTTACCGCAGATCCGTACAGATTACCGCTGTAGCGCCGCGCTGTTTCAATGGGGTCAAAAGCGTTGCAAAACATGACTGCGTCATAAAAATGTCAAATATCAGCGCTAGCGTCGCGTGAAGGCAAGGTAATTGTTTGAATAAAAGGAAAAATAATGAAATTGCAAATCACACTCCTGACCTCAGCGTTGATCCTGGCGCTGCCGGCTCTGGCGAAAGAGGTTCCGCTGAACCAGGCGGCAGCGATCGCCGGTAGCGTGACGCCAGCGGCGGCCAGCCCGGCGTTTGACGATCTTGAAGGTCAGGCGCTGGCGCAGCTGCGCGCTGCGCTGAAGGGCGATGCCGCCACGCTCACCCGCGGTCAGCTCGCGCACGCAAAACAGAGTAAAACCCAGGCGGATAAGGCCTGGCTGAAGGCCAGCGGCTACGATTTCCAGGAGAAAGCGAATCAGCAGGCGGATATCGCGCTGCTTGCCGCCTTCAGCACGCTCCCGGATTCGGTGGTGAAGGATAACCTGGCTACGGTGACCGCAATTAATCGCGATGCGACGCAGGCGACCCGCCATCAGGCGCTGGCGGATGCGGAAGGGATTAGCTATCTCTATTTCCTCAGCGATGCGCTGGGTCCGCGGCTCGGCAAAGCCTTCCTCACGGCCTACGACAAAGGTGAGCTGGGTAAAGCGGCGGCGCTGATTAAGGTCAGTGAAGTCAGTACGGGGGCGGCGAAAAAGCATTATAACAATCCGCGCCCGTTCCTGATCCAGGGCAATACCATTCATCTGGTGCCGGACGATGTGGTGATAAAGGACAACCAGCCTTACACCGCCGACGGAGGTTCCTTCCCCAGCGGACACACCAACACCGGCTACACCGATGCGCTGCTGATGGCGGAAATGATCCCGGAGCGCTTTGATGCGCTGGTGACCCGCGGCGCGCGCTACGGCTATTCCCGCATCGTGCTTGGCGTACATTACCCGCTGGATGTGATGGGTTCGCGGATGGTGGCGCAGCGTAATGTCGCGCATTACCTCAACGACGCGAAGTATCGTGCGCTGTTCAATGAAGCGCGCGATCAGCTGCGGACGGCGCTGGAAAAAGAGTGCGCGACCTCACTGGCCGAGTGCGCGAAGCCGGCCGGAAAAGATGATCCGTACCGCGACCCGGCGATGAACGCATTTTACGCGTTCACCATGACCTACAACCTGCCCCAGCAGAAGGGGGAGAAATCAGCTCTGACGGTGCCGGAAGGCGCAGAGGTTCTGCTGGAGACCGCGCTGCCGCATCTGTCTGCCGCCCAGCGCCGGGCGCTGATGGTGAAAACCGCGCTTCCGGCGGGTTATCCGCTGTCGGGCGAGACCGCCGACCAGCAGTTCTGGCAGCGGGTGAATCTGCCGGCGGCATATCAGATGGCGCAGAAAGCACATTAATCCAGCTTCCCGGTTTGCAGGATGACAATGTCCCCGGCCCATATCGCCGGGGAAAACCGGCGCGAGTCAGACCAGCACTGTTTTGCTTGTCATTTTGAAGCGGGGCGACGCCCGCAACGATTTATGTTTGAATGCCCCCTGGCGGCCCGAATGGGGAGCGAAGCAAATCAACTCCTCACCTGCTACGTGTCCGCTCCGGTTGCTCCGCGCTGGCCGGGTGCAAACTGCCTGCGCCAATAATGCCGACTTATTGCAGCAATACCCGGCGCCTGGCACGGTGTGACATTGAAATTCCCGTCACGATCCCCCATTCTAGATCTCATGCTAAAGCGCCGGAACGCGCGCTTCATTCACCCTTTTCAACAGGACTGCGCATATGACCAATCCATTATTGACGCCTTTTTCATTGCCGCCTTTTTCTGCGATCAAGCCGGAACACGTCGTCCCTGCGGTGACCAAAGCGCTGGCCGACTGTCGGGCCGCGGTAGAAAGCGTGGTCGCGCAAGGCGCGCCATACAGCTGGGAAACGCTCTGCCAGCCGCTGGCTGAAGTGGATGATGTGCTGGGACGCATCTTCTCGCCGGTCAGCCATCTGAACTCGGTCAAGAACAGCCCTGAGCTGCGTGAAGCCTATGAACAAACGCTGCCGCTGTTGTCGGAATACAGCACCTGGGTAGGTCAACATGAAGGGTTGTATCAAGCGTATCGCGATCTGCGTGACGGCGACCATTACGCCACGCTGAATACCGCGCAGAAAAAAGCGGTGGATAACGCGCTGCGCGATTTTGAACTGTCGGGGATCGGCCTGGCGAAAGAGCAGCAGAAACGCTACGGCGAAATTGCCGCACGCCTGTCTGAGCTCGGCAACCAGTACAGCAACAACGTGCTCGACGCCACCATGGGCTGGAGCAAGCTGGTGACCGACGTCGCTGAGCTGTCCGGGATGCCGGAAAGCGCGCTGGCGGCAGCCCAGGCTCAGGCTCAGGCGAAAGAGCAGGAAGGTTATCTGCTGACGTTGGACATTCCGAGCTATCTGCCGGTGATGACCTACTGCGACAACCAGGCGCTGCGTGAAGAGCTGTATCGCGCCTACTCCACCCGCGCGTCAGACCAGGGGCCGAATGCCGGCAAATGGGACAACAGCCCGGTGATGGCGGAAATTCTCGCGCTGCGCCACGAGCTGGCCCAGCTGCTGGGCTTTGACAGCTATGCCGCCAAATCGCTGTCGACCAAAATGGCGGAGAACCCGCAGCAGGTGCTCGACTTCCTGACCGACCTGGCGAAACGCGCTCGTCCGCAGGGTGAGAAAGAGCTGGCTCAGCTGCGCGCCTTCGCAAAAGCGGAGTTCGGCGTCGACGAGCTGCAGCCGTGGGATATCGCTTACTACAGTGAAAAACAGAAGCAGCATCTCTACAGCATCAGCGATGAGCAGCTGCGCCCTTACTTCCCGGAAAACAAAGCCGTTAACGGCCTGTTTGAAGTGGTGAACCGCATTTACGGGATTACCGCCAAAGAGCGCACCGATGTGGACGTCTGGCACCCGGAAGTGCGTTTCTTTGAACTGTATGATGAGAACCACGAACTGCGCGGCAGCTTCTATCTCGATCTGTATGCTCGCGAGCACAAACGCGGCGGAGCCTGGATGGACGACTGCGTCGGGCAGATGCGCAAGCTTGACGGTTCGCTGCAAAAGCCGGTTGCCTACCTGACCTGCAACTTTAACCGCCCGGTGAACGGCAAACCGGCGCTGTTTACCCATGATGAAGTGATCACGCTGTTCCACGAATTTGGTCACGGTCTGCACCATATGTTGACCCGTATCGATACCGCCGGCGTCTCCGGCATCAGCGGGGTGCCGTGGGATGCGGTCGAGCTGCCGAGCCAGTTTATGGAAAACTGGTGCTGGGAGCCGGAAGCGCTGGCGTTTATCTCCGGCCACTATGAAACCGGTGAACCGCTGCCGCAGGAGCTGCTGGAAAAAATGCTGGCGGCGAAAAACTATCAGGCCGCGTTATTCATTCTGCGTCAGCTGGAGTTCGGCCTGTTCGACTTCCGTCTGCATGCGGAGTACAAACCGGAGCAAGGGGCGAAAATCCTCGAAACGCTGGCGGAAATCAAAAAGCAGGTCGCCGTGGTGCCTGGGCCGTCCTGGGGGCGCTTCCCACATGCCTTCAGCCATATTTTTGCCGGGGGCTATGCGGCAGGCTACTACAGCTATCTGTGGGCCGATGTCCTGGCGGCGGATGCCTTCTCGCGCTTTGAAGAAGAGGGGATTTTCAATCGTGAAACCGGCCAGTCGTTCCTCGATAACATTCTGAGCCGCGGCGGTTCCGAAGAGCCGATGGTGCTGTTCAAACGCTTCCGCGGGCGCGAACCGCAGCTCGACGCGATGCTGGAGCATTACGGGATTAAGGGCTAATTTCCCGTCATTCTTCAGGCTGCCTCTTTGGCAACTGCACTCACTCACCCTGGCCGCATACTCTCTGTACGTGGCCAGGGATTGGTTCTTTTGTTGTCTTGAGGCAACGCGAATTCTTTAGGGTAAAGTGGACGTGAAAATCTGCTTAATTGATGAAACGGGCGCCGGAGACGGCGCCTTATCTGTTCTTGTCGCTCGCTGGGGCCTGACGCAGGACGATGACAATCCGATGGCGCTGGTGATGACCCGCGAACATCTGGAGCTGCGTAAGCGCGACGAGCCGAAGCTCGGCGGGATCTTCGTTGATTTCGTCGGCGGGGCGATGGCCCACCGACGTAAATTTGGCGGCGGTCGCGGCGAGGCGGTGGCGAAAGCGGTTGGCGTCAAAGGCGACTACGTGCCGGATGTGGTGGATGCGACGGCAGGGCTGGGGCGCGATGCCTTCGTGCTGGCCTCGGTGGGCTGCCGTGTGCGCATGCTGGAACGTAACCCGGTAGTGGCGGCCCTGCTTGATGATGGGCTGGCTCGCGGCTACGCCGACCCGGAAATCGGCCCGTGGCTTCGGGAGCGTTTGCAGCTGATTCATGCCTCCAGCCTGACGGCGCTGACGGACATTACGCCGCGCCCGCAGGTGGTCTATCTTGACCCGATGTTCCCGCATAAGCAGAAAAGTGCGCTGGTAAAGAAAGAGATGCGCGTGTTTCAGTCGCTGGTGGGGCCGGATCTGGATGCCGACGGTCTGCTGGAACCCGCGCGTCATCTGGCGACCAAACGGGTGGTGGTGAAACGTCCGGATTACGCCCCGCCGCTGGCGGATGTCACCACGCCGAACGCTGTGGTCACCAAAGGACACCGCTTCGATATTTACGCCGGCACGCCCGAGTAGCGTTTCACTGCTGCGGACTATCCCGGATAGCAGCCGCAAGCCTTATCCGGGATGTATGTCCAACGACCTGAAGCGCCGGACGAGTTTGTCATTGAAGTGCGAGACTGGATTGCCGCGCGGAAAGGAACACCCCAGCGGCGCCAGCCGCTGAGGTGAAACAGGTTGTTATTTGTCGCTCGACGGCGTGTTAATCATCCTGTTGAGCCACGGTACCAGCAGCGCCATCACCATGGTTACACCCAGCGTCACCAGGCCAATTTTGCTAAACACGCCGGTATAAACCGGCAGAGTTTGCAGCGGGTCGGTGATATTTTCCGGCACGGCGGTGAAAGTGGCGACGTATCCGCCCATCAGGAAGGCCGCCGCCTGAGTCAGAAACCACATTCCCAGAATAAAGCCCATCAGATGCTGTGGCACCAGCGCGGCGACCATCGCCAGCCCCAATGCGCTGATCAGCAGCTCCCCCAGACTCTGGAACAGATAAACCAGCACGATAAACCACGGCGACGTCAGCCCCTGTGCATCGGCAAACCAGATTCCCGCGGCGGCGGCGGTCAGGAAGCCCAGCGAACATAAAAACATGCCGAGGGTAAATTTCATCGGCATGGTGAGATCTTTGCCTTTGTTGCCAAGGCGGGTATAAATCGCCGCCAGCACCGGACTGGCCACCACCACCCAGAACGGGTTCAGTGCCTGGAAGCTGACCGGGTTAATGGTCATGCCGAGGATATCGTGGTGAACGTTATTGATGGCGAAGAAGTTCAGCGAGGTCGGCATCTGCGCGTACAGAATGTAGAACAGCACCGCTTCCAGCATCAGGATAAAGGCGACAAACATTTTGTTGCGCCCGGTTTTATCCAGCCTGAAGGCCTCGCGAAAGAAGAAAATAATGACGATGATAGAGAGGACAATCAGCACCAGGTTAGCGATTTTGACGTTATGCATCAGCCAGGCGCAAAGGAACACCATCGCCACCGTACCGACCAGCACGTACAGCAGGTTGCGCACAATAAGCGGCCGATGGTCCGGCTCCGACCCGATATCTTTCACCATCCCGCGGCAGGCGAAATAGACCAGCAGGGCGATAATCAGCCCCGCGCCGCACAGGTTATAGGTCACGGCATAGCCAAATTTTTCCGCGATCACCGGTGCCAGAGAGAGCGACAGCAGCGAGCCGATATTAATCGACATATAAAACAGGGTGAATGCGCCATCGAGACGAGCATCTTTGGGGGGATAGCACTTTGACAGCAGGCTGGCGGGATTGGCTTTAAATAGCCCGTTCCCGACGGCAATCGTCCCGAGGGCGATAAAAATCAGGTCCGGTTTAAGCAGCGACAGCCCGGTCATGAAGTAGCCCAGCGCCAGCACCACGGCTCCAAGAACCAGCGTGCGTTTGGTGCCGAGCAGGTGGTCGCCAACATAGCCGCCGATGGAGATCAGCCCGTAAACCAGCGCGGCAAAGGCGCCAAAGGTAATAAACGCTTGTTCCTGAGAAAATCCAAGTTGTTTAACAAAAAAGACCGCCAGGATCCCCTGAACGCCGTAATAACCAAATCGCTCCCATAATTCCACAAAAAAAATCATGAAGAACGGACGAGGTTGCTGCAACAGCCCCGTAGGTGCAGTAGTTTTCATATTCCTTCGCCTTGTAGTGCAATCCCAAAAAAGTATGAACGCGTATGCCAGAACGCGCTGAAAAAGTATGGTGAAGCGCAATGATGCGGCTATTGGCTTTTACGGTAGATTATTATATAGATTATTTTTCTAATAACTGGTTGATCACACTAATCAATAATAAATACTCGGTTTGATATCCCGGTAGTAAAGGTGGGTAAGTAATATTTGAATCGGCCAATGGAGGCAGGCAAGGGGCGCGGGCAAATATGCCCTTCGTGAAAAACAACAACGCCCGCAAAGGCGGGCGCTGGCATTCTGATGGTTAACCGCGCGAACGGTTATTCGTCTTCTTCATCGCGCAGCGGCACAATCAGCATATCGACGTGAACGGTGTTGATGAGCTGACGTGCGGAAGACATCAGCTTGCTCCAGAAATCCTGATGGTGACCGCAGACCACCAGGTCCATATCGTATTTTTTAATCGCATCAACCAGCACCTGGCCGAGATCGCCGCTGCCGCTCAGGGTTTCGGTAATGGGGTAGCCCGCATTGGTGGACAGCTCGCTCAGCGCGTGGTGCGTCTCTTCGGAAATACGTTTCTGCATATCGCCCAGATTGACATCGATCAGACCGGTGTACAGGTCGGAGTAATTAACATCCACGTGAATCAGAGAGACTTTGGCATTATAAGGACGCGCCATAGAAACGGCTTTCTCCACCAGAACTTTGCTTTCCGGGGAGAGGTCTACTGCAATAAGAATATGTTTGTAAGCCATAGTGTTACTCCTTCCATAAGTTGTCGATGACCATTGGACCAGACAGCTGGTGCTGCCGCTTCGCCCGCGTCCTGCGTGCTAATCCGCGGGGGTTCAGCCCTTTAAGGACTTAATTGTAGAAGATATTTCTACCTTATAGCGCCCCTCGCGCTCCGTCAATGCACCTGGTTCACCAAAAGTTAAACAAATATATTCATCTTACGTATTGATAACGATTAACCTTGTGGTAAAAAAATTGACTGATCTCCTACACTATTTAATGAGCCGATCGGATAAATAAACGTGATCGGAATCGCACTCTCGTATTGTATGTTGGGTTGGGTATTGGGAAGCGCTAGCTCCGGAGATGTCTCCGAGGGCGGGTCGCCGGGGAGGACGTATGATCAGCACTATTGCGCTGTTTTGGGCCCTGTGTATCGTTTGTGTGGTGAATATGGCACGCTACTTCTCATCATTGCGTGCATTATTGGTTGTGCTACGTGGTTGCGATCCCTTGCTTTATCAATATGTTGATGGCGGAGGCTTTTTTACTTCGCATGGGCAGCCGGGCAAACAGGTGCGCCTGGTGTGGTATATCTATGCCCAACGTTATCGCGATCATCACGATGAGGAGTTTATTCGTCGCTGCGAGCGGGTACGGCGGCAGTTTATTCTGACCAGCGCCCTGTGCGGTCTGGTGGTGGTGAGTCTGATCGCGTTACTGATCTGGCACTAGCCGGATGTCAGGTAAAAAAAACGGGCCAGTTTCCTGACCCGTTTATGTTTGCTCGCTCAGCGCTAATAACCGGACTTAGATAAGCTTGAGGGCTATCCAGTACAGTCCGCCTGACAACAGAATCGCTGCCGGCAAGGTCAGCACCCACGCCATCAGAATACTGGTGACGGTCTTTCTCTGCAGGCCGCCGCCATCGACGAGCATCGTCCCCGCTACGGAGGAGGAGAGCACGTGGGTGGTGGAAACCGGCATACCGGTGTAACTCGCCAGACCAATCGAAACCGCAGCGGTCATCTGGGCTGACATACCTTGCGCGTAGGTCATACCTTTCTTACCGATCTTCTCGCCGATAGTGGTCGCCACGCGACGCCAGCCGATCATGGTGCCGATACCCAGCGCCAGCGCCACGGCCATAATGATCCAGATTGGCGCGTACTCGATGGTGCTCAGCATATCGGTTTTCAGTTTCTTCAGCAGGCGCTGATCGTCAGCATTCACTTCCGGCAACTTCGCGACTTTATCGGTCGTGTCGGAAATGCACAGCATGATGCGACGCAGCTGACTACGCTGATCAATGGAGAGCGAGTCATAGCTTTCAATACCGGTCAGCGCCGTCTTCACGCGATTCAGTGCGTTGATGGTATTCGCCGGATGGCAATGGAACTCGCCGCCGCTGGCGGCCGTCCCGGCCTCCGGAGACGGAATCAGCTGATCAACGCCGGTGGCCTTTTTCAACAGCTCAGGGCGCTGTTCGAAGAAGGTTTCCACGTTGTTCACCGCATCGCGGGTCCGGGTTATCTCATAGCCGGAGGCATTCATGTTAACCACGAAACCTGCCGGCGCCACGCCGATCAGCACCAGCATGACCAGACCAATGCCTTTCTGGCCGTCGTTCGCACCGTGTGAGAACGATACGCCAATGGCGGACAGAATCAGAGCAATACGGGTCCAGAATGGCGGCTTTTTCTTACCGTCTTTCTTTTCACGTTCTGCAGGCGTCAGGTGAATACGGGCACGTTTTTTGGTACCGCTCCAGTAACGACGCAAAATGAAAATCAGGCCGCCAGCAACCACCAGACCGACAATCGGTGAGATGATAAGTGAGCCAAAAATACCGATGACTTTCGGGATATTCAACGCATCGACCACGGACGTGCCGGTCATCAGCGCATTGGTTAAACCAATACCGATGATAGCGCCGATCAACGTGTGCGAACTGGAGGCCGGGAGGCCAAAATACCAGGTACCGAGGTTCCAGATAATCGCTGCCAGCAGCATAGAAAACACCATGGCGAGGCCATGTGCGGAACCCATGTTAAGCAGCAGGTCGGTCGGCAGCATATGCACGATGGCATAAGCGACGCTGAGACCACCCAACAGAACGCCGAAGAAGTTGAAGAGGGCCGCCATCGCAACAGCAAGTTGTGACCGCATTGCGCGTGTGTAAATCACAGTAGCAACAGCGTTTGCGGTATCATGAAAACCGTTAATCGCTTCGTAAAACAGCACGAAAGCTAAAGCAAGCAATAGTAATAGCCCGGTATGTAAATCCAGACCGGCAAATAAATGTAGCATAGGACGTTACGCCATTTTGAGGACATGAACGCGGCGCATTATCAGTGACTTTAGCGGCGCGGGCAAAGTGAAATATAGACTTTTTTTGATTTTCTTCCTGTCTGGATTTTACCTGCTTGAGAGTAATCCTATATCTTTCAATGATGTACATGAATACATCGATTTTCGTGCTGGTGCGACCAGCGTGAAAAATTTACAATTCCCGACAATCGGGATATGAGGAAAGTTGCGTGGAAAGGTTTGATGCCATTGTAATTGGCGCCGGAGCGGCGGGAATGTTTTGTGCAGCGCAGGCGGGCCAGGCGGGGCTGCGCGTGCTGTTGCTGGATAATGGCAAAAAGCCAGGCCGTAAAATCCTGATGTCCGGCGGCGGCCGCTGCAACTTTACCAATATGTATATTGAGCCGGCAGCGTATCTCAGCCTGAACCCGCATTTTTGCAAATCTGCGCTGGCGCGTTATAGCCAATGGGATTTTATCGAACTGGTGGGCAAATACGGTATTGCCTGGCATGAGAAGACCCTCGGCCAGCTGTTTTGTGATGATTCCGCTGAGCAAATCGTCAACCTGCTGCTGGCGGAATGTGAAAAGGGCGGCGTGCAAATTCGCCTGCGTAGCGAAATTATCAGCGTCGAACGCGATGATGAAGGCTACAGACTGCAACTTAATGGCGACGAGGTGGCGGCGAAAAAACTGGTGGTCGCCTCCGGCGGCCTGTCGATGCCCGGGCTGGGGGCGTCGCCGTTTGGCTATAAACTTGCCGAGCAGTTTGGTCTCAAGGTGCTGCCGACCCGTGCGGGCCTGGTGCCCTTTACGCTGCATAAACCGCTGCTTGAGCAGTTGCAGGTGCTCTCGGGCGTTTCGGTGCCATCAACCATTACCGCACAGGACGGCACGCTGTTCCGCGAGAATCTGCTGTTTACCCACCGCGGGCTCTCCGGGCCGGCGGTGCTGCAGATTTCCAGCTACTGGCAGCCGGGCGAGTTTGTCACCATCAACCTGCTGCCTGATTGCCATCTTGATGAGTTCCTTAACGAGCAGCGTAGCGAACATCCGAATCAAAGCCTGAAAAACACCCTCGCCATGCAGCTGCCGAAGCGGCTGGTGGAGTGCCTGCAGCAGCTGGGACAAATTCCGGACGTCACGCTAAAACAGCTCAATGTGCGCGAGCAGGAAATGCTGGTGGAGACGCTGACCGCCTGGCGCGTGCAGCCCAACGGCACCGAGGGTTATCGCACGGCGGAAGTGACCCTCGGCGGCGTCGATACGCACGAACTGTCGTCGCGGACCATGGAAGCTCGCAAGGTGCCGGGGCTCTATTTTATCGGTGAAGTGATGGATGTGACCGGCTGGCTGGGGGGGGTACAACTTCCAGTGGGCATGGTCTTCCGCCTGGGCCTGCGCCCAGGCGCTGGTCGAAGCGTAAGACAGGGGCAGCCTCCTGTTACGGGAAGCTGCCCCCGATTTATCAGCTCAGACCAAGAAAGTGCTGGGCGATTTTGAAGTAGATAATCAGCCCGGTGCCATCAATCAGCGTGGCGATAAACGGCGCGGAGACGACCGCCGGGTCGATGCCCACGCGCTTAAGCGTCAGAGGGATCACTGACGATACCACCGCGCTCCACAGCGTAATACATACCAGCGTCAGGCTGACAATCAGGGTGATCTCCATGCCAATGCCCATCATCCAGGCGCGCAGGCAGCCCGCCAGACCGAGAGTGATGGCAATCAGCAGCGACGTCGTCATCTCTTTACGAATCACCCGGCCCATATCGCGCAGGCGGACTTCCCCGAGCGCCATGGAACGGACCAGCGTGGAGGTGATCTGCGTACCGCTGTTACCGCCGGTACCGATCAGCAGCGGAATAAAGAAGGCCAGCGCAATGGCCGATTCCAGCGCCTCTTCAAAATGTTGAATGACGCTGCTGGTGTAGGCTTCCGCGACGAACAGCAGCAATAACCACACCGAACGTTTTTTCCACAGCGTCCACGGGCTGATCTCCAGATAGGGCTTATCCAGCGGGAGCGTTGCGCCCTGGCGATGCACATCTTCGGTGACGTCGTCTTCCAGCAGATGGGCAATCTCTTTCTCCATCAGGCAGCCGACCAGTTCGCCTTTTTCAACCACCGGCACCAGGTCGAGTCCGCGTTCGCTCAGTTCGGCGACCACCTCCTGACGCTCATCATCGGGCTTCACGCGAAACAGGCAGCTGTCCATCAGATAGCGAATGGATTGCGCCGTATCGCTCTCCTGAAGCAGCTTTTTAATCGATAAACTGCCGCGCAGCTTCTTTCCGGCCACCACAAAGACCTGGCCTGGAATATCATCGCTGGTGAGCTGCGAGACAAAGAGCTCCCGCGCTTCATAGACGCTGAGGTGCTCGGGCAGAGTGATAAAATCGGTACGCATGTACTGGGCGATCGCATCGCCGTCGAAGGCGGAAGTGGCCAGATGCGCGGCGCAGTGTTGCATTGAAGACATGGTGTAATTCCCTATAAAAAATCACTCATAGGGGCGAACAAGACAGGATGAGCACAGGCAGATCCCTACGTCCTGGTTTTAGCACTGCACAACGTATCTGTCCGGCATGAATGCCGTCAGAAGTTACCTTGGCAACACCTTGATTCGATGGATGCCTGTATTTCCCTGAGTGGTCTCTCTCGATACCAGCAGGGCGGTAACTTGTATTTGTGCAGGAGCCTCGCCATAACGAGATCGTTAAATGAGCGGCCATTATAGGCAGGTAGAAAAGTGGTGAAAGCATATAATTTACGTGGTTTATCAACTGTTGATAAACCACGTTAAATTGGTCGGTTTTCAGGGCGATACGTCGAATTGCGTTTCCGCCATCATCGGCGGGTCAGTCGTGCGGACCCTCGTCTTGCGCGGTTAAGCAGTGCAGATGCCCGTGACGTACGCCGCGCTGGGCAATCACCTCATCGGCAAAATGCCGCACCTCGCCCATTTCACCTTTAAGGACGGCAATCTCCAGACAGTCGTCATGGCTGATATGTACATGCAGCGTCGCAACGGACAGGTCATGATGGTGATGCTGCGTGGCGATCAGTCGGCTTGCCAGCTCGCGCTTTTCATGTTCATAGACATAGGAAAGCACCGCGTAACCGCGCTGTTCGGGCCGCTGCGCATGCTCATGCATCAACGAATTGCGCAAGATATCGCGCACCGCCTCCGAACGGTTGTGATAGCCGCGCTGGGCGCTCAGCGCGTCCAGGGTCGCCAGAAGATCGTCATCAAGAGTCAGGGTTACGCGCTGCATGGTCGTTTCTCTATGGCAAGGGAAGGTGGAAAAGCAGGGAGGACCGCCCGTTGAAGTGTCCGTCCTGCCATTGACTGAAGGCGCAGCGGCGTGTTGACCGCCGTGGTCTCAAGAATCTGCCCGCTTTCCATCACCATCACCCGCTGGCAAAAGCGCTCTACCAGCCGCAGATCGTGGGTGATAAACAGGCAGGCGGTAGAAAACTGTACCTGCAGACGCTTCAGCAGCGCAACGATCTCCGCCTGTAAAACGAGGTCAAGATTCGAGACGGCCTCATCGAGGATCAGTAAGGGGGGACGCACAACCAGCGCCCGCGCCAGGCAGATCCGCTGCAGCTGCCCGCCGCTGAGCTGGTGCGGGCGTTTGTCGAGCAGGTGTGGAGAAAGGTCCACCGCCTGCATCATCGCGTCGACCCGCGCCTGGCGCTCATCGCGCGCGAAGCGAAACAGATGGCGCAGCGGCTCGCTGATGATCTCATTCACCGTTTTTCGCGGGTTCACCGCGCTTTGAGCATCCTGGAAAACCAGCTGGATATCACGACGAAACGCCCGTTGCGCGTCGCCTTTTAGCGTATGAATCGGCGTCCCGCGCCAGGTTATCTCGCCGTGATCCGGTGTCTCAAGGCCGACCAGCATCCGCGCCAGGGTGCTTTTACCGCAGCCGCTGCGTCCAAGCAGCGCCACCGTTTCACCCGCCTGGACGTTCAGGCTGACGTCGCGCAGCACGCCCGGATGGTGCGGGTAATCGTGGCTGACGTCGGTAACATTCAGTAGGTTCATCCTGCAAACTCCATTCCGTACAGCGCCAGGTGCGCCGCCAGCAGCCGTTGACTCACCGGATGCCGGGGAGCGCTGAACAGGGTATTGACGTCGCAATGCTCGACGATGCGCCCGCGGTCCATCACCACGACCTCGTGCGCCAGTCGCGCCACCACGCCCATGTCGTGAGTCACCAGCAGCAGGCCCTGGCCGCGGCTGGTGACAATCTCTTCCAGCAGATCCAGAATGCGCCCCTGCGCCACGGCATCGAGGTCGGTGGTGGGTTCATCGGCGAAGATAAAGGGGGCTTTACTCAGCAGGGCGAGGGCGATCATCATTCGCTGCAACATCCCGCCGCTCATCTCGAAGGGATAGCGTTTCAGCAGCTGAGACGGGTTTTCCAGACCGACGGCGGTCATGGCGGCAATAAGCGCCGCATCATCCGCAGGCTGGCCGGTGGCGCGGCAGGTTTCCCGCGCGTGAGTCGCCATCGTATACAGCGGATTAAAGGCGCTGCGCGGATTCTGCATAATGGTGGCAATGGTACCGCCCCGTAGCTGTTCGCCGTGCACCGGAATGCCGTCCAGCAGCAGACGCCCGGCGGTTTGCCGGACGCCGGGGGGCAGAACGCCAAGCGCGGCGGCACAGGTCAGCGATTTTCCGCAACCGCTGCTGCCCAGCAGGGCCAGCACCTGCCCGCGACGCAGGGTCAGCGACAGCTCCGTCACCAGCGGGCGGCCGGCGCACAGGGTAAAGTGTTCTAACTGGATCTTTTGCGGCATCAGTGGCTGTGCTCCGCGATCAGGTGAGGATCGAGACGATCGCGCAGCGCGTCGCCCACCAGGTTAAAGGCCATCACGCTGATAAACAGCGCCAGGCCGGGCCACAGCATCTGTAGCGGCTGGGTCCAGATAAACTGCCGCGCATCGTTAATCATCACCCCCCATTCCGCCGTGGGTGCGCTGACGCCAAGGCCGAGGAACGACATCCCGGCGACGTGCAGCATCATATGACCGATATCGAGGGTAGCGAGGACCAGCAGCGACGGCACCACCGCGCCGGCCAGGTGATCGAGGAAAAGCCGCCAGCGATTTGCGCCGCTCAACCGCGCGGCGAGAATAAACTCGCGCTGGCGCAGGGACACCACCAGGCTACGAACCATGCGCGCGTACCATGCCCAGTGCGACAGGGCGATGGCGATAATCACGTTGCTCAACCCGGTCCCCAGCACGCCGACCATAAAGAACGACAGAATGGAGGTAGGAAAGGTCATAAACATATCGGCCACCCGCATGGTGAGCTGATCGACGCGCCCGCCCATCAGGCCGGCACAGCCGCCAATGAGGAGCCCCAGCGCCAGAACCAGCAGTAAACAGGCCATCACCGCCCCCAGCGACACCCGGGTCGCCGCCAGCAGACGGGAGAAAATATCGCGGCCAAGATGGTCGGTTCCCAGCCAGTGCTGGCCGTCTGGCGACAGCAGACGGGAAGGTAAATCAATGGCCTGCGGATCATACGGTAGCCACCACTGGCTGGTGAGCGCCACCAGCGTCAGCAGGACGATGATGACCAGCGCCGCGCGCACCGAACCGCGCGCTGAGAAGAAAAAGCTCATGAGCGCGCTCCTTCATGACGACGAATGCGCGGGTCCAGCGCGGCATTTACCAGATCGACCGCCAGATTACACAGGGCGAATACCACCACCATGATAAGCGTAAAACATTGAATAACCGGATAATCACGGTTAAAAATGGCCGAAACGGCATAGCGCCCGATGCCCGGCCAGGCAAAGATATTTTCGATGATCATCGTCCCGCCGATCAGTTCGCCAATGTGCATTCCCACGGCGGTAATCATCGGTAGCGAGGCGTTGCGCAGAATGTGGCGACGTTCGATTTGCCTGGCATTCAGGCCGCGCAGGCGTGCCCAGGTGACATGGCGCTGTCCGGCGACTTCCAGCATGCTGGCGCGCAGGAGGCGGGCGTTAATCGCCAGCGACATAAACGCAATCGACACGGCCGGCAGGATGATATGCTGCCAGCCGCCGTAGCCCAGAGCCGGCAGCCACTGTAAATAGACCGAGAAGAAGAGCACCAGTAAAAAGGCGAGCCAGAAGTTTGGCATCGACACGCCGAGAAAGGCGATGATCCGCACGATGAAATCCGGCAAATTCTCGCGGTGACGCGCGGCCCAGATGCCCAGCGGTACCGAGGTCAGCAGGATCAGCACCAGCGCCGCGCCCGCCAGCTGCAGCGTGGCGGGCAGGAAGCGCAGCACATCGTCAAGCACCGGACGCTGGGTGGCAAATGATACGCCAAAATCGAGATGCAGCGCCCGCCACAGCCAGCGGCCGTACTGGACGACGAGCGGTTGATCCAACCCGAGCATCGCCCGCGTAGAGGCCACCATATCCGGCGTGGGCGGCAGGTTTGAAAGCCGCAGATAGTCGAGCGCCGGGTCACCGGTGCCGAGGCGCAGCATCAGGAAGATAATCACCGAGGCGGCAAAAATCATCGGAATCAGCAGCAGAATGCGGCGCAGCAGATAACGTTGCATCAGGGATTCACCGGCTGGATCTGTTCGAACGGAATTTCAGCGGTAACCGGTGCGTAAGGAATCGCTCCCAGCTCGGGTTTCGCCACCACCATCATTGAGATATAGCTGACGGGCAGATAGACCGCGTCGTTGTGCAGACGAGTCAGAATATCGCGATACAGCGCCTGACGTTGCGCATCGTTGCTGGTGGTCAGAACCTGCCCAATCTCTTTATCAATCAGTGGCTTGTCCGCTAGCCCTTGCTGCGCCTGGTAATCAGCGTGCGAGGGGACGCGCATTGAGCTCATAAAAGCATGCGGGTCATACGGCGCGCCCCAGGTACGGTTAAAGATCATGCCAAAGCGGCCGTCGCGCTGGCGGGCGTAAATGCTGCTCTCCTCTTCACCGACCAGCGCCACATCCACCCCGACCTGGCGCATATCCGCCTGGATTATCTCCGCCATCGACTTACTCAGGGCATCGGTACCGATAAACGACAGTTCTATGTGCAGCGGCTGGCCGTTCTTCTCGCGAATCGCTTTGCCCGCGGGCCGGATCCAACCGGCGTTCTCCAGCAGGGCGTTTGCCTGCTGCGGGTCGTAGTGGCGCGGTTTCAGACCAATGTTGGCGTATGGCACGGAAGGGGCGAAAAGCGTGTCGGCCACCTGCTGCGTACCGTACAGCGCATTGTCGATCAGCGATTTTTTGTTCACCGCATAATTCAGCGCTTCACGCACCGCCAGTTCATTGGTGGGGGCTCTGGCGGAGTTAAGCGCCAGCATCACCGTTTCCACAGGTTGAGAGAGCTGGGTACGCCAGGCCGGGTTATGGCTGAAACGGGCGAAGGTATCCAGCGGCAGCAGGCCCTCGTTACCGTAAAGCAGATCGATATCGCCGGTTTCAAAGGCCACGGCGCGGGTCATCGGATCCGGAATCACTTTCACGGTCACCTGGCGGATCGCCGGTTTGTCACCCCAGTAGCGGTCGTTACGTACCAGCACATCATACTGGTTGAGTTTCGAAGTTTTCAGTACCCAGGGGCCGGTACCGATGGGCGCTTTGATACCGTGTTGCGTTCCCCCTTCCACAAACTGCGAAGGGGCGATAAAACGGAACGGGCGCGGCAGAGCCAGCTCCTGCAAGAAAGGGTAGTAGGCGCTTTTGAGCGTAATCTGCAGCTGCGTATCGCCGAGCGCCCGCACGTCGGTAATCTGATTGGTGAGCTCCAGCCAGGCATGGCGCTGCCGGTTAGCCAGCACCGCCTGGAAGTTGGCGACCGCAGCCTGCGCATTGAACGGCTCGCCGTTAGAAAACTGCACGTCGTTACGCAGGGTAAAGAGCCACACTTTCCCGTCCGCAGAGTGGCTCCAACGGGTAGCCAGCCACGGCTTCACCGCACCATCCGCCTGGTACTTGACCAGCGGCTCATACACCATGCTTTGGGCAAACATTTGGTTGGGGGTATACAGATGCGGATTCAGCGGACCCACGTTCACCGGCCAGGCGGTGGTGATGTCGTAGGAAGCGGCGGCGGTCAACAGAGGTGCGCAGGCGAGGAGCGCCAGCAGCGTGGTGCGGAAAATAGACAAGGTCTTTATCTCAACAGGAAGGAAAGTATGATGATTTTAATAATTCATCATACTTCAGGCCTAACCTGGATCAATGTCAGGACAGAAAGTATAAGAATTTCATATACACACTTCATCATTCAGATTGTCTGCAGGTTAGCCAGGTCGAGACAACGTGAAGGATGAGTGGCCCGTAGGCCCGCGCAAGCGGGCGATTCAGGGCGCTCTGAACAGCGCCAGCAGCGTGGCGAGCTGCTCATCAATGGGCGCCAGATCGCGTTTGACGATCAGGTGCAGCGGGGTGGCGCGTCGGGCGCCGTGGCTGAGCGGCAATATTTTCAACAGACCCTGATCCAACCGGGAGCGGATGCGCTCTTCCGGGAGCCAGCCGAAGCCGACCTGATAGAGCACGGCATCGATAGCGGCATCAATGGTGGAAAACGTCCACGCCTCGCGCCCCGTCTGCGGGTCGTCGCTGCGATCGGCGATACGTACCAGCGGCCAGGAGGCCAGCGCACTGTCGTCGAGGGGGCCGCTCAGTCTGGCAAGCGGATGGTCCCGGTGGGCAACGGCAACAAAATCAATGTTCATCAACCATTCGCCGCGCCCGGTAATATCCTGGCGGCGGGTGAGTACCATCACGTCGGCTTCGCTGCGGGCCTCCTGCTCATCTTTCATGTTTTCGAGGACTTCGGTCAGCCTCACCTGAGTCTGCGGATGGCGCTGCTGAAACTGGCGCAGAATGGCAAACAGCCGTTCGCGAGGGAAAATACTGTCCACAACCAGGTCCAGACGGGTTCGTGCGCCGTTGTGCAGGGTCGCCGCGCGGGTTTCAACGTATGAAAATGCCTGCAGGAGCGGTTTTACCTGGCTTAGCAGCAGCTCTCCGGCCGGAGTGAGGACCGCGCGGCGGCCTGAGGGGTGCAGCAGCGCGACGCCCAGCCTTTCCTGCAACAGGGCGAGGTTATAGCTCACCGAAGACTGGCTGCGGTGAGTCTCTTCTGCTGCTTTTGCGAAACTTCCGAGCGCGATGACTTTTTCCAGCAAGGCCCATTGTTCCAGCGTCGTTTTGTGCATGATTTATCGAAAAAGTGAATGAGTTTCATCAAAACATAGCGTTATTCATCCATTTTTTAAAGCAGTATGCTTGTTCTCAACAAATAGAGGAGAACAGATTATGAGCACATTCGACAAACATGACCTGAGCGGTTTTATCGGCAAACATCTGGTTTATACCTACGATAACGGCTGGAATTACGAAATTTACGTGAAAAACGCCAACACCCTGGATTACCGAATTCACAGCGGTATCGTCGCGAATCGTTGGGTGAAAGATCAGCAGGCTTACATCGTTCGCGTTGGTGAAAGCATCTACAAAATTTCCTGGACCGAACCGACCGGCACTGATGTGAGCCTGATCGTCAACCTCGGCGACAAACTGTTTCACGGCACCATCTTCTTCCCGCGCTGGGTGATGAATAATCCGGAAAAAACCGTCTGCTTCCAGAACGATCATATCCCGCTGATGGTTTCTTACCGTGAAGCCGGACCGGCTTACCCGACGGAAGTGATTGACGAGTTCGCCACCATTACCTTTATACGTGATTGCGGCGCGGATAATAACAGCGTCATTAATTGCCCGGCTAATCAATTACCGACTGACTTTCCTGCAAATTTGTCATCTACCGGAAATGATTTTGTGAGCTAAGATCTGTTTTTGAAATTCAGATTGCAGAATAAAATTCTATTTATTGTTTAACCGTTTAATGTCTGTTTACTTTACTACATCGTGCTCCTGTTTTGCCCATGAACGGGAGCCAGTTTCCCTCTCTTCTCCCGCCTCGTCAATTGTAAATTCCATTTAAAAACAATTGATTATTGTCTGTCTGGCAAATTATATTAATTTCTTAATATTATCCTAAGCAACCCCGTCTAAATTTAATAACGTCAAATACCCTGGAATGAAAAGTGGTGCTGAAGAGATTCCATTTTCATTTTGTTTAAGTCCGCTGGCGCAGGATATTTTTTCTATCGACCCCGTAACCCTGAAAGGGTCATATACAGAACAGGAACATGATGAGCGAATTTTTGCCGTTTTCGCGCCCGTCGATGGGCGACGCAGAGCTGGCTGCGCTGCGTGAAGTTTTGCAATCGGGCTGGATCACTACCGGACCGAAAAACCAGGCGTTGGAAGAGGCATTCTGTACGCTGACCGGCAACCGTCACGCCGTGGCGGTGAGTTCGGCGACTGGCGGCATGCACGTCACGCTGATGGCGTTGGGCATTGGCCCGGGCGATGAAGTCATCACGCCATCCCAGACCTGGGTTTCCACGCTGAACATGATTTGTCTGCTGGGTGCGACACCGGTGATGATCGATGTCGATCGCGACAATCTGATGATAACCGCCGAGTCTGTGGCAGCGGCGATTACCCCCAACACCAAGGCGATTATTCCCGTGCACTATGCGGGCGCGCCTGCGGATATCGACGCGATTCGCGCCGTGGCAGAACGTCACGGCATTCCGGTGATTGAAGATGCCGCGCACGCGGCGGGGACGTATTACAAGGGCAAACACGTGGGTGGACGCGGCTGCGCGATCTTCTCTTTCCACGCCATCAAAAATATGACCTGCGCCGAAGGTGGTCTGATCGTGACCGATGACGATGCGCTGGCATCGCGCATTCGTAGCCTGAAATTTCACGGACTTGGCGTCGATGCCTATGACCGTCAGACGCATGGCCGGGCGCCGCAGGCGGAGGTGATTTCGCCGGGCTTTAAATACAATCTGGCCGATATCAACGCCGCGCTGGCGCTGGTACAGCTGGATAAACTGGCCCATGCCAACCAGCGGCGTAGCGAGATTGCCCAACGCTATCTGCGCGAGCTGGCGGATACGCCGTTTAAGCCGCTGGCGATACCGGAATGGGAACACCAGCACGCCTGGCACCTGTTTATTATTCGCGTGGATGAAGCCACCTGCGGGATTAGCCGCGATGCGTTGATGGAAAAACTGAAAGCCATGGGCATCGGCACCGGCCTGCACTTCCGCGCGGCCCACACGCAAAAATACTACCGCGAGCGTTTCCCGACGCTTTCCTTACCGAATACGGAATGGAACAGCGCGCGTATCTGTTCACTCCCTTTGTTCCCGGATATGACCGACGATGACGTCACTCGGGTCATTTCCGCGCTGCACCAGCTGTCAGGATGTTGATATGTTTACTTACCCACCCGTGAAAAAAGTCTCGGTCGTTATTCCGGTTTATAACGAACAGGAGAGCCTGCCCGAGCTGATTCGCCGTACGGATGCCGCCTGCGCGACGCTGGATCGCCAGTATGAGATTCTGCTGGTCGACGATGGCAGCAGCGATGAGTCTGCCCGTATGTTGACCGAGGCGGCAGAAGCCGAGGGCAGCCATGTGGTCGCGGTGTTGCTTAACCGCAACTATGGCCAGCACTCGGCCATTATGGCGGGCTTCAGCCATGTCACCGGCGATCTGATTATTACCCTTGATGCCGACCTGCAAAACCCGCCGGAAGAGATCCCGCGCCTGGTGGCGAAGGCGGACGAAGGTTACGACGTGGTCGGTACCGTTCGGCAGAACCGCCAGGATACCTTCTTCCGCAAAAGCGCGTCGAAGATGATCAACCGCCTGATTCAACGTACCACCGGTAAAGCGATGGGGGACTACGGCTGCATGCTGCGCGCCTATCGTCGCCACATTATTGACGCGATGCTCAATTGCCATGAGCGCAGTACGTTTATCCCGATTCTGGCAAATACCTTTGCCCGCCGGGCGGTCGAAATCCCGGTGATGCACGCGGAACGTGAATTTGGCGATTCCAAATACAGCTTTATGCGCCTGATTAATCTGATGTACGACCTGGTGACCTGTTTGACCACCACGCCGCTGCGTCTGCTTAGCGTCTTTGGCAGCGTGATTGCCCTGCTGGGCTTCGCTTTCGCCTTCCTGCTGGTGTTCCTGCGACTGGTATTTGGCCCGCAGTGGGCGGCGGAAGGGGTGTTCATGCTGTTTGCCGTACTGTTCATGTTCATCGGAGCGCAGTTTGTCGGCATGGGGCTGCTCGGGGAGTATATCGGACGCATCTATAACGATGTCCGCGCCCGTCCCCGCTACTTTATTCAACGTGTTGTTCGTCAGCCGGAAACGGCGTCTCAAGAGGAAGATCGTTCATGAAAGCTGTAGTCTTCGCTTATCACGATATGGGTTGTGCTGGCATTCAGTCTCTGCTGGATTCCGGGTATGAAATCGCCGCTATTTTCACCCATCCGGATAACCCTGGCGAAAACCATTTCTTTGGCTCGGTTGCGCGTATTGCTGCTGAACAAGGTATCCCGGTGTGGGCACCAGAAGATGTTAACCACCCGCTGTGGATTGAACGCATCCGCGACATGAAGCCGGACGTACTGTTCTCTTTCTACTATCGCAACATGCTGGGCGACGATATCCTCAGCCTTGCGCCAAAAGGCGGCTTCAACCTGCACGGTTCTCTGCTGCCGCAATATCGCGGCCGCGCGCCGTTGAACTGGGTGCTGGTTAACGGTGAAACGGAAACCGGCGTGACCCTGCATCGCATGGTCAGCCGTGCGGATGCCGGCGATATCGTGACGCAGCAGACGGTGGCTATCGGTGCTGATGATGTCGCGCTGAGCCTGCATCGCAAGCTGTGCGCCGCGGCGTCAGAGCTGCTAAACCAGGCTCTGCCGGCGATTCGTGAAGATAAAATCCAGGCTCGTGCCCAGGATGAAAGCCAGGCCACTTACGTTGGGCGCCGCACGCCGGAAGATGGCCGTCTCGATTGGGACAAACCTGCGCTGACGCTGCATAACCTGGTCCGCGCGGTTTCCGATCCGTGGCCGGGGGCGTTTGGCTATGTGGGCGCGAATAAATTTATCGTCTGGAAATCCCGCGTGCGTCAGGACCTGGCAGCGGCGAAGCCTGGAACGGTGATGTCGACCTCTCCGCTGGTGGTCGCTTGTCAGGATGGCGCGCTGGAGATCGTAACCGGTCAAACCGAGCGCGGCGTTTACATGCAGGGTACGCAGCTGGCGCAGGCGCTGGGGCTGGTATCCGGTGCGGTACTGAGCAGCAAACCGGTTGTGG
Organism: Klebsiella sp. YJ; assembly: GCF_002108615.1. Classification (NCBI taxonomy): domain Bacteria; kingdom Pseudomonadati; phylum Pseudomonadota; class Gammaproteobacteria; order Enterobacterales; family Enterobacteriaceae; genus Klebsiella; species Klebsiella sp. YJ. Next base: position 90,608 of record NZ_MTEG01000020.1, read on the forward strand.
CGATGAAACGTCGTACCCGCGTGCTGATCCTTGGCGTGAACGGTTTTATCGGCAACCACCTGACCGAGCGCCTGCTCGCCGACGACAACTATGAAATCTATGGCCTGGATATCGGGTCGGACGCGATCAGTCGTTTCCTCGGCAACCCGCGCTTCCACTTCGTTGAAGGCGATATCAGCATTCACTCCGAGTGGATCGAATACCACATTAAGAAATGCGACGTGGTACTGCCGCTGGTGGCCATCGCGACGCCAATCGAATATACCCGCAACCCGCTGCGCGTGTTCGAGCTGGACTTCGAAGAGAACCTGAAGATTATCCGCGACTGCGTGAAATACGATAAGCGCATTATCTTCCCGTCGACCTCCGAAGTGTACGGCATGTGCACCGACAAAAACTTCGATGAAGACACCTCAAACCTGGTGGTCGGCCCGATCAACAAACAGCGCTGGATTTACTCGGTATCGAAGCAACTGCTCGACCGCGTTATCTGGGCCTATGGCGACAAGTCCGGTCTGCGCTTCACCCTGTTCCGCCCGTTTAACTGGATGGGACCACGTCTGGATAACCTGAACGCCGCGCGTATCGGCAGCTCTCGTGCGATTACTCAGCTGATCCTGAACCTGGTTGAAGGTTCGCCGATCAAGCTGATCGAAGGCGGTAAACAAAAACGCTGCTTCACCGATATTAGCGACGGTATCGAAGCGCTGTTCCGCATTATTGAGAACAAAGACGGCCGCTGCGACGGGCAGATTATCAACATCGGTAACCCGGAAAACGAAGCCAGCATCAAAGAGCTGGCGGAGATGCTGCTGGCGTGCTTCGAGCGTCATCCGCTGCGCAATAACTTCCCGCCGTTCGCTGGTTTCCGCGACGTCGAGAGCAGCGATTACTACGGTAAAGGCTATCAGGATGTGGAGCATCGTAAGCCGAGCATTCGTAACGCGAAGCGCTGCCTGAACTGGACGCCGACGGTTCCGATGGAAGAAACCGTGGAGCATACGCTCGACTTCTTCCTGCGCACGGTTGAGCTGGTGGACGATAAGACATCATGAAACAGGTCGGCTTACGCATAGATGTCGATACCTTTCGCGGTACCCGGGACGGGGTACCGCGCCTGTTGAGCCTGCTGGGCCAGCGCGGGGTTCAGGCAAGCTTCTTCTTCAGCGTTGGGCCGGACAATATGGGGCGCCATTTATGGCGCCTGATAAAACCGAAGTTTCTGTGGAAGATGCTGCGTTCAAACGCCGCTTCGCTGTACGGCTGGGATATTTTGCTGGCCGGCACCGCCTGGCCTGGGCGACGGATTGGCGCGGGTAATGAAGAGGTTATCCGTGCGACGGCGCAGACGCATGAAGTGGGTCTGCATGCCTGGGATCATTACAGCTGGCAGGCATGGAGCGGCGTCTGGCCACAGGAGCGGCTGGCGCTGGAGGTCGAACGTGGCCTGCTCGAGCTGGAGCGGATCATCGGCCGTTCGGTCACCTGTTCCGCCGTGGCGGGCTGGCGCGCGGATCAGCGGGTGATTAAAGCCAAAGAGTCCTTCAATTTCCTCTACAACAGCGACTGCCGGGGCTCGCGTCCCTTCCTGCCGTTGCTGGGCGACAAGGTGACAGGTACGGTGCAGATCCCCGTTACGCTGCCTACCTGGGATGAAGTGGTCGGCAGTAGCGTCGATGCCGGGGGCTTCAATCGCTATCTTCTGGATTGTATTCATCAGGATAGCGGTACGCCGGTCTACACCATTCATGCTGAAGTGGAAGGAATTGCCTTTGCCCGGCAGTTTGATGAACTGCTGACGATGGCCGCACAGGAAGAAATCCAGTTTTGCCCGCTGAGCCAACTGCTGCCCGCAGATTTTAGCGAGCTGCCGTTGGGTAAAGTGGTTCGCGGTGAATTGGCTGGCCGGGAAGGCTGGCTTGGGCGTGAACAATTATTGAGTCAGGACGTATGAAAAGCATTCGTTATAGCGTCTCTTTAGTGGTGTTATTTGCGCTGTATTATCTACTTCCGTTGAATTTCCGCCTGCTCTGGCAGCCTGATGAAACGCGCTATGCGGAGATCAGCCGCGAGATGCTGGCGTCCGGTGACTGGGTGGTGCCGCATTTTCTCGGGCTGCGCTATTTTGAAAAACCGATTGCCGGATACTGGATTAACAGCATCGGGCAGTGGTTGTTTGGTCACAATAACTTTGCCGTACGCTTTGGCTCGGTATTCTCCATTAGCGTCACCGCGCTGCTGATTGCGTGGTTGGCATGGCGAATCTGGCAGGACAAACGGGTGGCGATTCTGTCCGCCGTGATCTTCCTGACCGCTCTGCTGGTCTACGCTATTGGCACCTATGCGGTGCTGGACCCGATGATCACCCTGTGGATGGCGCTGGCGATGTGCAGTTTCTGGGGCGCCGCTCAGGCGCAGACCCGAAACGGTAAACTCATCGGCTACGCGCTGCTGGGGGTGGCCTGTGGAATGGGGGTGATGACCAAAGGCTTCCTGGCGCTGGCGGTGCCGGTTGTCGGGGTCCTGCCGTGGGTGATTGCCCAGAAACGCTGGCGTGAAGTGCTGACCTACGGCTGGCTGGCGGTGGGCGTCTGTATCCTGACGGTGCTGCCCTGGGGCCTGGCCATCGCTAAACGCGAACCGGACTTCTGGCGCTATTTCTTCTGGGTGGAGCATATTCAACGCTTTGCTGAAAAAGATGCCCAGCACAAGGCGCCGTTCTGGTATTACATCCCGTTCCTGCTCGCCGGAAGCCTGCCGTGGCTGGCGCTGCTGCCCGGGGCGCTGAAGCGCGGCTGGAGCGAGCGCGATGACGTGCGCGGCGCGCTGTATCTGCTTGGCTGGGTGGCGATGCCGTTCCTGTTTTTCAGCATCGCCAAAGGGAAACTACCGACCTACATTCTGCCGTGCTTCGGGCCGCTATCGATTCTGATGGCACGCTATGCGCTGGATGCGGCGAAGGCGGGAGCGAAAGCGCTGCGCATTAACGGCCTCATCAACCTTGTCTTTGGTCTGGTTGGCCTGGTTGCCGTGCTGGTGGTGTCGCCGTGGGGCGTGATGCATAAACCGGTCTGGACGCAGATCGAGCTGTATAAATGTCTGCTGGCGGCGATTGCGTTTGCCGTCTGGGCGCTGATGGGCTGGCTGGCGATGAAAGATAACGGTCGTCGCTGGACATTAGCCGCCTGCTGTCCCCTGGGGCTGGCGCTGCTGATTGGCTTTGCTATTCCTGACCGGGTGATTGATAGTAAGCAGCCGCAGTTCATGGTCGATATTATTGGTGAATCACTGGCGCCAAGCCGCTATGTGCTGAGCAACAACGTTGGCATTGCCGCGGGTCTGGCGTGGGAACTCAAGCGCAACGATATCATCATGTATGACAAGCAGGGCGAACTGAAGTACGGTTTAGACTGGCCGGATGCGAAGAATGGCTTTGTGAGCCAGAGTGAGTTTGCCAGCTGGCTGGCAGCGCATCGCCAGGAAGGACCGGTATCGCTGGTGCTGTTGATGGATAAAGGAGAAAACATGGCCGATTTACCGCTACCGAAACCTGACAGCAGCTATGTGTTAGAGCGGGTTGTGTTCCTCCAGTATCTGCCGCAATGAGTACCTGGATCTGCCTGGCGCTGGCGAGCCTGTTAAGCTGCGCCGGGCAGCTGTGCCAGAAACAGGCGACGCGCCCGTCTAAATCACGGCGGCGCGGTCGACATATTCTCGGCTGGCTGGGCCTTGCGCTCCTGGCGCTCGGCGGCGGTATGCTGCTGTGGCTGAGCGTGCTGCAATCCATTCCGGTGAGTGTGGCCTATCCCATGCTGAGCCTCAATTTTGTCTGGGTGACGTTAGCGGCCTGGGGGATCTGGCGCGAGCCGGTAGCCCGGCGGCATTGGGTCGGCGTAGGGCTGATTGTGGTTGGCATCGTGGTGCTCGGGAGTAGCGTCTGATGGGGTTAATCTGGGCGTTATTCAGCGTCGGGCTGGTCAGCGCCGCACAGCTTCTACTGCGCGGGGCGATGGTTGAGCTGCCGCCGCTGAGTGACCTGTTCGCGTTTCTCAATCATCTTCTACACCTGCGTGCCGGAACTATCGGCCTGGGTCTGGGGCTGAGCGGCTACCTGCTGTCGATGGTCTGCTGGTACTTTGCGCTGCACCAGCTGCCGCTGGCTAAAGCCTACGCGCTGCTCAGCCTTAGCTACATTCTGGTCTGGGCCGCCGCCATCTGGTTGCCCGGCTGGCATGAGCCTTTCCACTGGCGTTCCCTGCTGGGGGTGCTGATTATCATCGCCGGCGTGCTGACAATCTTCTGGCCGGCGAAGCGTAAAGCCTGAGTCAGCGAATCCTGTCGGCCCTCAACGCAAACGGCGTTGGCGTGCAGACCGCCAGACTCAGATCGGCAAGCTGAATCTGACTGACCGGGAGCGTCGCGCCGCGCGTGCTGTCGACGCTGGCAATCTGCCAGGCGCTGCCGCCGCGCTGCTTAACCATCGCTTCTTTGCGCGTCCAGATACGCCAGAAGGCGTCGAGCTGCCGTTCCGGATGCTCCGCTTCGACCTCCGCATGCTCCCCGAGACTGAATACGGCGTTAGCCAGCCTGCGCCAGTTCGGTCGAGGGCGTATCACTTCGATATCGCAGCCGACCTCGCCTTCATCGCTGAGCAGCAGGGCGATATCATCGCCGCTGTGGCTGAGGTTAAACCACAGCCCCGTCTCGCCGGAGAACCCCGGTTTACCGTGTTCAGCGTAAATAATCTCAGGCAGCGGCGACACCGCCTGCGCCAACAGGACCCGACCCGCCAGCCAGCTTGCGCGCCGACTGCCCTGCGGCGCCTGAGCCGCGAGGCTCTGCGGCAGAGGCCGGGTGCTTAACGTCGAGATTTTTCCCAGAAAAAGTCGATACATATCAGGGCCAGCGCTGAATAATGATTGACGTATTGATCCCACCGAAGGCGAAGTTATTACTCTGAATAAATTCGCAGTCGATCCGCCGGCTCTCGCCCATAATGTAATCCAGCTCGCCGCACTGTGGGTCCGGACGGCGCAGGTTGAGCGTAGGGGCAAACCAACCCTCCCGCATCATGTGCAGGCTCATCCAGGCTTCCAGCGCCCCGCAGGCGCCCAGGGTATGGCCAAAATAGCTTTTTAGCGAAGAGATCGGAACGCGGTCGCCAAACACGGCCGCGCTGGCCTGGCTCTCGGCAATATCACCGCGATCGGTCGCCGTGCCGTGCGCCGAAATATAGCCAATATCCTCGGCGCTTAAACCGGCCATCCTGAGCGATTGCTCCATGCAGATTTGCATGGTTTCCCGCTGCGGCTGGGTAATATGCGCCGCGTCGCAGTTGGTGGCGAAGCCGATGATTTCACCGTAAATCGTCGCCCCTCGGGCTTTGGCATGCTCCAGCTCTTCCAGTACAAAGGTGCCGGCGCCTTCGCCAATCACCAGTCCGTCACGGGCTTCATCGAACGGCGACGGTGTGGTTTTCGGCTCATCGTTACGCTGGCTGGTCGCGAACAACGTATCGAAAATAGCGGCTTCCGACGGACACAACTCTTCAGCGCCGCCGGCCACCATGATGGTCTGATAGCCGTGACGAATCGCCTCCCAGGCATAGCCAATCGCCTGGCTGCCGGAGGTGCAGGCGCTGGAGGTGGGAATGACCCGCCCGCGCAGGCCGAAGAACAGGCCGGTGTTCACTGCGGTTGTGTGCGGCATCATCTGGACGTAGGTGGTGCCGGTGATGTTATTGGTATGCTTTTCCGTCAGCATGGTGGCGAATTCGCTGACCGGACCGGTGCTGCCGGTAGAGGAACCGTAGGCAATACCGGTTTCGCCATTGGTGAGAACCGCCTCGCCAATCAGTCCGGCCTGTTCCAGCGCCAGTTCGCTGGCGCGGGTGGACATCAGCGAGACGCGGCCCATGGCGCGAATACGCTTGCGCGTATAGTGCTCTGGCAGGGTGAAATCGTCGACAGGCGCGCCGAGTAGCGTATGCAGACCATCATAGATTTGCCACTCCGGCATTGTGCGCACGGCGTTCTCGTAGGCCTGTAGTCTGGCGGATACCGCCTGCCAGCTTTCACCGAAGGCGGTGACGCCGCCCATGCCGGTAATGACGACGCGACGAGTCATAGCATACCTCCATTGATGGAAATCACCTGACGCGTCACATAGCCCGCAATATCCGACATCAAATAGCTGGCGAGTCCGGCGACTTCTTCGGCCTGACCCATGCGTTTCATCGGAACGATCGACATCGCCTCTTTGAGGGCGGTCTCTTCCATGGCGATCATCCCGGTATCAATCAGCCCAGGGGCAATGCAGTTGACGGTGATCTTGCGTTTTGCCAGCTCAATGGCCAGCGCTTTGGTCGCGCCGATAATGCCCGCTTTGGCGGCACTGTAGTTAACCTGCCCGCGATTGCCCATGACTCCTGACACCGAAGAGAGCGTGATAATCCGTCCGCCCTGACGGGCGCCGATCATCGGCATGATGCACGGCTGAATGACGTTATAAAAACTGTCGAGATTGGTGTGGATCACCGCATCCCAGTCGTTGTCGCTGAGCGCCGGGAAGGCGCCATCCCGGGTAATGCCGGCATTGCTCACCACGCCGTACCACGGCCCATGAGTCGCGATCTCCTGCTCCAGCACCTCGCGGCACTGTTCACGGTTGGCGACATCAAAACTCAATGTCCGGCCTGCTCCCCCGGCGGCGCGGAGGCTCTTCAGCGTCTCCTGCGCGCCCTCTGCGTCACGATGGTAATGGACGCCGACAATAAAGCCATCGGCCGCCAGCTGGCAGGCGATGGCACGCCCGATACCCTTGCTGGCACCGGTCACTAATACGGAACGACTCATGGTTTCTCTCCCTGATTAAAAAGCGTCGTTAACTCTTCCTGGGTGGGCTGGAAGGTGTTGATGCGGCCCGTTGCCAGCGTGTCATTCCCGCAGCAGATGGTGCATTCGAAGCTACCGAAACGTTCATCCTGCATTAATAAGCTGACTGCGATGGTCAACGTATGCCCGGCAGGCAGAACCCCGGCGGCGCATACCAGTTCTCTGGCTCCCAGCACCATACCGAGGGCGATGTTGTCCAGGTTTTTCTGCTGACGATGCCAGCCGGACCAGACGCCAATGGTCTGCGCCATCAGCTCCAGCGCAAACCAGCCCGGCAGATCGCCGTTGGCATCAAGAAACGGCGTCAGTACGCCCCCGGAGGCGACGGTCACGCGGCAGGCGGCCGTTTCCTCGGTCACCTCCAGCACCTCTTCGAGCAGCAGCATCGGGGCATCGTGCGGCAGATAGGCGCCGGGCGCCAGGTAATGGCTCATGAAACTCTCCCGAGCAAAATGCTGGCGTTGTTGCCGCCAAAGGCAAATGAGTTGGACAAAATCACCGGGCGTTCAAGAGGCTGCGCCGTGGCGATAATACCGCACTCCGCCAGCGCCGGGTCGCGCGGCGAGAGGCTGAAATCCTGGGCCGGCAGTGGCAAATGACGCTGCAAAATCAGCATCCCGATTGCCGCTTCGGTGATCCCGGCGGCGCCGAGAGTATGTCCGGTGAGGTGTTTGGTTGAGCTGCACGGCACGGTGTCGCCGAACAGCTGCTGCACGACCTGCGACTCCACCCGATCGTTAAGCGGCGTGGCGGTGCCGTGCAGGTTGATGTAGCCCACCGCCCCGGCGGTGATGCCGGCATCGTCAAGCGCCTGGGTAATGGCGCGGATGGCGCCTTCGCCCTGTGGATGCGGGGCCGAAATATGGTGCGCATCGCTTGATTCGCCGACGCCCAGCAGTGCGATAGGCTGCGGCTCGCGCGTCAACAGCATCAGCGCCGCCCCTTCACCGATGGTAATCCCGCAGCGGTCGCGGGCAAAAGGCTGGCATCGCGTCACCGAGAGGGACTCCAGGCTATGAAAACCGTTCACCGGCATCCGGCTCAGCGTATCGGCGCCGCCGACAATCGCGACGTCGGCGAGGTCGGCTTCAATCAGCCGTCGCCCGCTGATCATGGCCCTGGCGCTGGAGGAGCAGGCGGTGGAGAGGGTGAACGCCGGGCCGTCCAGCGCCAGCCAGTGGCTCAGAAAACGCGAAGGATCGCCCAGCTCCTGCTGCGGATATTGCCAGCCAGCGCTGGCCCCGCCGTTAAGCGTGGCCGCCACGTGAATATCACCTTCGTCGAGGCCGGAGGTGCTGGTGCCAAGCACCACCGCGACTCTGTCGCTGCCGAAGCGCGCGATGGCTTCATCGACCTGGGGACGAATCTGGGTCAGCGCCGCCAGCAGCAGCTGGTTATTGCGCGAACGGTGGGCCGCAAAATCATCGGCAATGGCAGGCAGGACGGCATCCACGCCGCCGAGTACCGCTGCGGGCTGTCCCTCTAGCCAGCCCGCACGCGGGCGCATGCCGGGGGCAACACCGCGCGTCAGATTCGCGGCGATTTCATCGCAGTTGTCGCCCAGCGCATTGATCATGCCGACAGCAGAAATGTAGATCATCTCAGTCACCCAGATATTGAATGGTGATGTGGTATTTAAAGGCCCGCTGCTCAATGCTGATCGGCTCGCGCTTACCATCCCGGTTCAGGTAGACGATCGCCGTCACCAGCTGGCCGCTGGCGTTGCGTAGCTCGCGGCGGTCGCCGGTGTCGGTCAGGGTCCAGCCGCCCGGCAGCTGCGGTTGCCAGGCGGCGACAGGCCAGTGGCTGAGCATCACATCGGCCAGCACCTGACTTGCCGGCGGCAGCTGCGGGGCCACGATAGACTGCTCGGTGTGCAGCCCCTTTTCATCATAGGTCACAAGAAACAGGCGGATCCCCATCGATGAGAGACCGGCGAGCGTGACTTTTTGCTCATCCGCGTTGAGCATCACCAGCAGCGACTGAGTCTGGCCGTGAAAACGCCCGGTAAGCAGCTGCTGGGCATTCAGCGGCGGGGTGATGCCCGGCGCCGGTAACGTCACGCGGGTTCCCGGCTCCAGCCATGCCTGCGGTCGCCCTTGCATGGGGCTCGACGAGTGGCTGCACCCGGCGAGGATGAAGGTGGCGGCCAGCGCCGCGGCGCACCGGAGTCTGTGTTTAATCATCGTCTTTTTTTCTCTTTTTTACCGGGCATCGCCAGCGGGGAGAGCAGGAAAGCGGTGAAAATACCGCTGACCAGCACAATGCCAAAACTGCTGATGGCCTGGGTGGCGCTGAAGACCAGCATGCCGAGGGTCAACAGGGTGGTCATCATGGCGAGGATGATCGCCAGCAGTGACGTCAGCGGCGTTCCGCGCGGGTTGCTGAAAAACAGGGTGTAGTTGATACCAATCCCCAGCACCAGCACCAGCGCCAGCAGTGAAAACAGATTCACCGGGTGGCCGCTGAAGGCGAGGGCCGCCAGCCCGCAGCCTAATGACAGCACGGAGGGCAGCAGGCCGATCGACCCTTTGCGCCAGCCGAGACGCAATATGGCGCCACAGGCGATGACCGCCAGCGCAACCACCAGCAGCCCCGTCAAAATATGGCGATAGAGAGTAAACAGTTCGTCAAAGGCACTTTTTCTGTCTACCCACGCGACGCCGGGCTGTTTTTCACTCAGGGCCCGTAGCGCCGCACTTGTTTTCACGCCGTCAACCGGAACCAGCACCCCGCTTTCGCCCCCTGGCAGCGTCAGCCACAGCAGGCGCCAGCCTTCGCTGGCCGGGCTGGCAAGCCAGTCATCGACCGTGACCGGCATGGCGGAAAGATCGGCATCGACCGTTTTGAGCCCGGCGTTTTGCAGCGCGGCGGTGACCGCCGGGGCTGCCGCGTTGAGCAGGGCCAGATCCTGGCGTTGACGGGCCAGCGAATTGAGCGGAAGCGTGCGATAACCGCTGAGCATCCCCTGACGTTGCGCCTGGGCAAGGGCAGGAGTAAAGGCCTCCAGCCGCTCCAGCGTCTGCTGCGGCGTCGCACCGTAGACCACGAACCATTTCTGATCCACGCTCTGGCCGGTCAGGGCGACGATCGTTTTTTCTTCGGCCAGAAGATGCTGCGGCAGCGCCTGGAGCTGTGAAATATCGTCATCGACCCGCAGGGTGGCGATACCGGCCAGCGATAAGAGCGCCAGCGTCAGCGGCAGGCCAATATACAGTTTTTTGTTGCGTCGCCATGCCGCCAGCCAGCGAAGCATAAGCCCCATTGCCGGCACCGGGCGAACCGGCAGACCGCGGGACAGCAGCGGATGCCAGAAAATCACCGTCAGGCAGGAGGCGCTCAGTCCGACGGCGGCGAACACCGACATCTGACGAATACCGGGGAAGGGGGCGAGCATCATGATGAGATAGGCCACCACGGCCGTCAGCAGCGCCAGCAGCAACGTGCGGCGGACTTTGGCAAGGCTTTGCCACGGCGTGGCATCATGCCCGTGGACCATACGTTCCGTGAGATAGTACAGCGTATAGTCGGCGGAGATACCGATAATGCTCATGCTCATCACCAGCGTCATCAGATGCAGTTCGCCAAACAGCAGCAGCGTGACGACGGTGCCCGCCAGCCCGCCAATGCCAACGGAAATCACGCACAGCAGCAGCGGACGAAGCGAACGGAAAGTCGCAACGATAAGCAGGATCACGCCAAGCAGCGTGGCGATGCCGAGGGTGGAGATATCCTGCTTCGCCTGCTGGCTGGCGTAGTCGCTGTAAAACACCGTCCCGCGGGCGAGCACCTGTGCCTGCGGGTAGCGCGCTTTTAATTGCTCTTCCAGCTCCGCGAGGGTCGTCACGACGCGGTGCGTCTGCTGCATATCGAATGAGGATCCGGCCAACTCGCCGTGGATCAGATACCAGTCGTTTCCCTGCTTATCCTGGGTTACCAGCCAGCCATCTTTGAGCTGCAAACGCTGGCCGTTTTGCGCCATCGCCAGCTGCGCGCCGCGCATCAGCATCAGCGGATCGTTTTGCAGCTCTTTGCCGCTGACGCCGGAGAAGGCGGAGTAGAGCTGGGAGAGGACCCACTGCGCCTGCGCCGCGCCGCCGTTTTGCAGGCGGGCGCGGGTAGCATCATCGATAAGCCCGTTGCGGTGCTGCCAGAAAAATGTTCCCCAGGCCTGCTGGCTGGCGGCATCCATCGGGCCTTTCACCTCTGCGAGAGCGTGCGATTGCTGAAGGAGAGTGAGCCATTCGCCTGCCGCCTGAGGACCGGCCTGCTTGCCGGGGCTCACCAGCCAGACTATCTGCCGGTCCAGCCGCTGCATAAAGCCATCGTTCAGGGCCGGGGGAATCGCGCCAAGGGTCTGCTTCGGCAACATCGCCAGCACGCTGCTGTTGACCCGCGATTGCGGCAGCAGCGTCAGCAGAACGCCCAGCATCAGCAGGCAGGCGCAGCCCCACAGCAGCGCGATGCTCCGGCGGTTACGGTGCAGCAAATCGTTGTCGTTCGTCATCGGTCAGTTGCGCGGGCGTCAGTTGATGTTGAGAGAGGACGATATCGGTACGATCGCCTTGTTTATCATTGAGTTGAATATTTTCCAGGTAGCGCTGGCCAGCCAGGTCGATGGTGGCGAAGATTTTATCCAGCGGTGTGGTTTTCGGCGTCAGGCGCAGGGTCCATCGCCCTTCGCCGGTATCGGCAAACTCAACGCGGAAGTTCTGCTCCAGCACCTGACGGTCGGCCTGAAACAGCGCGCGCAGCAGATGGTTGAACTGGAACATCTGCGGGTTGTTCTCGGCGGTGATCGTCTGCGGCGGCTGGCCGCCGATCGCCTGTACCATCCGTTTATCATCCAGCAGGAGCTGCATCGGGAACGGTGCGGTCTGATCCCACAGCAGCCCCTGGTCGCGGGCGATCAGCATCTGGCCCTGGGATCGCAGCGGCTGCGGCAGATCCTTAATGGTACGGGTTTGATCGAAGTGGGCGCGGATCACCGGCTGTTCGGTAAAGCGCTGCTGCAGATCGTCAAGCGTCAGGGCGCTGACCAACGGGCTAATCAGCAGCGCCAGCAGGGGCCACCATCTCATGGCTTCACCCCCATGCGCTCAAACAGGATATCCGGGCTGACGAAGCTCATCTCACGGCTCTTCTCCTCCACGGCGACCTGGATGGTATAGCCGGTGGTGGTGCGTTTTCCGCTGTCGGCGGCAAAAATCTCATAGCCGATGCGCAGCCGGTTTTCGTACTCTTCTATCCGGGCACGCACGCGAAAACGTTGTTCAAAGGTCAGCACGTCGCGGTATTTCACCCGGGTATCCACCACTGGCCAGAGATAGCCGGATTCTTTCATCTGGCGGTAGCCATAGTTGAACTGATTAAGCAGCGCCTCGCGGGCAATCTCAAAGTAGCGAAAGTAGTTGCCATGCCACACCACGCCCATCATATCGACGTCGTGAAACGGTACGGTCAGCTCTACCTCGGCAGTAAAACGGGGATCGTTCAGCACCCTTTACTCCTTCTCTTTGGCATCCGGCAGCTGCCAGAAATCGAAAAAATTGAACCAGTCCAGCGGCGACTGCAGCGCGTAGTGCTCAAGGCGCTTTGCATAGCGGTCAATGGCATGCTGTAACGCCGCCTGGCGTTCTGCGCGAGGCAGCGTCAGCGGGTCGGCGAAGGGTTCGCAATGGATATGCAGTTTGCCCTGCTGGCGCAGCGCGAAAATCAGCTGCACCGGACAGCGCAGGATCGACGCCAGAATGAACGGCCCCTGCGGAAAAGGCGCGGGCTGCCCCATGAATTTGCTCCAGCAGACGCGCCATTCGCCGCCGCGCTGGGGCGTCACGGCGATGCGGTCGCCGACGATAGCCACCCATTCGTTACGCTCCAGCTTCTCTTTGAGCAGCATCGCGGTCTCCGGGCCGATATCGGTCACCGGCATCAGGTTGATCCCGGCCTGCGGCGCCATCTCCTCCATGATCTGTTTAAAGCGGCGGGCGTTATCGCTAAACACCAGCGCGTTAATGACCTGACCGCCCTGCAATTGCGCCAGCGCCCGGCAGGCCTCGACATCGCCGAGATGGGAGGCCAGTAAGAGCTTGCCGCCTGGCGTGGTGTTGCTGAGCGCGTCTTCCGCTCCGGGGGCGAAAACCACATCGCGTCCGAAGCGTAATTCGCCGCGCCAGCCGGCGATTTTGTCGAGCATCGCCTCGCCAAAGCGCAGAAAATGGCAATAGCTGTTGAGGTGCGCGGGCAGCGGTTGCTGACGGGCGCTAAGCTGCACGCGCACGCGGGAGAGCCAGTTTTGCGAGGCCTGACGGGCGCGGTGCGCGGTCAGCCAGTAGACGGCCACCACCGGGTAGAGCAGCCACGAAAACGCCCTACGCCCCAGCAGCCGCCAGACCAGCAGCATCAGACGCATTCCCCACAGCCCTTTGAGCTCCTGCTGCTGCGCCCAGTGGCTTGCCCGACGGCGAAACAGCAGGGAAGGGATACGCGGCAGCATGCCGAGGAACAGGCGAGTGTGCATCCAGGAGATGCGACAGTTATCCTTTAGCGCATCAAAATGAGACAGCCCGTCCACGGGGTAGGTCACGCGGGTCGCCACAAAATGGCTGTCATTGCCCTGCCAGTAGAGACGCACCATGACCTCGGTATCGAAATCCATTCGTTTACCCAGCGCCACGCGCTGCGCCAGCTGTAGCGTCGGCGCAATCGGGTAGACGCGAAAGCCGCACATGCTGTCTTTCAGCTGGAACGAGAGCGTTTCTATCCACACCCAGATGTGGGTAATCCAGCGGCCATAGAGGCGCGATCGGGGAATGGTGTCGTCGTAAACGGGCCGCCCGGAGATCAGCGCGGCCGGGTGCGCTTGCGCGCGAGCCAGCAGCTGCGGAATATCCTCAATGGCGTGCTGCCCGTCGGCATCCACCTGCACGGCGTGGCTGAAACCCGCCGCGGCTGCGGCCTGTAGGCCGCGGATCACCGCCGCGCCTTTGCCGGCATTTTCCGTCAGGCGAATCAGCGTCAACCCGGGCTCCTGCGCCGCCAGTTGTTCCAGCACCCGGCGCGTCGGCGCGTCGCTGCCATCGTCGACCACGATGCACGGCAGATTGCAGGACCGTAAACGGGCCAGCACCTGGGGCATCATCGCGCCGTGGTTGTAGCAAGGGATCACCACACAGGGCGCGAAGGTTACTGACATAGACGGATTTTCCCGCTGCTGGCGGTATGCCGCGCTTCGCCATCGTGGCGCTGATAGTTGAAAGTGAGTATCTGGCGCGCTTCCTGCCAGTGCAGGGTGAGCGTGACGGTCGCATCCGGCAGCAGCGGCGCCTGGAATTTGACGTTCTGAATGCTGTGGAACCGCCAGCCTGGCGCCAGCAGCGTGGTGGCGTAATGCATTACCCAGTCCAGCTGGGCAACGCCGGGCAGCAGCGGCTGTACGGCAAAATGGCCGCTAAACCAGAAAAGGCCAGGATCGAGGTACAAGACAATCTCAACCTGTTGCGGATGCGCCTGATTCCCTTTAATTTCATGGGGTTTCATGAAATAACTCCTGTAATTGCGCATACACGCGCTTATTCATGCTGTTCACCGGGATCTCATCGATACTGCGCCAGTAGCGGGGAATGGCGACCGGCTCAAGCGTTGGCCGAAGCGCTCGCCGCCACGCCTGCTCAAGGGGTTTGCTGGCGGACAGCCACTGCTGACGGGTATGGTCATTGAGCACCAGCAGGACACCGATGGCCTGTCGGCCACCGCGGCTGACGGGTAAAGCCACCGCGTCGCGAATCCCCTCCAGTTCCATCAGGCGCTGTTCAATTTCGCTGAGCGAAATCCGCTTTTCTTCAATTTTAACCACCCGTCCACGGCGCCCGGTCAGGCGAAAGTGTCCGTCGGCGGTGAGTTGCAGGGTATCGTCGAGTAACAGACCATCTCGCTCGGCAATCAGCGGCGAAAATACGCGAAACGCTTCGCCCTCAGGGAGAAGTTTGACCCCGGGGAAAGGCCGCCAGTTGCCATATTCCTGCTCGCGGCAACGCCAGGCAAGGATGCCGGTTTCGGTACTGCCGTAAATCTCATCCGGCCAGCATTTAAGCCAGTCGGCCGCTCCGGTCACCTGTTCCCAGGGCAGTACTCCGCCGGCAGAGAACAGGATTGCCACCGGCGGCGGGGTCAGCCGGGGGTCAAGGCGCTTCAAAAAGGCCGGGCTGCTGATAAACGCATAGCGATGCCGGGGATCCAGCGCGCTGAGCTGTTCGGCATAATTCAGCATGGCCGCATCTAGCGGCAGGCCGAGCGCCATGGGCAGGAAAATGCGAAAGGTCAGGCCGTAAAGATGCTGGGGCGCCACCGAAGCGACAATACGACAGCCGGCCAGCCGGTCGGCAAAGCGCGTGGCCAGCAGTTCAGCCTCGCGGTCGAGAACGGCCAGCGATTTGATAATTCGCTTCGGCTGCCCCGTCGAACCCGAAGTGAACAGCTCAATGGTGGCGTCATCAGCCAACTGGTGGAAGGTGACCGTCTGCGCGGGAGGGCGTCGGGAACGGCTGATGACCCATGTCGGGCCGCTCCAGCCAAGAGGCTTTTCACTGAGCACGCCATCGAACAGCGCGCGTTGCTCTTCCAGTTGAGAGAGGCGGCTATGCCCCGGGATCACCGGCGTTTTATGGGCATGCAGCGTGGCCAGCAGCGCGACCAGAAACAGATAGCTGTCGTCAAAACAGAGCGCCCAGCGTTGACCCTGGTGCTGCTGCAGCCGCTCCACGCAGTGCGCAACGTCATCGCGCAGATGGCCCAGGGTCCAGACCTGGTCGCCCCGCCAGGCCACGAGGGTGTCGGCCGAACGCGGGGTACTCAGCCAGCGGACCACAGAAAGAGGCGGCATCATGAGGATTCTCGCTTAATCACCCGACGGCGTACCAGCCACTCTCCGGCCATCAGCGCGCCAATCAGCAGATAGGCGATCATGCCGTTCCATGCGGTCCAGAGCGCCATATCACCGTACAGCGCCGTAAAGAGGGCGATACTGCCATTGACGATAAAAAACAGGCACCAGATCTGCGTGACCCGACGGGTATAGCGCACGGCGGCGGCGGGGAGGTGAGGCTCTTGTATGCGGGCCAGGCGTTCCACCAGCGGCATGGTTGTCCACAGCGAACCGCCGAACGCAGCCAGCATCACGGCGTTGACCACCACCGGGTAAAACAGCAGCAGCTGGTGCGTTTTCAACAGCGTGCTGGCCACGCACAGGACGATCCCCGCCAGCGCGACCACCTGGGTGACGATCCGCAGCGGACCCGCCTGACGCCGGGTCTGGCGCAGGCGTAAATACAGCAGCAGCACCATTAAAGGAAGCAGCCAGCGCAGGCTGTTATGCGCGAGGCCCAGCCAGATAACACAAGGCCAGGCCAGCAGGAGCAGGCTTGTCAGCAGCAGAATACCCTTGCGTGAAAGTGCCCCCGACATGCGGATCAGGCTTCCCGGGACAGGCGTTCGAGGGCATCAACCACATCCTGCACGGTGCGCACGGCTTTAAATTCTTCTGCTTTGATTTTCTTGCTGGTTTTCTTCTGCAGGTGGACGATCATATCGACCGCGTCGATACTATCCAGCTCCAGGTCTTCGTACAGCCGCGCTTCCGGTTTGATATCCTCAGGATCGATTTCAAACAGCTTAACCAGCAGTGCCGAGACGTCGGCATAAATATCATGTGATTCAGTCATGGGGCGAGCCTCAGGTACGTTGAGCGTCGATAAACGCGGCCAGGGTGGCAACGGAGAAGAAATGCTGGCGCATCTCGTCGCTTTCGGCGGAGAGCACCACGCCATAGCGGTTTTTTACCGCCAGCCCTAGCTCCAGGGCGTCGATGGAGTCCAGACCCAGGCCATCGCCAAAGAGTGCCGCATCGGTGTCAATGTCGTCAGCCGACAGTTCTTCCAGATTCAACGTAGTAATTATGAGATTTTTAATTTCAAGATAGAGCGCTTGCATCATTAATTCCTGAAGTAGGCGTAGTACCTGATTGTAATTGAAGCAAAAGATGCCGGTTTAGCTGCCGTGCCGCCAGCGATGGCGTCTGTGAGCTGGCATCGAAAAACTGGTTGATACGTATCCGATCCCGCACCTCAATCGTAAACAGAGGTTTGCTGGGCGGCGCATCGTACCATTTGCACTGCTTGCCAAGCATGTGTTCGCTGCAGCGGATTGTCACGACCCGTAAATCGCTGGCGCAGCGCACGGCAATATTGGCCGCACCGCGCTGCAACGTCATCTGCTCACCGGGGCGCGTCCGCGTGCCTTCGGGGAAAATCAAAATGGTATCACCCTGCTGAAGGCGGTTCAGGCTGGCGGGCAGCAGCGAATCCGCCTGGTCATTAAGCAGATAATCCGCCGCGCGAATCACGCCGCTGACGAACGGGTTCTTCAGCAAGCTGCTTTTTACCATGCAGTCGGTCTCCGGCATGATCGACGCCAGCATCACGTAGTCGATCAGGCTGGGATGGTTGGCCACCACCAGACATCCGCGCTCCTGGCGTAGAATGTCACCGCCTTCAATGCGGTAATCCAGCACGCCGACGGCTCTGACCACCGCCAAAAAGAGGCGGAAGCTGGCGGCAATGCTGCGCCGCGCCAGACGGCGGCGACGGGGTTTGTTCCTGATAACTATCAGCAGCAGGTTGAACCAGATGAGGGACAGCAGCAGTCCACCAAGACCGAACAAGGCGAAACAGACGCCGGTCATGGCTCCCCGCCAGACCCGGTTCAGACGTGCCAGCAGAGGGCTCATGTGCGACTCCATTGCCACTGCACGCGCTCGCCGGGCAGGGTAAAGGCCGGGCTGTCCTGCAAATAGTGTTGTAAAAATAACAGGCTTTGCGGCAGCGCGGTCTCTGCGGACGGTGCGCTGCGACGGGTGACGCAGCGCAATGCCGCCCCGGCTTCAATCACCAGCGCCAGCGCATAGGGCCAGGTTGGCATTTCTGGCGATAGCTGCGGATGGTAGAACTCGGGCAGGTAGCCGTCGAAATCCACCATTAATACCCGTTGATAGCCCGCCTGCAGCAGGCACATGACTTCGCATAGCCCTTGCTGGAAGGTATCCCGCCCGGCCGACAGAGAGGAGGAAACGATCGGCCGCTGTGCGGCAATGGTCAGATTCCCCACCGCCGAGTTATGGACGGACAGGGCAAAGTCGGTCGGGGAGATGGCCTGCTGCGTCGCCAGGGCATGGAGAATACGATAATTGCGTTCAAGTTCGCCGTGGCGGCTGGTGTACAGTATGGCGTCGATTTGATGACGGCGCAGCATTGCCAGCCCGCACTCAACGGCGAGTTTACTGCCGGAGCTAAGGCGTCTGGCGGTCATCATCGGTAATTCGGTTAATTTTGCCTGTGGGGCTGAGGGATCGAAGGCGTGCGGATGCCGTGACCATTGCTGCCACTGTGTCGCTTCGCTCATTCCCGGGGCTCTGCCCTGCCAGTCAACTATGTTTAGTGCAAATTTCATCAACGCGTATCCGCGATAAATCGGTGATCTTAGCGCCATTTTTTAACGGCACTTTTTATTTTTGTTGTGGCACGCGTATACAGTATGGCTAACGCCTTGACCAACGGCGCATTACCGGCCTGGATTGTTTACCGTTCCGCTTTTTGCCGACCGGATATCCGGCCTCAGGGTGAGTCTGAGGGCATATCGGCAAGCATATTCACCGCATGGCAATTTATGCGGCGAAGTCAGGGCGTATTTTCGATATTTTCCTATGCCAGCGCAATTTATTATGGCAACTATTCGCGCCTGAGAGAGATATTCTGTTATTCCATCAACAGGTCAGTGACCTGACTCTGACATTTCCGCCACATATTCTACCGGGTGGCAAACGAATACATAGGATAATGCCGAATCCTGTCGAGCATCAGAATAGTCTCTGATCCTGTGCCTCTTCAGAAGTCAGCATTTGCGCGCTGACTCCTGAATCAATGATGGGATGACGAGGACAATCACAGGCTTGAATCAGCGGCTAAATTTACCTGAATATCTTTATCCAGATTGTGGACCCAGCGGTTATAGTTTTTATGGATTTTCCCACCGGAGGCCAGCATATTGCTGCTGCTGACGTAGTGAATAGAATAACCGCTGGCGGAGTAATTAATACGGACCTCAACGACATGGTCGCGAGCCTGCTGACGCGCGGCGATCGCGCCAGGCGCGGTTTGCGACATGATCCACTGGCGCTGCACGCCGGCCCGCAGAATGGCCTGTTTCACCTGAGCCTCAGTATGACCGGCACTCACGGTGGTCTGGATTTGCTCAACCGGCGCGGTGCGCGCACAGCCGGCCAACGCGCCTGCAACCGCAATAGCGGCGAACCACTGCACATACTTTTTCATGAACACTCCCTGTCAAATTACCGGTAATACAATGAAATGGCTGACGTTAAAAATGAATGTCGGCCACCAGAAAGTTCCGGATAAATATCCGGTATGGATTTTCGTGTTGTCTTAATGATGCGACGGTTTTCATCATAAAGGATAGCGAGCGAGGCCACCAGCAGTAATGAGTGATAATGAATGGTTTTATGAGGTTGAATTTTAACGGCATAGCGGGAATTTCCGAAGCTTATACCAACGACATTATTATTCGCCAGACAGTTAATTCGCGGGGGATATTCAGGTATATCGCTGACGGTATTTAAATAAATATGCCTTAGACATCCGGTTGCGCATGTGTTGACCAGGCCCATTCACTCCGGCTATCGGGTTATCTGTGTTCCCGGGCGATCCTGGCTCCTCACCGATGCCGCCTTCGGCTATTTACATTCGTTCCTGACCAATGCGGCTCTCTTGCCGGCCGGTTCCGGCTAGCGACACAAACATTCCCCCATGGCGAAGCGAAAATGAACGCCAGTTGCCCTGTAGCAGTCCTTGCTGACAGAAGCTGTACCCGATGCTGAGGTTGATCGTGCGGCCCGTCGCGCGCGAATTTCTGCGCCGCGGGCTGCTTTTGAGCAGACGACGTGGTAATAGTGAAACACTGTTGTAAAAGTCTGGTGGACCCCCATGCCCGAACCCGTTGACGAACCGGCGCTGAATGGCGTGCGCCTTAATCTGCGGATTGTCTCCGTTGTGATGTTTAATTTTGCCAGCTACCTGACAATTGGCCTGCCGTTGGCCGTTCTGCCGGGCTATGTCCATGATGTGATGGGATTTAGCGCGTTCTGGGCCGGCCTGGTCATTAGCCTGCAGTATTTTGCCACTCTCCTCAGCCGCCCTCATGCCGGACGCTACGCCGATCTTCTTGGACCGAAAAAGATCGTGATCTTCGGGCTGTGCGGCTGTTTTCTCAGCGGTTTGAGCTATCTGCTGGCGGCCGTCGGCAGCGGCTGGCCGATCTTTAGCCTGGCGCTGCTGTGCCTCGGTCGCGTGATTCTCGGCATCGGGCAAAGCTTTGCCGGCACCGGTTCAACGCTATGGGGAGTGGGCGTGGTGGGCTCGCTGCATATCGGGCGGGTTATTTCGTGGAACGGTATCGTGACTTACGGGGCGATGGCGATGGGGGCGCCGCTCGGCGTGCTCTGTTATTCCCTTGTCGGACTGCCGGGGCTGGCGTGGGCGATTATGGCCGTGGCGCTGGTCGCTATTCTGTGTGCGCTGCCGAGGGCGGCGGTCAGAGCAACGAAGGGCAAAGCGATGACGTTTCGCGCCGTGCTGGGCCGGGTCTGGCCGTATGGGATGGCGCTGGCATTGGCTTCCGCCGGGTTTGGCACGATCGCGACGTTTATTACCCTGTTCTACGACGCCAAAGGCTGGGACGGCGCGGCGTTTGCGCTGACGTTATTTAGCTGTGCGTTTGTTGGTACGCGTCTGCTGTTCCCTAATGGCATTAATCGTCTGGGGGGACTGAACGTCGCGATGCTGTGCTTTAGCGTTGAGATTGTCGGACTTCTGCTGGTGGGGTTGGCTGAAACTTCGCCGATCGCCAAAGTCGGGACCTTCTTCGCTGGCGCCGGTTTTTCACTGGTCTTCCCTGCGCTGGGGGTGGTGGCGGTGAAGGCGGTGCCGCAGCAAAATCAGGGATCGGCGCTGGCGACCTATACGGTATTTATGGATCTGTCTTTAGGCATCACCGGGCCGCTGGCCGGGCTGCTGATGGCATGGGCCGGGATTTCCACCATTTATCTGGCGGCGGCGGGGCTGGTGGCGGTAGCGCTGTTGTTGAGCTGGCGGTTAAAAACACGACCCCCGGCGGTGGCGCCGGAGGCCGCTACGTCAGGCCAGTAGTTACTGGATGACGAGGGTGTTGATGATGTTTTCAGCCGCGCTTTGCGCCTGCTGCTGGTTGTCTGCCGGCAGCGTGATCTGCAGGGTCAGCAGCTTATCGTCAACCTTGCCGAGAATCACGGAAGACCAGGCGGTCTGGCCTTTGGCGGAGATGATGCTGTCCAGCTGCTGCAGCGTGTGGCCTTTGATATCAATCGATTTATTGGTGACAACCTGCAGCTGCGGATCGCGGCTGCGCTGCTGATCTTCCAGGCGCTGAGCCAGCACGCTCAATTCTTCATTGGTGCTGTCGCCAACAATCACGATCACCGCTTTCTGTCCGGTGACGTCAGAATAGACGTGCATGTTGTTGGCCTGGGTACCCAGCTTACCGCTCTGATCGGTCATTCCTGCTGGCAGGGAAAAACTCAGCTTACCGTCCAGCAGGCTGATAGTTTGTCCGCTGGCGTTGCTTTCCGCAGCTGCCCCGGCAGTCGGCGTTTTTGTGTCGCTGTTATCACAGGCCGCGAGCCCCATAACCAGCAGGCCAATACCGACATATTTAACCAAATTGCGCATTGACATCTTCCTTTCGATAAACGGCCATTAACGGCTCATTCGCTTATCTTATCACATCAACCTGCGAGTACTCTTAACCTGGCTGCAATGCGGATAAATCAGATTTATCTGCCAGTTTTTTCAGCAGCATATTCAACAACATGCCATACATCGGCAGGAAGAAAACAATGCTAATCAGTACCTTGAAGCTGTAGTCGACAATCGCGATTTCTCCCCAGTTCGCCGCCATAAACGGGTCCGGACTGCGCCAGAAAGCGATGAAGAAAAAGGCCAGGGTATCGCTGACGTTGCCGAACAGGGTCGAGGCGGTCGGCGCCAGCCACCAGCGGCGGTTTTGCCGCAGGCGGTTAAAGACGTGGACATCGAGGATCTGGCCCAGCGCGTAGGCCATGAAACTGGCGGCGGCGATACGGGCGACGAACAGGTTAAAGTGGGTCAGCGCGGCAAAGCCTTGCCACTCGCCCATATAAAACAGGGACGAGATGCCATAGGAGATCAGCAGCGCCGGGACCATCACCGCCAGGATAATGCGTCGTGCCAGCGGCGCGCCGAAAATCCGCACCGTCAGATCGGTGGCGAGGAAGATAAACGGAAAGCTGAATGCGCCCCAGGTGGTATGAAAACCAAAAATGGTGATCGGGAGCTGCACCAGATAGTTGCTGGAGGTGATAACCAGCAAATGAAAAAGAGAAAGCCAGACCAGCGCTTTTTGACGCTGTGACGTTGTAAACGGATTCATATTGTGACCTTTTTATGCCCGTTATCCTTCAGACTGCAGATGCGTTGACTCTCCTCGTGTATTCCAGTCGCTTACCTGGGTAAGCCCTCGGGAATTCACTGCGGTATCGCCTTTCTGCAACTCGAATGATTCAGGACCAGAGAGTTGGGGTGAGGGAACCCAATAAATCAATACTCGTGCCGTGGCTTGCCAACGCGCGAGTACCAGTTTGAAGCGGCAGAATGATACTGCGTTGAGCGGGTATTGCAATGGTTGTTTTTCGCGCAAACGTTAACCTGACTTGCGTAGCGGAAAAGTGGGGGTAAACTAGGGCCGTTTTGTTGATGTGAGATAAAAATGACCGAACTTTTCTCCAGCCCTGACCACACTCTGGACGCTCAGGGCCTGCGTTGCCCGGAGCCGGTAATGATGGTGCGTAAGACCGTACGTACCATGCCGGTGGGCGAAACGCTGCTGATTATCGCCGACGATCCGGCGACAACCCGCGATATTCCGGGTTTTTGCCGCTTTATGGAGCATGAGCTGCTGGCGCAAGAAACCGCGGCGCTGCCCTACCGCTATCTGATTCGTAAAAGCCATTAAGCACGGGTTTACGTGCCGCACGGCCTTTCCCGGAGGCGGGGCGCGCCCCTGTCCGGGCTACAAAATCCAAAGACCGCACGCTCCCGTAGCCCCGGTAAGCAGCGCGCCACCGGGGGATAAACGGTGCGATTGCTGCAGGCCGTCTTCCCGGAGGCGGGGCTGCGCCCCTGTCCGGGCGACAAAATCCAAAGACCGCACGCTCCCGTAGCCCCGGTAAGCAACGCGCCACCGGGGGATAAACGGTGCGATTGTCGCAGGCCGTCTTCCCGGAGGCGGGGCTGCGCCCCTGTCCGGGCTACAAAATCCAAAGACCGCACGCTCCCGTAGCCCCGGTAAGCAGCGCGCCACCGGGGGATAAACGGTGCGATTGTCGCAGGCCGTCTTCCCGGAGGCGGGGCTGCGCCCCTGTCCGGGCTACAAAATCCAAAGATCGCACGCTCCCGTAGCCCCGGTAAGTAACGCGCCACCAGGGGATAAACGGTGCGATTGCCGCAGACCGTCTTCCCGGAGGCGGGACTACGTCCCTGTTCGGGCTACAAAATCCAAAGACCGCACGCTCCCGTAGCCCCGGTAAGCAACGCGCCACCGGGGTCTTTCCGCTTATTTCTTACGTAACAGTCGCAGGGCGTTAGCGGTCACCAGCACCGTTGCCCCCGTATCGGCCAGCACTGCCAGCCACAGCCCGGTCAATCCGAGCAGCGTGGTGATAAGGAAAATCCCCTTTAAGCCAAGCGCAATCGCAATGTTCTGCCGAATATTGGCGTGGGTGGCGCGGGCCAGGGCAATCATCTGCGCCAGACCGGTTAAGCGGTTATGCGTCAGGGCGGCATCGGCGGTTTCCAGCGCCACGTCGGTTCCGCTGCCCATGGCGATACCAATGGTGGCGGCCTTCATTGCCGGCGCGTCATTAATCCCGTCACCGACCATGGCCAGCGGCGCAGCGGCATTGAGCGCCGTGACCGCCTCGACTTTATCGGCCGGCAGCAGTCCGGCACGGAATTCCAGCCCCAGCTCCCCGGCAATGGCGGCAGCCGCACGCGGGTTATCGCCGGTCAGAATGACGCCCTGCACCCCCAGACGATGCAGATCGTCGACCGCCTGACGGGCGTCATCGCGCAGCGTATCCTGCAGCGCCAGAATGCCGAGCAGAGACTGTTCGCGCAATACCAGCACAACCGTCTGACCCGCGCTCTCCAGCTGCTGAATCTGCGCCTCATGCTCTGCGGCGGCGTCATTGCCTGCCGCGCAAATCAGTATCTGACGACCGTCAACCTCGGCTTCAATACCCGAACCCGCCAGCGCGCGCTGACCGCGGGCAGACGGAATCGTCAGCTGGCGCTGCTGGGCTTCGCGCACGATGGCCTGCGCCAGCGGGTGGCTGGAGCCTTGTTCTACTGCCGCCGCCAGTGCCAGCAGGCCATCTTCATCCACGTCATTCAGGGCGATTGCGGCGGTGACGCGCGGTTGGCCGACGGTTAGCGTCCCGGTCTTATCAAAAGCCACCTGACGTATGCGACCCAGTTGCTCAAGCGCTGCGCCGCCTTTAATCAGGGCACCGTGACGCGACGCCACCGCCAGCCCGGAAGTAATGGCCGCCGGAGTGGAAATAACCAGCGCACAAGGACAGCCGATCAGCAGCAGCGTCAGACCTTTGTAGATCCACGGCAGCCAGGCGGCGGCAAAGAACAGCGGCGGTACGATGGCGACCAGCAGGGCGGCGACCATAATGGCCGGCGTGTAAATCCGGCTGAAGCGATCGATAAAGCGTTCAATGGGTGCCCGACGTTCCTCTGCCTCTTCAATCAGCTTCAGAATACGGTCAATGGCGCTGTCGCCCGGTTCGGAAATTACCGTCAGTTGAACCAGGCGGTCGACGCTGGTGGCGCCTGCCGCCACGCGTTCGCCGGACCGGCGCTCGACCGGTACCGACTCACCGGTTAAGGCACTTTCATCGAAGCTGGCGAACGGCGTGCGCAGCTGGCCATCAGCAGGCAAGCGACCACCTGCTGCGACTTCAATGATGTCTCCAGGGCGGAGATCGCGCTGGGCGACGGTTTCCCGCACGCCGTCACGCAGACGAGTGGCGGTATCGGGTTTTAACGCCATCAGCGCGCTTACCCCCTGGCGGGCACGGCTGGCCGCCCAGCCTTCAAGACGCTCGCCAACCATAAACAGCAGTAGCACCATCGCGGCTTCGGCCGTTGCGCCGATAAACAGCGCCCCGATGGCGGCGACGCTCATCAGTGTTTCAATGGCAAACCAGCTACCGCTGCGGATCAGGCGCAGAGCCTGACGAGCGACGGGCCACAGGCCCACAAGCGTGGTGGCAATGAATGCCAGCTCGCCGAAGGGGTGGTTGAACTGCTCCAGACCCCAGCTCAGCGCCATCAGTAGTACCAGCGTTATCAGCGGCAGGTTCTCGCGCAGAGGCGAGGTTTCCGGCGGCGGGGCGCTTTCATCGCGCAGCGTATAGCCCGCGGCACGTACCGCACTTTCGACGGCAGCGCGGATATCGGCATCGGCGTTGACCAGCAGTTTTTCGGTGGCAAACAGAACCTGTACCTGGTTGACGCCTGGTACCTGGCGCACCGCAGTTTCGACTTTACGGGCGCAGGCGGCGCAGTCCATGCCTTCAACCAGCCAGCTATAGCGCGCCTCGTTTAACGCCTCGCTGTCGGCGGCGTTATTGGCGGCACAGCCAGATTCCGTGCAGCAGCTGTCAGCCTGGGCGACAACCGGCTTTAATTTGAATGACGAGAACTGTGGGACTTTTTTATCCTGCGTTTCTGGAGTCGACATGGGACCCTCCCGGTAATGATAATTTTCTCATTACCAGAAGGATACACTCTGGAGTCGACTCCAGAGTCAAGCGCAAAATTACAGATACAGCGCGCGGACGATCAGAAAGTGGCCAGCAAAGTAGAAGGCGGCAGCGATGGCGTTATCGGCGCGGAAGCGACGACGATAGTGGCTGATCAGCCAGACAATATTACTCAACAGCAGGAATGTCGCGCCGGCGAAGCCAGAGAACGCGGTATCCGTCGGGCGGAAGAACCACAGCTCACCGGCCAGCCAGACCATAACCAGGGTCATACCGATAAAGGTGAAGACCGGCATGCGCAGCTCTTCCAGCCGGCTCCAGATGACCGCAAGCAGCAGCGCGCCGATAACCAGCAGCACCAGCGGCAGCGGCCAGAAAAACGACATCGTCATCTGGCTGGCAAACCAGATCGTGTACAGCAGATGCGACAGGAAAAAGGCCCCCACCGCATACATCACCCGCTGGCGCGGCAGCAGCGTTAATGCATCGCCCAGCAGCGAAGCGCACAGCCCGGCGAGTACCAGGTAGCTGATGGCGTTGAACATTGGCGCCTGCCAGGCCAGCAGCAGTAGCAGGATCAGCGTGACGGGTTTAAAAACCCAGCGCTGCCACGTGGGGCCGCGATAGGACGCATCGACGAAAAGCCATGCGGAGAAACAGACAGCAATAAACGACCAAAGCATAGTAAGTCCTTGTATCTGTTATTATTAAGTGAGTGGTGTATTGGCGGTACTGAAACTTAGTGTAGTGGTTCGGGCGGGCAGATGACAACGTTAATCAAGGCGCGGTATGCTTATTCCTGAGAATTCTTATGGGTTAGATGAATGAGCAAGGTTCCCCTGTTTTTTATGATCGTCGTCGCCATCATTGTGGTGGCCGCATCGGTACGCTATGTGCAGCAACGACGGGAGAATATGGATAACGACGCCGCGCCGCTGCTACAAAAGCGGGTGGTGGTGAGTAACAAGCGGGAGAAGGTGCTCAACGATCGCCGGTCGCGCCAGCAAACCGTTGCCCCCGCCGGCAGCGATATGCGCTATGACGTGAGCTTCAGGCCGGAAAGCGGTGGCCTGGAAGTCAGTTTTCGACTTGAGGCGGCGCAATATCATGCGCTGAGCGTCGGTGATCGGGGAACGCTAAGCTACAAAGGCTCAAGGTTTGTCGCGTTTACGCCAGAACCTTGAGCCCAGGGGGTTACTTCTTACGCAGCGTGGCCTTGAGCTTTTTCTGCCAGGCCACCAGTTCGAACACGCCGAAGATAAAAATACGGATCTGTTCAAAGCGGCCCAGCGGCGGGGCATCTTTCGGCTGAGTGGCCTTTAGCAGCGTCAGCTGCAGACCGTGCATCAGGATCATAAAAATCAGGGCAACGTTAACGAAGATGTTCAGTGGCTTCGGGAAAGGCTGAAACAGGTTTAATAATAAAAATGCCCAGACGCACAGCATCAACACGCGGCCAAAATTAATCAGCATGATTTTCTCCTTTTGCCTCACGTTGATAGAGACGGTAGGCGACCTGTCCGGCCACTTTCTCACGATACAGATGCCAGCATGCCGGCACCGGCGGTAAACCATTTTCGACTTCGCTCTCAACGTAGATGAGCGCTTCATCGGCGAGCCAGCCGTTATTTTCCAGCAGACGCAGCGTCTCTTCCAGCAGACCTTTGCGGAAAGGCGGATCGACAAACACGATATGGTGCGGCGTGCCGGGCTGATTAAGGTAGCTGAGCGTATTGGTATTGACCACCTTGCCATGGCTGGCTTTCAGGGTCGCCAGGTTTTTTTGCAACTGTTGAGCGACGCCGCGCTCCATTTCCAGCAGCGTGGTGCTGCCCGCATAGCGCGACAGCGCTTCCAGCCCGAGGGCTCCGCTGCCGGCAAAGCAATCCAGGCACTGCGCATCGACCATGACAGGCGCCAGCCAGTTAAAAAGGGTTTCACGGACCCGGTCGGTCGTCGGGCGCAGGCCCGGGCTCTCGGGCACCGGTAATTTCCGTCCCCGCCATTGCCCGCCAATAATACGGATCTGGCCGCTGCCCGTGTGGTTTGGTTTCTTCATCTCGTTGCTCAGGTCTCCACTTTCAGTCCGCTATTCTAGCGATCGAACGCGGATGACGAAACCTTAATCCGGGGGCGGTGATGCGAGTTAAGTTAAGTGATAGACTATCCGACTAATTTCATCATTTTTCAGCTTCCGCTATTGTTATGCCGAAGCTGTGCCATGAATAAACAGCGGGAGTGTCGTCGCAAATGGCAAAAGAGAAAAAACGTGGCTTCTTTTCCTGGCTGGGCTTTGGACAAAAAGAACAGGCGCAGGAAACCGAGACCGAACAGAAAGTAGAAGGGCAAACCGACGTTGCCGAACAGCATTCGGCTACAGCGTTGCCTGCTGAGACGGTGGCGGCACCAGAAGCGGAGACGGTAAGCGCTTCTGCGGTGGAGAAAGAGGACGCGGAAGCTTTTGCGGCCGAGGTCGTTGAGGTGACGGAACAGGTTGTTGAGAGCGAATTACCGCACTCAGCGCCGGTGACGCCTGCGGTCGAAGCCCCGGCTGAAGCCGAAGAGACCCCTCAGCCGCACGCTGCTATTGACGAGGCGCCAGCCGCCAGTACGTGGGTCGAAGAGGCCGCCGTTGAACAGGTTGTGGCGGAGACCGTGGCGGAAGAGGCTGTCGCTGAACAGCTGCCGACAGAAGACCTCGCTGCCCCGGAGCCGCTGGTCGAAGAAGTGATCGCTCAACCGGTTGTCGCGGAAGCGGTAGCCGGGCAGACGCCGGAAGCGGTGACGGATGAGCCACAAGTCGCTGCCGTGGACGATGCGGCGAGTGATGAGACGCGCGCTGAGGAACAGCCTGAATCTGCACTGTCTGATGAAGAGCTTGAAGCTCTGGCGCTGGCTTCACAACCGCTTGATGAGCAAGAGATTGTTGAAGCGGAAGAACAGAGCCAGCCGGATGATTCCGCCCAACAGGAGCAGGAAAAACCGACGAAAGAGGGCTTTTTCGCCCGTCTGAAACGCAGCCTGATTAAAACCAAACAGAATCTCGGTTCCGGATTTATCAGTCTGTTCCGCGGCAAAAAAATCGACGATGATCTGTTTGAAGAGCTGGAAGAGCAGCTGCTGATTGCCGACGTCGGCGTGGAAACGACCCGGAAGATCATTACCAATCTTACCGAAGGCGCCAGCCGTAAGCAGCTACGTGATGCGGAAGCGCTGTATGGCCTGCTGAAAGAAGAGATGGGCGATATCCTTGCGAAAGTGGATGAGCCGCTGAATGTTGAAGGGAAAACGCCATTTGTTATTCTGATGGTGGGCGTGAACGGCGTAGGTAAAACCACCACTATCGGTAAGCTGGCCCGTCAGTTCGAACAGCAGGGCAAATCGGTGATGCTGGCGGCCGGGGACACCTTCCGCGCCGCGGCGGTAGAACAGCTGCAGGTCTGGGGTCAGCGCAACAACATTCCGGTGATTGCTCAGCATACCGGCGCGGACTCGGCATCGGTGATCTTCGATGCTATTCAGGCCGCGAAGGCGCGAAACGTTGACGTGCTGATCGCCGATACGGCGGGTCGTCTGCAGAATAAATCGCACCTGATGGAAGAGCTGAAGAAAATTGTCCGGGTGATGAAAAAACTGGACGAAGATGCGCCGCATGAGGTCATGCTGACCATCGATGCCAGCACCGGGCAAAACGCGATTAGCCAGGCCAAACTGTTCCATGAAGCCGTTGGCTTGACCGGCATCACGTTGACTAAGCTGGACGGTACCGCGAAAGGTGGGGTTATCTTCTCGGTCGCCGACCAGTTCGGTATTCCGATTCGCTACATTGGCGTCGGTGAACGTATTGAGGATCTGCGTCCGTTTAATGCGGGCGACTTTATTGAGGCACTTTTTGCCCGAGAGGATTAATCATGATTCGCTTTGAACAAGTCAGCAAAGCCTATCTCGGTGGGAGACAAGCGCTGCAGGGGGTGAATTTCCACCTGCAGTCGGGCGAGATGGCATTTCTGACCGGCCACTCCGGCGCAGGGAAAAGTACCCTGCTTAAGCTTATCTGCGGTATTGAACGGCCGAGCGCCGGGAAAATCTTATTCGGCGGCCACGACATTAGCCGCCTGAAAAGCCGTGAGGTGCCGTTTTTGCGCCGTCAGATCGGCATGATTTTCCAGGACCACCACCTGCTGATGGACCGTACGGTGTTTGATAATGTCGCTATCCCGCTGATTATTGCCGGCGCCAGCGGCGATGATATTCGTCGCCGCGTGTCGGCGGCGCTGGACAAGGTCGGGCTGCTGGACAAAGCGAAAAACCTCCCTATTCAACTCTCCGGCGGTGAGCAGCAGCGCGTGGGGATTGCCCGCGCGGTGGTCAATAAGCCCGCGGTGTTGTTGGCGGATGAACCCACCGGTAACCTCGATGAGGCGCTCTCGGAAGGGATTTTACGCCTGTTTGAGGAGTTTAACCGCGTAGGGGTAACGGTTCTGATGGCGACGCACGACCTGGGGCTGATTTCCAGCCGCTCGTATCGCATGCTGACCCTGAGCGACGGTCATATGCATGGAGGCCATTGGGGTGAATAAGCGCGACGCAATAAACCAGATTCGCCAGTTCGGTAGCCGGCTCGATCGCCTCCGCAATGGCGCAGGCGCGGGCGGCGGTGGCGGGCGTAATGCGCCGAAGCGGCCAAAAGCGGCGCCGGGCCCGGCTTCTCGTAAGAGCAACGTCTTTAACGAACAGGTTCGCTATGCCTGGCATGGCGCGGTCCAGGATTTAAAAAGTACGCCGCTGGCTACCTTCCTGACCATTATGGTTATCGCCATTTCGCTGACGCTGCCAAGCGTGTGCTACATGGTGTACAAGAACGTCAACAGCGCGGCGGCGCAGTACTATCCGTCACCGCAGATCACCGTTTATCTTGAGAAAACGCTGGATGATGACGCGGCGGCGCGGGTGGTTGGCCAGCTCCAGGCGGAACAAGGCGTAGAGAAGGTGAACTATCTGTCGCGGGATGAAGCGCTTGGCGAGTTCCGCAACTGGTCTGGCTTTGGTGGCGCGCTGGATATGCTGGAAGAGAACCCCCTTCCGGCCGTCGCGATTGTGGTGCCGAAGCTGGATTTCCAGAGCACCAATGCCCTGAATACGCTGCGCGATCGCGTGACGCACATTCAGGGCGTGGACGAAGTGCGTATGGATGACAGCTGGTTTGCCCGCCTCTCCTCGTTGACCGGGCTGGTGGGCCGTGTGTCGGCGCTGATTGGCGTGCTGATGGTGGCGGCCGTGTTCCTCGTTATCGGCAACAGCGTACGCCTGAGCATTTTTGCTCGTCGCGATACCATTAACGTGCAAAAACTGATTGGCGCGACCGACGGCTTCATCCTGCGCCCGTTCCTGTATGGCGGTGCACTGCTGGGCTTCTGCGGTGCCTTTTTGTCGCTGATTTTGTCGGAAATTATGGTGATGCGACTGTCGTCCGCGGTGACGGAAGTCGCGCAGGTGTTTGGCACCAGGTTTGAACTCAGCGGGTTAGGCTTCGACGAGTGTCTGCTGATGCTGATTGTCTGCTCGATGATCGGCTGGGTTGCGGCCTGGCTGGCTACCGTGCAACATTTACGTCACTTTACCCCCGATTAAAAAAAGTCTGATATAATCTTTCCCTGCACTGATGAATGTCTCTCTGCAGGGAAAGAGTCCCTGTTGTCTCTTCCCTACGTTTCATTTCCATGTCACATTTTGTGCGTAATCTATTCACATCGTTGCATGGAACTTGTGGATAAAATCACTGTCTGATACTAATGTGGGTGATATTCTCGTTGCTCATAAACGCTGGCATGTTTGTTGCTCATCTCATGGGAACCATCACGTCAGACGATATCGATTGAGAGGATTTGAATGACCAAAGATATGCAAACTTTAGCTTTAGCCCCCGTTGGTAACCTGGAATCGTATATCCGGGCTGCGAACAGCTGGCCGATGTTATCGGCTGATGAAGAGCGGGAGCTTGCTGAAAAGCTGCATTACCAGGGCGATCTGGAAGCAGCGAAAAGGCTGATCCTGTCTCACCTGCGCTTTGTTGTTCATATTGCTCGTAATTACTCGGGCTATGGCCTGCCGCAGGCGGATCTGATTCAGGAAGGCAACATTGGCCTGATGAAAGCCGTGCGTCGTTTTAACCCGGAAGTGGGCGTGCGTCTGGTTTCCTTCGCCGTACACTGGATTAAGGCTGAAATTCACGAATACGTTCTGCGTAACTGGCGTATTGTGAAAGTCGCTACCACCAAAGCGCAGCGTAAGCTGTTCTTTAACCTGCGTAAAACTAAGCAGCGTCTGGGCTGGTTTAACCAGGATGAAGTCGAGATGGTGGCCCGCGAGCTGGGCGTGTCGAGCAAAGACGTACGTGAGATGGAATCCCGTATGGCGGCGCAGGACATGACCTTCGACATGTCGTCGGACGACGAGTCCGATAGCCAGCCGATGGCGCCGGTGCTCTACCTGCAGGATAAAACGTCTAACTTTGCCGATGGCATTGAAGATGATAACTGGGAAGAGCAGGCGGCCAACAAGCTGACCGACGCGATGCAGGGCCTGGACGAGCGTAGCCAGGATATCATCCGCGCCCGCTGGCTGGACGAAGACAATAAGTCGACGCTACAGGAACTGGCGGATCGCTATGGCGTGTCGGCTGAGCGCGTGCGCCAGCTGGAAAAGAACGCGATGAAGAAACTGCGTACTGCCATCGAAGCATAACGCGGCAGCGTACATACTCGCCTCTGCGCAGGCACCCGATAACGCCCCACATTATGTTGGGGCGTTTTGTTTTTCTGCCTCTTCCCCGACGGCCAGCGCCTGCGGGCACAAGGTCTGCAGGCACTCAAGCAGGATCTGGAAGGCCGGCTCCATTTGCGCCTCCGCCAGGCTGGCAAAGCCCATCAATAGCCCCTTCTTACGTTCTTCCGTCAGATAGTAGCGTGACAGCGGACGCACCAGAATATTGCGGGCGTTGGCCTGTCTGGCGATCGTAACATCGTCAGCATCATCTGGCAGGTTGAGGATCAGATGCAGAGCGGCGTTATCGCTGAAATCTGACAGCGCCTGCGGGCTGCAATAGCGCTGAATCAGCTCGGTCAGGCAGGCGCGACGGCGACTGTACAGCAGGCGCATTCGTCGGATATGAGCGGAGTAATGGCCTGCGTTAATGAATTCCGCCAGCGCCATCTGAATCAGCGAGTGGCCGCCGCGATAGAGCTCGGCATGGGCGCTTTTCAGATCGGCAATCAGCGGGCGCGGCAACACGACATACCCCAGCCGCAGCCCCGGATAGAGGGTCTTACTGAACGTTCCGATATAGACCACCGGCGCGTCGGCAATCAGTCCCTGCAGCGCCGGAATCGGCTGGCCGGAAAAGCGAAATTCGCTATCGTAATCATCCTCGACGATCCAGCTGCCGTGCTGGCGCGCCAGGGCCAACAGACGCTGACGGCGTTCCAGACTCATCACCGCCCCCAGCGGATACTGATGCGATGGGGTGACAAAAATCAGATGCGGCGCCTCCTCAACGGTCTCCGGCGGGCACAGGCCGTTGGCATCGACGGTAATCGGATTGACCCGCACATCATTCATCGCCAGTACGTGGCGGATCCCCCAGTAGGAGGGCTCCTCGACCCACGCCAGATCGCCACTATCGCAGAGCATACGCGTCACCAGATCGATTGCCTGATGGATCCCTTCCGTAATAAGAATTTGATCTGCCTGACAGTGGACGCCCCGGGACACGCGAAGGTAGTCCACTAACGCCTGCTGCAGTTCAGGCGTACCGCCGTTACAGCTGTAGCTCAGTCGCTCGGGTTTCGGGCGGCGGCTGATACGGGCCTGAATCTTGCTAAAT
This sequence comes from Klebsiella sp. YJ, assembly GCF_002108615.1. Taxonomy (NCBI): domain Bacteria; kingdom Pseudomonadati; phylum Pseudomonadota; class Gammaproteobacteria; order Enterobacterales; family Enterobacteriaceae; genus Klebsiella; species Klebsiella sp. YJ. The sequence goes on from NZ_MTEG01000020.1 coordinate 124,356, forward strand.
AGCGGGTGGGGAAAGGCATTGACGTCCGGTACGCCGGGGATAAAAGCTCCCCACTGGCGCGGACTGGCGCTGACGTGGCTGAGCAACTGTTGCCCGCGACGGGACAAAAAGGGGGTTGCCGTCAAGTCGCTGCTGTTTACGGCGATGTTGCCAGTAGAAAGAGAAATATCCGGCCCGGTTTTCGCGACGAATGTGCCGCTCCCGCGGCGGGAAACCACATATCCTTCCGCCTGCAATTGTTCATAAGTTGTTAATATGGTGTTTCTTGATACGCCGAGCTCCCCGGCCAGATCTCGCGAGGGGGGCAGGCGGCTATGGGGCGCTAAAGAACCGTCCAGAATTGAGCGACGAACCGCGTTATATAAGCGTTTATGCAGCAGCGGGTCTGTCTCCTCCTGCAATCTGACCAGCACAAGGTCACCGACGAGTGAACGCAATTGGATCCCTCAGATAATCTAAATTGGTACTCGATTATAGGGCCAACTCCTGTGTAAATAAACGACATAGTTTCGAGATTGTTGCGATAACGTGACACACATGACAGGAGATTCGAGGGTGAAAAGTTCAGAACTGAATCAACGTCGCCAGCAGGCGACGCCGCGCGGCGTAGGCGTAATGTGCAATTACTTTGTTGAGAAGGCGGAGAATGCCACGCTGTGGGATGTGGAAGGCAATGAGGTGATTGATTTTGCTGCGGGAATTGCCGTGCTCAATACCGGCCATCGCCACCCGAAAATTGTTGCCGCCGTCGCGCAGCAGCTGGAGGCCTTTACCCATACGGCGTATCAGATTGTCCCTTACGAAAGCTATGTCTCGCTGGCGGAGCGCATTAACGCGCTGGCGCCGGTTGATGGCCCGGCCAAAACCGCTTTCTTCACCACCGGTGCGGAAGCCGTGGAAAACGCGGTGAAGATTGCCCGCGCTTATACCGGTCGTCCGGGGCTGATTACTTTTGGCGGCGGTTTTCATGGTCGTACCTTTATGACCATGGCGCTGACCGGTAAGGTCGCACCTTACAAAATCGGTTTTGGACCGTTCCCTGGTTCGGTCTATCACGGGGTATACCCGAATGCTGCCCACGGCATTACCACCGATGAGGCGATGAAAAGCCTTGAGCGTATCTTTAAAGCCGATATCGCTCCGGACCAGGTGGCGGCAATTATCCTCGAACCGATTCAGGGCGAAGGCGGTTTTAACGTCGCGCCAGCGGAGTTTATGCAGGCGCTGCGTACGCTGTGCGATACCCACGGCATCCTGCTGATTGCCGATGAAGTACAGACCGGTTTTTCCCGTACCGGCAAGCTGTTTGCCATGCAGCATTACGATGTGAAGCCGGACCTGATGACGATGGCGAAAAGCCTTGCCGGCGGTTTCCCGCTGTCTGGCGTAGTGGGGCGCGCCGAGGTGATGGATGCGCCGGCGCCGGGCGGACTGGGCGGCACCTATGCCGGTAACCCGCTGGCGGTCGCTGCGGCTCATGCGGTCCTTGACGTCATCGAAGAAGAGCAGCTGTGTCAGCGTGCGGAACAGCTTGGCAGCCACCTGAAAGAGGTGCTGAATCAGGCGCGCGAGTATTGCCCGGCGATCGTTGATATTCGCGGGCAGGGCTCAATGGTTGCCGTGGAGTTTAACGATCCGCAGACCGGCGCGCCGTCACCGGAGTTCACCCGCCACATCCAGCAAAAGGCGCAGGAAAATGGTCTGCTGCTGCTGAGCTGCGGCGTCTATGGCAACGTTATCCGTTTCCTGTATCCGTTAACTATCCCCGATGCGCAGTTTACAAAAGCGCTGGATATTCTGGCGCGCGTCCTGAAGGGATGATGTGCCCGACTCCTGTGCGGCGGCAGGGAAGCCAGATAAAACAGGATGCCGCACATGAGTTTTCATACTCAGCGTGAGTGGTTTATCACCCTGATATCACCTTTTTTCCGGCGGCGCATGTCGCCGGAATAAAACGGAATCTATGGTCACTCCCGTTTTTGCAACACCGATTTTGACGACAAGTTGGCTTGCTTGAATCTATCCGGCGTCTGAATGGGATTTTATTCCCGCGCC